>NZ_BAAABI010000002.1:0-415610 GCF_054785215.1 Lapidilactobacillus salsurivasis | reverse complement strand
AGTAAAGAGTGTGGTGGCGATAGCAAGAAGGATACACCTGTTCCCTTGCCGAACACAGAAGTTAAGCTTCTTAGCGCCGAAAGTAGTTGGTGGGAGACTGCCTGCGAGGATAGGGCGTTGCCACGCTTGATTCCGGTTTAGCTCAGTTGGTAGAGCGCTTGACTGTTAATCAAGATGTCGTCAGTTCGAGTCTGACAACCGGAGTTTATTCGGGAGAGTTGTCCGAGTGGCCGAAGGAGCATGATTGGAAATCATGTATACGGGTAATCCTGTATCAAGGGTTCAAATCCCTTACTCTCCGTTGATTATTCTCCGGTTCTACCGTTAAGCCCTGATTATGTTGATCAACATAATCAGGGCTTTTTTGTTGGTTGAGTTCTGAGATGAACAAGAAAAGGTTGATAATAATTGCTGAAAGGCAGGGTGGCCGGGCCGGGTCAAAAGAAAAAACAGTCGCTTCGTACCAGCAAAGCGACTGTTTAAATTAACCGTTTCCGGTTGCAAAGGGAAAAAACACGGCCGAACTTAGATCAAACTATTTCAATTAAGTGCACGAATTTCTAAGAGACAACTTCACTATTTTAGGCTACGGAGAGTAAGGGATTTAAACCTTTGGGTACGGTTGAGCCGGGACGAACCACAGGACGAGCTCGTCATTAACGTGACGGAGAAGGAGGGATTTGAACCCTTGGCCTGAATCTAATCGCGGCGGCCCGCCGATCGACCTAATCAAGGGAGCGTTCGTAGCTGATCTTGAATGTCTTGGGCAACCTCTAGGGCGCGGGTGGTGATTGCTGCGGTCAATGCGGTTTGGTCGTCAAAATCTGGGTGGTCAACTAAGACAACTTCAAGGATCGCATATTGGGGCATCGCGGTTTGGCCCTTGTTCCAGGTGATATCTTTGAGTGCTGCCCAATATTTGGTTTGAACCGCGGCGTTTTGTCCTAGGAGCCAAAGTTCAAATCGCATTTCACGGTGATTAAGCACGAGCCCAAAGCGTAACTTTCTGCGCTGGAGGGCGGGATTATAAAAATAGAAATAGGTATAATCCATAAAGCCGGGGTAGACGTTGCCAAGCGTGTATTGTCCGTCGTTATGCTTGCCCAGGTCAGTTCTTAAAATGGGGAGATATTTTCGTAAATAAGTATAAGCAATTGGGATATCGCCTTGGACCAACTGCCGCTGATAGGCGTTGACATAGTCGTTGATACTCTGCTTCATGATCTTTGCGCCTCCTGCCAGATCACGGCTGACCTTCGCTGTTGGGCATCTTCCTGACGGTCCCCGCACGAGCCAGGCGCTTCAACAGGCCCAGCCTAGATTCTGCTGTTGCTGATACATCCATTGTAATTGAATTTCGCAAAAGATGGAACCAATATTTTGGCTAAGGTCAAAAAGTGGTCAATTTTGCCAGCGGTTAGCGTCATGCGGTTATTTACGACGAGCGTTGACGGCACCGGTCCGCAGTTGTTGGTCCATCGGTCGGGGGTCTCAGTGCGGAAATCGCGGGGGCCACAAAAAACGCCCAATGATCAAATTGGGCGTGTGAGTCAGGTCATCCATGAAATTGTCGGGTTGATTTTGAGCGGGGTGTCGCTGTCTTGCGGCAGTTTTCCCGCTGAATTGACGGCGTCAGCGCACGGCCATCTTGCGGAATCGCCGCATCCCCATTACGCCCATCAAGATAGTGAAGGCTAAGATCCCAAGGAGGCTGTAGGTCAGGGGCATCGCGTTGCTGGCGCCTAACATGGTGTGGCGCAACGCTTCGTTGATGTAGACCAACGGATTGATTAGGACGAGGATCTGATAGAAAGGCAGTTTGACCAAGGCGCTCCAGCTAAAGAAGATTGCCCCGGTGAAAATCACGGGCATCAGGAAGCCGGGGAACATCGCGGCGATCTGGTTGGGCTTGACAATAGTTCCGACGAGTAGCCCCAAAGCGGCGGAAGCAAAGGAACTGAGCAACAGGATCAAGAGTAATAAGAAAATGTTGCCGGTGGATAGGTGGAGCCGCAATGATTGCCCCATGAAAATCAGCGAGATCGGCAGCACGAGTAAGGCGCCGATCCAAGATTCAATCATGCCGACGAACATTTTCGCCCAAGCGGTGACCATGACGGGGACGGGCGCTTGCAGGCGGTCTTCGATCTCTCGCGAGTTGTTGAAGTCCATCGACAGCGGGACGGCGGTGCCGTGGATCCCCGTGATCAAAAGACTCATGCCGACCATTCCCGGGAAAAGATCGTTAGGGAAGCTGGCCGATAAAACGCCGATCTTGGGCAAGACGTAACCGTAAGTTAAAATCAGGATAAAGGGTAACATCACAACTCGGAAAATAAATTCAGCCCAGTTCCGCCATTGGATCAATAGATCGCGTTTGACCATGATCCAGAAAACGTTGAGTGTTGTCCGATTACGCATAGGTCTTGACCTCCATTTCAGTGGGATGCTCCGTCACATGAACGAAAATATCGTCCAGACTAGCGAAACTCAAACGAATATTCTCAAGTTTCACAGGTTGTTGTTCGAAAATCGGGAGCACCTGTTGCAGAATCTGGTCATCGGTATTAGGGAAAATCGCCAGGTTTTTCTCGTCTTTTTGCAAGATCTCCTTGATGAAAGGTTGTTGGTTCAATTCCTGCAAGAGTGGCGCTGTCACCGCGTCGACGGTCGCATAAACAATGCTGGCGGCGGGCACCAATTGGCGCAATTCGGGAATCGTGCCCAGTGCTTTGATCTTGCCTTGTTGGTAGATCGCGACATGGTCGGAGAACCGTTCCGGCTCCTCCATGTAGTGGGTGGTCAGGAAAACGGTGGTTTGTTGCTGACGATTCAAACGCAACACATGATCCCAGAGGATTTCCCGATAGGCCGGATCCAGCCCGGTTGTCGGTTCGTCGAGGAACAGAAGTTGCGGTCGGTGCATAATGGCGCGGGCGATCTTCAGGCGTTGGGCCATCCCGCCGGAGAAGCTTTTGACATAGTCTTGGCGCCATTCGCTTAACCCGAAGTCCGCCAGCAATTCATTGGCGCGTTGCTCCGCCGCCAGTGTGGTCATTCCGAAATAGCGGCCATGGTAAACCAAGTTCTCAAAAGCGGTCAAACCGCGGTCCAAATTGTTATGTTGGGCCACGATCCCGATTGTGCGCCGGGCATTGATCGGGTCGGTCCGGATATCGCGCCCCGCGATCTTGATCGTACCGGAAGTGGGGGTCAATTGGGTGGTGATCATATTGATCGTGGTGCTTTTACCAGCGCCGTTCGGTCCCAAGAAACTAAAAATCTCCCCAGTTTCCAAATGAAAACTAATGTCATCGACGGCAACATGTTGGCTGCCATCTGCTTTTTTAAAAACTTTGCGCAGATTCTGAACTTCCAAAAGTGGCTTGGTCATGGCTCTTCCTCCTGTGTCTACAATTGTAAACTTAATGATAATAATTAGTTTACGACTGTAAACATAAAAAGTCAATCAAAAAAGCGACTCACCTTGGGAGGTTCGCGAGCATTAGACTAGCCGAAATTTCGGAGGTGGGCCATGCCCCTCCAGAAGCCTGACGCCGCTGAGTTGAAGAAGATGGGTGCCAGCGAACGGAACAAGATTCAAAAAAACTGCCGACAATGATTGTCAGCAGTTACCAGGTGGTTCGATTTTATGTGACCAGGTAGCGCCGCGCTTAACGGGCGCCATTTTCACCGAAGGCTTGGTCTGGCCAGAGTCGTTGGACTAAGTAGTCACATTCGCTCCAAGTCCAATCTTCGTTGGTCGTTAGCAGTTCATAGCGTTCACCACTGATGGAGAAACGATATTGACCGCCTTGGAAGCCATTGCGTAAATAGAAATTACGTCGACTTAGCCGCTGGGTGAAATTATCCGCGTGGCGATCAACGATTTCAATGTCTAGAGCCAAGTTGCGACCGGCTGCCAGCTCTTGCACTTTTGCCAAGATCTGGGTGCCGTAACCTTGACCGCGTAAATTGGAGGCAACCGCGAAGTAGAGCAGGTAGACGGTATCGCCCACGGTGGTCAAATAGGTGAAGCCGATGAACGTGTCTTGATCGTAATAAGCGACGCATTGGATCTTGCCAATCAGTACTTGAAACTGGAGCGAAAGGTAAGGGCTCCGCTCCACAGCTGGAAATGCGGTTAAGTATAGTTGGTGGATCTGGCGATTAGTTGACCAGTCCTGCCATGAAATGCGGTGGTACTTTATCTGAGACAACAAGTAAAACTCCTATCGAAAAATATTGGGTCAAATGATTCAACTGATTAAACAGATTGAATAAAAAAATTAAGATAACCTAATACTAATGATAGTGATGATTGGACGTAAAGTCAACTAATAAGTTTTCTGAAAAAATATTGGTGTTTTCAACCGATTTCATTAATTGACTCTGATAGTTTTGGGCAGCGGTTTATAGCCACCTCATTGTGGATGATGAGGCACCCCATCGTTGGTTGATTTTATTTGGGTGAACGGTCGCCGCTAACTTGATGAGCCATTTGCGCCTGAGCCGCGGCTAAGTTGGCGGGAACGATGCTGTCAGGCTGAGGATCCGCAAGAATTTCGGCGTAGTGTGCGACTTTCCGATCGATGAGTTGTAAGTGTTGTTGTAACTCGCGGATCTCGGCTTGGGTGCGGGCTTGTTGCGTTTTCATCAGTTGATAGCGTTCGGGGACTGTTTCCACGCCGGCTTGCACCAGGCGCAAATAATGTTGGATTTCGGCGATGGGCATGCCTGTTGCGCGCAAACAGACAATGATCTGCAACCATTCTAAGTCGATCTCATTGAAGACCCGATTATTATTCGCGTCGCGCTGAACAAAGGGGAGCATTCCCTGATCATGATAATAACGGATGCTGTAACTGGTGATGTGCATTTTTTTGGCGACTTCTTGAATTGAATAACTCATAGAGAACTCCTTTTAGAAATAGATTTGGCAATGCTTTCACGCTCATTATCGCAGGGCGCTGGTGAGTGCGGCTGGCCTGGGAGAGAGTCCTGTTGATTCGCGATAAAAGTAAATCGCGTTATCAACCGCTGATGTCATTTTGATCCGTCCAGTATGGGACGCGACGAAAAAAATTTAGCACTTGCCTTCTAGTTAGTCTAAGGTGTTAAACTGATTTTTGCAAAGAAAAGTGATCCAATTCAAAGAATCGATCCACAATGGGTCCGAAAGTAGGATAATAGCAATGAAAAATATTTTGATTATTGGGGCGACTGGTTCGATCGGTCAAGCGACCCGGCAACGTTTCTTAGCGACAACGACCGATCATTTGACCTTGTTTGCGCGACACACCGACGCTTTAAAAATCGATCCGCAGCGAGAACGAGTGATCAGCGGTGATGCTGGTGATCCGCAACAATTAGCCGCGGCCTTAGTGGGTCAAGATGTGGTTTTCGCGGCTTTGAGCGGCGATCTGCCTAAATTTGCCCACGCGCTGATCCAAGCGATGACGCCGAGCGCGGTGCAACGGTTGATTTTCATCAGTTCGATGGGGATCTATAATGAGATCCCAGCTCGGATTGGCGCCAGCGGTAATTTGGCGCAAAATCCCATGCTGCAACCTTATCGGCAGGCCGCCGACCTGATCGAAGCCAGTTCGCTGGCGTACACGATCATTCGGCCTGGGTGGTTTGATAATGGGAGCGCCGCCTACCAGATCACGCGGAAGGGCGAGCCTTTTGGCGGTCATGATGTGGCCCGGGCGGCGATCGCAACGGTGGTCGTGGCTGCGGCGGATCAAGATCTTTACTTGCGGGAGAGTATCGGACTGAACCGGCCGGAGTAGGTTGCCGCGCAAAAGAGTGTGAACCAGCCCGGGAAGCTTCAGAGCATTAGCCTAGCAAGTATTTTGGAGGCTGGTCTGTGCCTCCGGAATAATTGCGTAGCTAAGGGGAAGAAGCTGGGCTGGTGAACACGTTTCAAAAGAGCAGACCGCCTCGTCAAAAAATTGGAGGATGCGACGATGTTTGATTTTTGGGGGCGACCACGGACGATCGATCAACCGATCCGTGATCGCAAAATAAGTTGGTTGGAATTGTTTTATGATTTGATTTTCGCGGTGGTCTTGGCGCGGTTGACCGATGGGGTGCTTGCCAATTGGTCATGGTCGACTTTAGGGTATGCCACTTTGCTTTTCTGGTGGTTTTTCTGGGGTTGGAATGAAACTTCCAGCTATTTCGATAATCATGGTAATGACGCGCCATTGAACGTGGTGATGATCAATTTGCAAATGATCCTGACGGGGATCGGCGCGCTATTGATTGACGAGGCTTTACAGGGTCAGTTCAACAAAATCACCCTGGTCTTGATTTTGATCGAGCTCCTGGCCGCGGGGATCTGGTATTGGGTCGCCTATTTCGATCCGATCCATCGGGCGGCGTCCACTGTTTGGGCCAATGTCCATTTGGTGGCGCTGGTCTTGTTGGGGCTGAGTTTGTTCTTGCCACATTGGGGCCAGCTGGGGTTGTTAGTGCTGGCCTTATTGCTGAATTGGGGCGATATTTTCTTCACTAATCCTAATCTTGAACGGGAATATCAACAAACGGAAATGGTCCACCAATTGAAGGATTCGCTGATCGAACGGTACGGCCTGTTGACGATGATCGCGTTAGGTGAGATCATCGCCGGTTTATACACGGCCCTGACCGGTGAAAATACCGGCATCGAGATTTTGACCTTTAGCTTGAGCATTGTGTTGGTCGCGCTGATCAGTGGGAGTTATTACCAGATCCTAGGTGAGCTTCATTTGCGGTTTAGTTCTTCGATCCGCGCGTTGGCCACAGGCTGGCTGTTTATTGATGAGATCTTCTTGATTTTCTTGCTGGGCCTAAGTTTGCATTTCCTGCTGGCGACGGCGGGCTTGGCGAGTAAACTGATTTTCGTCGGGCTATTATTCGCCACCTTAATGGCGATGTGGCTGATCGAATTGATCGCGGAGTGGCGCCAAGCCCTTCAGTGGGGCGCGGCCTTGCGCTTCAAGGGCCTGGTGCTGTTCGCCTTGGTCTTGGCCGCGTGGCTACCGCGGCTAGGCCTGCTGGTTGTGACCGACCTGGTTTTAGCGCTGGTCATTATCCATGGTCGCCGCCGCATCAAGCGAGCGTGACCTGACCGAACATGAGCCGCCGGATCCCGCGCGCCAACGTCGAGAGTAGCTTCAAAAGTAGCTTCAAAAAATAAATCAAAAAAACTTTGCTTTTCCCCTTGCCTTGAAGTTCACTTCAAGCTTTATACTGGGTTCATCGAGTTAGTCAACACATGGTGATTGACGATGTATCTGGATCGACCGACCGAGTTAGGCCAGCTAACACATGGTCGCTAGGCAGTTCGGTCTTGACTCGTTGGCCGAACACTCAGGAAAAGGAGATTTTCAAATGAATTTATTGATATTAGCAGCAAACGGGCAGATCGCCCGGATCGTGGAACAACGGATTTTACAGGAACCTGCGTTTGCTGGGGTCAATTTGACTTTAGTTTTACGCCGGAGTCAACGCTTGGCCGCATTGGCCGCGAACCCTCGGGTCAATCTGATTGAGGGCGACATCAGTGATCCTGCGGTTTTGGATCAGGCAATGACAGGAGTCGACTTGGTCTTCGTCGCCGTGGTCGATCACGATGGTCAAAACCGCCCCACTAAAGCGATCATTCAGGCCATGAACGCGCATCACGTTCAGCGGATCATCGCCACCAATATTCTGGGGATCTACAATGAGGTGCCCGGCGAGTTTGGTCGTTGGAATCTGGCCAGCGTTCAGAGTGGCTTGGCGGCGGCCATCAAGGCGGATCAATTGTTGGCGGCGTCTGGATTGGACTACACGACTTTGCGGTTACCTTGGCTGAATGATCGGGATGAAGTCAAGTATACAGTGACGCATCGCGCTGACCCATATTTGGGTGTTTCTGGGTCACGCCAGAGTATTGCCGATGTGGTTTTGCAAATCGTTGCGGCGCCAACACGTTTTAGTCGTGATAGCATTGGTATCGCGGATCCGGCGACGCAAGGCGAAGATCGCCCCGTTTACTAGGAGTCCCCAGGAGAAAGGCCAAGCGATGCCATGATGAAAATAAGCGAGATCGCCGCGAAATACGCGGTGCAACCTGATCAACTGCACTATTGGGAGCGCGTCGGCTTAATGCCGCCGGTACGTCGAGATGGTCAAGGGCAACGGCAATATCGGCCGCAAGATGAGCTGTGGCTCCGATTTATTCTGACTTTTAAGGCGGCGCAGATCAGCGATGACTTTTTGATCGAATATGCGACGTTGGCCCAGGCGGGACCGCAAGCCTCGCCGGCGCGTCGTGATTTTCTGCAAGAGGAGCTGGATCAGCAAGTTCAAAGTTGCCAGCGTTTGACGGCGATGGCGGGCCTAATGGAACAACGGTTAAGTGCGAGCGCACGGCCGCCGCGTTCGCTCTGATCACTGATTCACCGCAACTGGCGCTGGTTATGCTATGATAAGGATAAGCGAGGTGAGTGGCATGAATATTGCCCAAGTTAGTCAGAAATTCGGGGTCACCAGTGAAACATTGCGGTATTGGGAACGACTGGGTTTATTACCGCGGATCCCGCGGAACGAAAGTGGTTATCGAACTTACGGTGAGCGTGAAATGAATTGGGTCTTCTTCGTCAAAGTGATGCGCAACGCTGGGATGTCGATCGAATCACTGATTGAATTTATCAACGTTTATCGGCAGCAAACCGATTCCCGGGCGGCCCAGAAGGAATTACTGATCGAACAGCGGGATAAACTGGTCGCCCAGCAACAAGAGATCGCCAAGACGTTGAACTATCTTGACTTCAAAATCGACCATTTTGAGGAACACGTGTTGACTTACGAAAATGAGAAGCTGTCCTATGATCAGCCCACCGCTTTTGATCAGGCCGCCAAGACGGCTAGTGAGCGGGATTAGACTGTTTCCGCAGTAGTTTTACTTCCGCTAACAGAAAATGCTTAAATTAACGATGATCCAGCGTTTGCCAACGTTGCTCATCGTTTTTTAGTTGCGTGAGGCGATCATTAAACGCTGATCTGGGAACGCCTTAAAATTATTTCGAAAGACAGCCAGCCAACAGTCTGAAATTATTCTGCAAATGACGTATCATTAAGAAGTACAAGCAGCGAATGGCTTGGTTTGTTGGGAAAGCTATCGCAGTAGCTGAGTCGCTTGCGGCGCTGATCGCGAAAGGAAGTTTACGGATGAAAGCAGTTGTCGTGCGTCAACCAGGTGGTCCCGAAGTTTTGATCAATACCACCTTACCAACGCCCACGGTCAAACCTGGGTGGTCCCTGGTCAAAATCATGGGTTTTGGCATCAATCATTCAGAGATCTTTACCCGGGAGGGACAGTCGCCCTCAGTCCAATTCCCACGGATCTTAGGGATCGAATGTGTCGGTGTCATCGCGGCGACGACCGCGCCGGAACGGTTACCCCTAGGGCAGAAAGTGATTTCGATCATGGGCGAGATGGGACGGGCGTTTGATGGCAGTTACGCTGAATATGCCTTGTTGCCCAACACTCAATTGTATCCGGTGACCACGGACCTGCCTTGGGCAACCTTGGCGACCTTGCCGGAAACCTTCTACACGGCGTTTGGTTCCTTGAAGAATCTGAAAATCAGCGCCACCGATCGCGTCTTGGTACGAGGCGCGACCAGCGGCGTTGGCGTCGCCTTCGCCCAATTATTGCGAGGCGCTTTTCCCCAGATCAAGCTGGCGGGGACCAGTCGCAAGCTCAACAAAGCGGCGCAATTAATGGCAGTTGGTTTTGATGACGTCATTGAAGATCGCCAAGGTGCGTTACAAACGACAGCGACTTTTGATAAAATCTTTGAATTGATCGGGCCGGCGACGGTCAAGGATAGCTTCAAGCATCTGCGTGAAGGTGGGATCGTTTGTAGCACCGGCCAATTGGGTAAGCAGTGGTATTTGGAGCAATTCGATCCGATCATCGATATTCAGCGGAATAGTTATTTGACCAGTTTCTATTCAGGCAATGTGGATCAGACCAAGCTGGATGAGTTGTTAACGTTCGTTCAGACGCGCCAGATACCAGTCAAACCGGAGCGGATTTTTTCCTTGGCAGAACTGCCTGACGCTCATCGTTATTTACAAAGTCAGGCTAGTTTTGGTAAAGTTATCGTATTGAACACGCCAGATCGGTCATGAGTGAGTCGATCTGAATGAAGGAGTAGGATGGCAATAATGACCACAATCAAAACCAAACAGCGCCCACAGATCTATGCGCACACAATGACCATCGATGGTCAAACTTGGCTTTTAGGAGCGACCGAAACGGCATTGGTCTTTGTCGGATTTCCTGAGCAAGCGGCTAATCAAATCGGGGACTTCTTTCCTGAAGCAGAGATTTTACCTGATACCGAGGGCTACACCGTGGCGGCGGGGGAGGCCTTGCAAGCTTATTTAGCTGGTGATCAAATGACTTGGTCCTTGCCTTGGCAAACAGCCGGCACACCTTTCCAAGAGCGGGTCTGGGCGCAATTGCGCCAGATCCCTTATGGCACGACCACGACTTATCAACAGATTGCCACCGCTATCGGCCAACCTGGGGCCAGTCGGGCAGTGGGCAGTGCCGTGGGCGCGAATCCCCTGTTATTGGTGATCCCTTGCCACCGCGTCGTTCCCCAAGCTGGTGGTGTTGGGCAATATCGTGGCGGCGCGGCTTTGAAGCAACAGCTTTTAGCGTTGGAAGCCCGCTCTCGCTAGCTGGGCCTTGGGTGAGCCGGAAGCAACAGTTGGCTCACCAGCACCGTGCACCTAAAAAATGACCTTGCGGCAGCAGTGTTGATCGCCAACAGTCACTTTTGTCGCCAAGACGTCAAGTCAAGCAGCCAATTTTTGGCTGCTTTTTTCGACTTAATGGGCCTCAGGTGACATTTTTGTTAGGTGAATCCACTACAAAACAGGGTTAAGTTAAGCTATCATAATAGATAGTATCAATCGAATATTGCAAATATTGGTTCAGTCGATCTGAGCTCGGTCAATCTTCGTTCAGCCACGATGAGTTGAGCGAAGATTGGCTCAGCGCGATGACGGGACGGCTAAGCGGTTGGATTCAATCAGCCGACTCAGTAATTTGTTTTAATGGAGGAGAATTTATGGCGACTGTTTTACAGATCGAAGGCTTAACGAAATCGATCCATGGGCACCCGATTTTAAGTGATGTCCAGTTCAAGGCACAAACAGGGCGAATCGTTGGTCTGCTCGGCCCCAATGGCGCAGGGAAAACCACCACCTTAAGGATCGCGGTCCAATTGATGCACGCTGATCAGGGCACGGTCAAGGTCAATGATTTGGATGTCACGAAGGATTTCACCGCGGCAATCAAGCAAGTCGGCGCGTTGATCGAAGCGCCGGACTTTTATACTTATTTGACGGGGCGGCAAAACTTGCGGCAATTGGCCAATATGTCACACCAAACCATCAGCGCCGCTGACATCGATCGGGTTTTAGCGGAGGTTGGCTTAACCGAAGCCGCTGACAAAAAAGTCCGGACGTATTCCTTGGGGATGCGGCAACGCTTGGGGATCGCTCAAGCAATTTTCCATCAGCCCGAACTTTTGTTACTGGATGAACCGCTGAACGGACTTGATCCCCAAGGCGCCCATGACTTGCGTGAGGTGCTTCGCCAAATGGCGGCCAAGGGCGTGGCCGTGGTGATTTCTAGTCACATGCTGTCAGAAATCGACCAAGTCGCCGATGATCTCGTCGTCATGGACCATGGTCGCGTGATTTTTGATGATACCATGCGGGCGCTGAAACAGGCCCAATCACGTCGGGTCATGCTACGAACGCCTAACGAAGCTGCGGCGAAGCAGGTCTTGACCGCGATGAGCTTGACTTATGACTATCATGATGGCGAATTCGCAATCAGCTGGCCGCAAGAAAAGGGACCAGTTCTTCCCTTGGCGCAGGCGCTGTTCGATCAACGAATCTTGATCACCGAGCTCCATGAAGTTGATGCTAGTTTGGAAGAATCCTTCCTGAATTTCGTTAAACAACATGATGCGGGCGCGGCCCAAACAACTAAGGAGGCCACTCATGCTTAAATTAGTCCGGAATGAATTACAGAAAATTTTCGCAAAAAAATCATCGTGGATCCTAATGATCATTTTACTGGGGATCATTACCTTGGCTTGCTGGGTCGTTGCGGCGGTCACTCCCAAAGCTGATGGCGTCACTCTTTTCTCAGTGACCACCTCGTTTAATTCCTTCGTCACGATTTTCGCCGTGGTGATCGCCGCGATCAGCTTGACCGAAGAGTTCTCGAAAAATACGATCAAGATTCTGTTGACGCGACCGTACAGCCGCAGCCAAGTTTTGTTCAGTAAACTAGTGGCGATCATGATCTACACCCTTTGCTTGAGCTTGGTGACTTATGCGGGCAGTATCTTGATCGCGATGCTCTTCGGCAATGCCAACGGTCTAACTACTGTCAGTAAAGACTGGCAGAACTTGACCCCATTGTTGAGCGGCTTTTACGGGACCCTCAATAATTATGTCGTCACCTTGTTTTATATCGGTTTGGTTTTCATTTTCGCCGGCGGTTTCCGCTCACTGGGCTTGGCCGTGACCATGGGCGTTGGTTTGATCTGGTTGGGTAGCATGGCCAGCAGCCTGCTGAGTGGCTTTATCATCTGGAAAAAGCTGTTCTGGTTGAAATGGAACCCGTTGACCCAATTATATTTGAACTATCGTTTTGGTTCCGGCGTGATTCATATCGAGGACAAGCTGGACGTTGGTTATTGGCCAAATTTAATTGCTGTTTTGGTTTACACGTTGATTTTCTACCTGATCGCAAACTGGATCTTCTCAAAACGTGACATTTCATATAGTTAGCCCACGATTCACCTTAGTAAAACTCTAAAACCGTTGTCAGTTGACAGCGGTTTTTTAGTCCGCGGGCATCTGTTCATTTTGGGGCGAGGCAGCGCTCCGAAGTGATCGGAATCATTAAACCCAGGTTGACCGGTATGTGGATCCACATCAATGGGACATGATTTACTCTTTGGCGTGAGTGCCTCCATAACTAGGATAATGTTGAGCGGCTGAAACGGAGCGCGGTGGGTTTTGGTGGGGACGCAACCGGCCTCAGGACGTTTGTCGTGGCTGGAACGCAGTGGGCACTGTTTTGAGCCAATCCGCAAGCCCGGCGGCTTGTCTCAAAATCAGGCCTTATTCTAAGCGATAAATCGCTAAGAATAATCTCACCGCTGAGCTACACGTCCTGAGGCGGTTGCTAGGCAGAATTGAGCTTATCTGCAATCGAAGTGAAGGATTTGACGAAGTGGTTTTGCAAGCTAGAGGTCAAACAATTGCCCGCTTTTGAGGTGGTACGGTAACACCAACGGGTTCGGATTAGGAAGTCAGGACATTTTGCATAGGCCGAACATCTCTACTCGTTTCCTTAATGATTCATGGGTGGAAACCGACCGATTCAGCTGATTCATCAAGGACTTGCCTTAGTCCATCAGACAGACTGTGCTGGTGTCACCAATTCAAAGCTGCTGACCACTAACCACGGCCGTCAATTACGTGGCTCCCATTCAATTGGCGATAGCTTGCCAGTCGGCGTGAGTGCTCAAGCGGCTGTTATAACGTTGAGCGGCTGGAGCGGAGAAATTCGGGGTGAGATCGCCGTGTCGTTATTCTTAGCGGCTTTGCCGCTTAGAATAAGGCTCAGCTTTGAGATTTTCGGTGGTTTTCCGAAAAGCTCAAAGTGATGCCCACAGCGAGCTCACCCCGAATTTCGCAGCGCAAGCTGCGGGCGCACTACTGTCATCAAGTTTACCGCAAGTTGACAAAACAGCCCAAAAGTTAACAGCAAGTCCATTGCCGCCAGCCCAGCGAACAGGTAAAATGAAGCTAAACAATAATGATGCTAAGCAATCAATAAAACCATCAAGGGGAGGCAACACAATGCATTTGCAGATCGGCGCGGTGATCAGCGCCCAGCGCAAAACCGCTAAAGTGACCCAGCAAGAGCTGGCTGATTTCATTGGCGTCTCCAAAGCATCGGTCTCAAAGTGGGAAAATGGAGTTTCCCAAAGTTAAAGATACCACATCAATCCCACGCGGACTTTTGCTCAACCGATACAGCCGGAGGGCTGGATAACAAGAAAAGGCGGTATGCGCCCCGTGGAGGGGTAGCGTACCGCCTTTTCTTGTGGGGGTTTCCAAAGGGGGCAACGCCCCCATTTGGCACACGACTTTGCGAAGCAAAGTGTAGTGTGTTATACGCTCTGCCGGCGTTGCCGTGAAAATGCCGTTGCCGCCGGGGAGGGCAAGGGCATTTGAAGCGGCAGGAAAACAGGGCTTTGCTTGCGTGGCGTGGAGCCGCAAGCGCAGGTCTGGACTCATCAGCAGACAGGGCGTATATGAAAGCCCCAGTTCCTCGTCCTACGCTCCAACTTGTGGACAAAGTGTCCCGAAGTTGTGGCCACACTCCCGGAAAAGTAGCAGGACAACGGGCAACCGTCAAGGCTGAAATGAACGGGTTTACACCCGGCCTTGACCTCCGCCCGCTGTCCCGCTGGATGGGTGGACAAGGCGGCCAATCCCTCAAAGTGCTTGGCCGCTCTCTTTCTGATTTTGAGGTATTCAGTTTTTCAAAATTGAATAATCAAAATAAATTTTTTCGATTGAAAAAATTTTATTTGTTATCATCTTCAATGCCATATTTTTTCTTTTGCCGAATCACATAATTACTGATTTTTTCATCATATAGTGGATACTGGTAATCCAACTGGCATGCCACTTCTGACGAAACCTCCCGGAACAATGCCATACATTGTTCAAAGGATTCCCACATATGGGGATAGGAATCCATATTATAAGTGGACATAAGTCGTTCCCACAATTCCTCTGGGACATATTGCTTCATAAATTTATAGTTTTTTCCCAAACTGAAATGAAATCCCTGTTTGATACCAATCAGCCAGGAAATCATGCGAAGCAATTCTTTTCGTACTATATCATTCATATGGTCAATAGCAAAAAGAATTTCTTTGCGGCATAAGCCCTTTACTACATATGTTGTAGTATTCCAAAATTCATTACAGCAATCGTCAAACATTCTTTGAGTAGGCTTCTGCAAGTGGTAGTCTATATCCGTTGGTATTGGCGGCTTTACGATACGGTTGTCT
This sequence comes from Lapidilactobacillus salsurivasis, assembly GCF_054785215.1. Lineage (NCBI taxonomy): Bacteria > Bacillati > Bacillota > Bacilli > Lactobacillales > Lactobacillaceae > Lapidilactobacillus > Lapidilactobacillus salsurivasis. The sequence continues at coordinate 400,440 of NZ_BAAABI010000002.1, read as the reverse complement.
TTATCCAACAGTAACTTTACCAGTTTATCCCATGTAAAATACTCGTCTATCAGTTCCAGCGGCAGCAAAGTTAAATCTATCTTAACATCATCAGTAAACAGCATTAAATATGAAAATCCCTTTTCTACAGCTGGAAATAATTCCATATCTTCCGGCTTTTGCAGAATCAACCTTTCACCAAATATATCTAGCCATTTATCATCACTTGTGAAGCTGTCCATATCCGTAACAAAAAAAGTAATATCAAAATCCTGAAAATCATCAGGCGGAATATTTGTATTTGTTCTAGATCCTTCCAAAGTAACCATGCGAATGCGTTTGTCTGTTTTTGCAAAATTCAAAACAATATCATAAACTTCCTTTTCTGATCTCATTTTTATCTCCTCCAATTATTGAAATAGGTGTGAAGCCATTTTAGGGCTTTCCCGCCTTGATTACCCTTTAGCAAAGACGGGCGGGACTGTCAACGGCGGCGCATGAAATGCGCCGTTCATCTTGACCGTTGACTGGCTCGGCTGGCTTTGCTATCTTCCTGACAAATGGGAATGTCTAAGATAGTAAAGACGTCCCACATGCAACTCTTTCTTTTATTGCGGAAACCGTATCTTTAATTGTGAATGTAGTTGTGTCTATGACATTTGATTCATATACTCCCAAACCGGAAAATTGCTCCCACATTGTTTCCACTAATTCAATATTTGTTTTTCTATCTAATTTTGAGCGTTCCACAGCTCGCTTCATAGTTTCTTTTTTACTCGCTCTTAATACAATATAGTGTACCTCGTAATCTTCTTGGGCAAGAGCTTTCCATGGCTCCAAAAACCATGGCCCGACAATCCCATCTACAATTACATCATATCCGCCACGAGCATATCGCTTTGCAGCTTCTAAAAAGGCTTCAATGACAACCAGATTTTGCTCGTTGGATTCTGGCAAATGTGGTGGTATTGCGCCTTTGCTTAAGTAATGAAAAAAGTCATCGGTGTGCATATGCACTGATTTATCCATATCTGATTCCTTTGCGACAATTGACGCAGTTGTTGTTTTTCCTGTCCCCGGTGAGCCTGTAATCACAATAATTCTTCCTTGATTCATCTGTATTTTCCCTCACAATTCAAATTTATCACTTTGTTCCTGCCTGCTCAATCATCTTCTTCGCAAACTGCTGGAACATTTCAACAGTTTCTTTATCCATCGGTGTAAGCTGTCCGATCTGTCCAGCTATCATCGCCGTTACATCGTCAATGGAAAGTGGTTTTTGTTTCTGTTCCGCCAGTGCGTCCCGCATGGCTTGGAACATAGCGGCGGTCACAGCTTCTCCCGGCTGTTCCCCGTTGTCAATGTCTTTCTTAATGTCCCGCAGGATAGCCAGGAACACATTTTTGATTTTTTCAATCTCCGCTTCATGTTCCCCTATCTTTTGGGCGTTCAAAAGCTGTAAATCCTGCTTCGCTTCTGCCCGGTGTTCCGGGTGTTCTTTCATCAGGTCGGACAGGGAAGCCGTTGCCATCTCGATAAGCTGGTTTCTTGCTGTTATGCCCTTTGCCGCCGTATCCTGAAAATAAATCCGTATCAAATCTATCAGCTTAGGAAAATTCCTGTGTTCCAACAGGCGGTTGAGGATTTGCACATCAACAGCACCCGTCACAAGCCCCCTCACGGCTCCCTCGGACAAGCCTAATTCAGAAATATCGTAGCTTTTACGAACGCTCACGGTAGACAAGCCCAGTATGTAGTCTGTCGATACCTTAAATTCCTTTGCCACACCTATGAGAATATCACTGCTGACCGTTCTTGTTTCGCCGCTGACAATGCGGCTCAACTGGGAAGCGGAAACGCCTATCTTCTCCGCAAGTTCCTTTTGTGTGATGTGGTTCCCGTTGCATAAATCGGAAATCCGCTGTCCGGGCGTTCCGGGTAAAGCCATAGATACGCACCTCCTCCGCATACTTCCATTATACAGAATGATTGCAAAAATGCAATTTCCAAAGTGTAAACTTCATCAAAATGCAATTCTCGCAATATTCCGGGAATTGCATTTTTTTCGTGTAGACTTAGGGTAGTTCATCGATGGACGGCACCTTGAAAACAGAATGACCGTCCGAAAAGGAATACCCCGGCTGGGGAAGCACCGCAAGGAGTCGGACTTCGGGACAAAATGTCCCGAAGTTGCGAGGAGCGTGCCAACGCCGGAACACGCCGCAGGAATGGGGCAGGAAACCTTTTCGGGGAGAACGGCAACGGAAAGCAAAATGGAGGGAACGCATGAGAGATAACCCCTATAAAGACTTGCCGCCGCTGGAACGCAGGCCGGACGGTTCCCTTTACCGCATGACCCCGGCGCAGAGAAAACAGGCGGCCAGCCTGATACGCCGGGAGTGCTGTTGCTGTGAGGACGGCAACTGCATTGTCCTTGACGATGGGGACACCTGCACCTGTCCGCAGACGATTTCTTTCTCGGTCTGCTGTAAGTGGTTCCGCTGGGCGGTCTTGCCGCTGGACGGGACGCTGGAAGCGGAGATTTTCCGGGATAAGGACTTGAAACGCTGTGAGGTCTGCGGCGGTGTGTTCGTCCCCAAATCCAACCGGGCAAAATACTGCCCCGGCTGTGCCGCCAGAGTTCACAGGCGGCAGAAAACAGAAAGTGAACGGAAAAGGAGGTCTGCTGTGGACAGTTAGGAGCGAAAAAAGCCTTGATTTATCAGGCTTCGCAAGCCCCAAACCGGGGCTGGTGGTATAAAGTATCGCCCGCCCCGGAAAACGGGCTTCTAACCGTCCACAAAACGCACTATGACAAATACCATCTATATCCATCAGCCGGAAAAGGCGTTCAGCTTCACCCGGCTCCCGAATTTCCTCTTTGAAGCCCCCACATTCAAGCCCTTGTCCAACGAGGCAAAGGTTCTGTACGCCTTTATCCTGCGCCGGACAGAGTTATCCCGCAAGAATGGGTGGGCGGATGATTGCGGACGGATTTATCTGTACTATCCCATCTGCGAGGTGGTTGACCTGCTCCACTGTGGGCGGCAGAAAGCGGTAAACACCCTGCGGGAACTGCAATACGCCGGGCTGGTGGAGATCCAGAAGCAGGGCTGTGGAAAACCCAACCGCATTTTCCCAAAATCCTATGAAGCGGTTCCAAACACCGACTTCAAGAAATCCGGTTCTGGTACGCCGGAGGGCTGAAAACCGTACTTATGAAGTGAGGAAATCACTCCCCGGAAGTACGAAAACCGGACGGTATATAGAAATACAAAGATTAAAAAGATTTATTTATATTCTATCCATTCCAATCCTATCCGAGCTAATTTCTGCGGGATTTTCCCTGTGGAAAACCCCGGATAGGAAAGGAATGGGGAAAGGAGCAGAATGGCACAACACGCAATTTTGCGGTTTGAGAAGCACAAGGGCAACCCGGCAAGGCCGCTGGAAGCCCATCACGAAAGACAGAAAGAACAATACGCCAGCAACCCCGACATTGACACAAGCCGGAGCAAGTACAACTTTCATATCGTCAAGCCAGAGGGCAGGTACTATCATTTCATTCAAAACCGCATTGAACAGGCCGGGTGCCGAACCCGCAAGGACAGCACACGGTTTGTCGATACGCTGGTAACTGCCAGCCCGGAGTTTTTCAAGGGGAAATCCCCAAAGGAGATACAGGCGTTTTTCCAGAGGGCGGCGGACTTCCTCATTGGCCGGGTAGGACGGGAAAATATCGTGTCGGCGGTGGTACACATGGACGAGAAAACGCCCCACCTGCATTTGACCTTTGTTCCGCTGACAAAGGACAACCGCCTGTGTGCAAAGGAGATTATCGGCAACCGGGCAAACCTGACGAAGTGGCAGGACGATTTTCACGCCTATATGGTGGAGAAATATCCTGACTTGGAGCGTGGGGAGAGCGCCAGCAGGACAGGCCGGAAGCATATCCCCACCCGGCTTTTCAAACAGGCGGTTTCCCTCTCCCGGCAGGCAAGAGCCATTGAAGCCACACTGGACGGCATTAACCCGCTGAACGCCGGAAAGAAAAAAGAGGAAGCCCTCTCCATGCTGAAAAAGTGGTTCCCGCAGATGGAGAATTTCTCCGGGCAGTTGAAAAAGTACAAGGTCACAATCAATGACCTGCTGGCGGAGAATGAGAAGTTGGAAGCAAGGGCAAAGGCCAGCGAAAAAGGAAAGATGAAAGATACGATGGAACGGGCAAAGCTGAAAAGCGAACTGGACAATTTACAGCGGCTGGTTGACCGTATCCCGCCGGATATACTGGCGGAACTGAAACGTCAGCAGCGGCACACGGTAAAGGAAAGGTGATAGATATAAGCAGAAATTTTCGCCGCCTCTGTGCGGCATTGTACCTTGAAAACTGAATATGGAGGACACTGGATGGCAAAAAGTGAAAGCGATATTTTTACACCCCGAACAGGGCAGGTTATACAAGCAGAGAACGGCACGCAGTATTTTGTATGTGGGAACAACCGTATAAAAATCTCCGAACACTTCGCCGCAGGCGGGAAGCCCCTCGGTGATCTGATTGTAGATGTGGTGCGGCATACCGCAGAAAAAGCCGCTTCAACCTGATAGCCCATCATTGATAACACGCCCACGCTTATGATATAATTGCCATAGAGCAAAAGTATTGTAAGCGTGGGTTGTTTCTTTAGAAGGAGGATTTTTACGGTGAAACAACCTTACAATACTACGATTTACAACACGGCGCTTTATATGAGATTGAGCCGGGACGATGAACTGCAAGGAGAAAGCGGGAGTATTCAGACACAACGCATGATGCTCCGGCAATATGCCGCCGAGCATGGCCTGAATGTCATAGATGAATATATCGACGATGGATGGTCTGGAACGAACTTTGACAGGCCGGATTTTCAGAGAATGATTGATGACATTGAGGACGGGAAAATCAACTGCGTTGTTACGAAGGATTTATCCCGCTTAGGCAGAAACTACATTCTGACCGGCCAGTACACGGAAATCTACTTTCCCAGCAAAGGCGTCCGCTATATCGCTGTCAATGACAATGTGGACACCATCAACGGAGAGAATGAGCTTGCCCCATTCCTCAACATTCTGAATGAAATGCACGCCCGCCAGACCAGCAAAAAGGTAAAGGCGGCCATGCGGACACGGTTCGCAAATGGCGCACACTATGGAGCCTATGCTCCGCTTGGCTATGTCAAAGACCCAGATAAGAAAGGCCATCTTCTGATTGACCCGGAAACAAGGTGGATTATCGAAAAGATTTTTGACCTTGCCGTTCATGGCCGGGGAGCCGCCAGCATTACACGGATTTTGGTCGAAGAAAAAGTACCTACTCCCGGCTGGCTGAATTTCCAGAGATACGGCACTTTCGCAAATATCTATGCCGGAGCGCCGGAGGAAAAAGCCTATGCGTGGACGATAGCGCAGGTGAAAAGTATTCTGAAAGAGGAAACCTATATCGGACACAGCGTCCACAATAAGCAGACCAACATTTCATTCAAAAACAAGAAGAAAGTACGCAAGCCAAAAGAGGAATGGTATCGTGTGGAGAACACCCACGAAGCGATTATTTCCGAAGATGTGTTCCGTCAAGTACAGGAGCAGATTTGCAACAGGCGCAGACGGCAGAAGAACGGCACAACACAGATATTTTCCGGGCTGGTAAAATGTGCGGACTGCGGCTGGTCGCTGGCCTATGGTATGAACAGCCAGAACAAAAATCCCTATGCCCACTACCATTGTAGCAAGTACGGGCAAGGATTGCACCAGTGTTCCATGCACTATATCCGCTATGATGTGCTTTACGCCTATGTCCTTTCCCGTCTGCAATACTGGTCTGTGCTGGCACAGCAGGATGGGGACAAACTTCTGAAACGGCTACTTAACGCCAGCGACAAGGAACGCAATACTGCAAGGAAGCGGCAGACAGCCGAACTGAAAAAGGCGGAAAAGCGCAAAGCAGAAGTAGACACCCTGTTTGCAAAAATGTATGAGGACTGGTCTGCCGGACGCATTACAGAATACAATTTCAATATGCTGTCCGAAAAGTATCAGGGCGAACAGCGAGAATTGGACGTAAAAATTGAACGGCTTCACGAAGCGATGGAGACCGCCGCCCAGACAGCGGTTGACGCTGAAAAGTGGATAGGTCTGATGAAACAGTATGTCAATCCCACAGAATTGACGGCTGAACTTCTGAATACGCTGATTGAAAAAATCCTTGTCCATGAAGCGGTCAAAAGTGAGGACGGAAGCCGGGAACAGGAAGTGGAAATCTTCTACCGCTTTATCGGCAAAATCGAATGACACATCTTGAGATACCCAACAATATCTTTAACTAAGGGAAACGGGACAAAGCTATCCCGATGTGACCCTGCTTCCACTTTTAGCGGCCTATTTCGACATTAGCGTGGATCAGTTATTGACCTACAATGCCCAGTTGACCACCGCGGAGATCCAACGCATCTACCAGCAATTGAAGGCGGAGTTTGGTCAGCGTGATGGGGCGATCCTGCTCAAAAAGATCCATGATTTGGTGCGGCAGTATTATTCCTGCTACCCGTTTGTGTTGCAAATGGGGCTATTGCTGGTGAATCATTTGGATTATTTACCGGGCAAAGATGCCGCCGAGAAACAGAGAACCTATTTGACCGAGGCCCGGGCCTTATTTGAGCGGGTCAAGAATGCGGCCGGAGATCCGGAGTTGGTCGTGCAAGCGCGGAGCTATCAGGCTTATTGTGATCTGATGCTGCAGCAGCCGGAGCAAGTTTTAGCGGCATTGGGGGAGTTCGTGCCAGCGACGATCCCACCAGAGTCGTTGATTGCCGGCGCTTTTCAACAATTGGGACGCAATGATGAGGCGTTGCGGACGGTTCAAAGCGCGTTATTCCAATATTTGACTGAATTAATGAGTTTGCTGACCAATTCGTTGTTACTCTTAAGCGACCAGCCCGCAAAATTTGCGGAAACCTACCAACGAACTTGGCAATTGGCCACGGCCTTTTCCTTTCCCGAGATTCATCCCGTCGTGGTCTTGAATTTCTTGCTCGGCGCTTGTCTGGGGTTTGCTCATCAGCGGCAGATCGCGCTACTCAGTCAGGTGCTGACCCGGTTTGAAACGGTGCTGCGCCAAGTCGTGGTGCCGATCAAGTTACAGGGGGATGCTTATTTCGATCGGATCCAACCGTGGCTGGATCAGTTGGAGATCGGACCGCAAACGCCACGCAATAGTAATCATTTACGCCGCGATTTACTGCGCGTTTTGCTGGGGGATCCGCAGATTCAAGCCTTGGCGACGGAGCCGACGCTTGCGCCACAGCTACAAAAACTACAAACCTTATTGGAGGTTGAACAACATGACGAACCTGCAGAATAATAGTCAATTTTTTATTGAAAATCTGCCCATCCTGATTCCCTTGATCTTGTTGGAATTTGGGCTAATGATCGCGGCGGTGATCCACGTTCTCCGCCATCCTCATTACCGTTTCGGCAACAAGATCCTCTGGTTAGTGATCGTGGTGGTTTTCCAGATCATTGGGCCAGTGGTCTACTTTGTGTTTGGCCGCGGTGACCAGGCATGAGTTTGCTGGAATTGCACCAAGTTGGGAAAAGTTTCGGGAGCCAGCAAGTCCTGAACAATTTAGAGATGGCTGTTCCCGAAGGCGCGATTTTCGGCTTTGTTGGTGAGAATGGCGCAGGTAAAACCACGACGATGCGGCTGATCTTAGGTCTGGAACAACTGGATCACGGTACGATCCAGATCGCTGGCCGTCCCGTTGAATATGGCGGCGCGACCACCAATCAGTTGACGGGCTATTTACCTGATGTGCCCGCGTTTTACGATTATTTGACGGCGGCAGAATATTTGCGACTGTGTGGCCAGATCACGGGATTGCCTCAGGCTGAGTTGACCCCGCGGATCAAAACGATGTTGACCCGGGTCGGCTTGGCAACAGGGCAGCGGCGGATCAAGGGCTTTTCTCGGGGGATGCGGCAGCGGCTGGGGATCGCTCAAGCGCTGTTGAATCAACCTCGTTTATTGATTTGCGATGAGCCTACTTCCGCGCTTGATCCCGAGGGACGGAATCAATTTCTCGAATTATTAGCCAGTTTACGAGGGCAGACCACGGTTTTATTTTCGACCCATATTCTTGCGGATGTGGAGCGGATCTGTGATCATGTGGGGATCTTGGATCAAGGGCGACTGCAAGTTTGCGATACGCTGACCGCCTTGAAGCAGCAGTATGCCCAGCCTCAATTGATCTGGCGCTTTGCTCAGGTCGACGCGGCCAACCGCTTTGCCCAGGCATTGGCGGCCCAGCCAAACTGGGGTCAAGTGACGACGGCCACCCAGCAAGTCCGCCTCGCTTATCAAGGCCCGGCCGAACCCCTGATCCGGCGGGCCTGGCAGCTGTTGTTGCAAATGGAACTAACGCCATTGGCAATGGAACAGGTGGCGCCTTCCTTGGAACAGATCTTCTTAAAGGTGGTGGGGCAACCATGACGTGGATCATGATCAAAAAGGAAGCTCGGGAAGCCTGGCGCTCTCGGCGTTTCTTGATCCTGTTGATTGTTTTTCTGATTTTTGGGCTCATGAATCCCTTAATGGCCAAATTAACGCCAGAAATCATGAAAATGAGTTTCGGCAAGCAATTCTCAGTGCCGACACCGACTTCATTGGATTCGTGGACCCAGTTTTATAAAAATAATAGCCAGATCGGTATCTATTTACTGGCGATCATTTTCGGTGGCACCGTCAGTGGTGAGGTCAATCGTGGTACGTTGGTCAATTTGGTGACCAAGGGATTGCCGCGGCGAACGGTGATCGTCAGTAAGTGGCTGGTGATCACAGCGGAATGGGTACTGGTGGCGCTGGTTTCGTTTCTCGTCACGTGGGGCTATACCGCTTATTATTTCCCCGATCAAAAGAGTCCTCATCTTTGGCTGGCTTTCTTGCCATTGCTGCTGTTTGGCTGTAGCTTGACGGCGCTGATCGTGTTGGCTTCGACTTTGGCGCGCAACAGTTACGAAGGCCTGTTCATGGTGATCGGCTACACCGTTATTCTGTATTTGCTGAGTCTATTCGCTGATTTCAAGCATTATAATCCTTTGTCACTGATCAATCATAATCTGACTTTCTTGACCAAGGCAGGTAGCTTAACGCCTTATTGGCCGGCCATGCTGGTGACTGGCGCCTTAGGAGTGCTGGCTTTGCTTTTGGCCAATCTGAAGTTTGCCCGCAAGCAACTTTAGTCCCATGACGTTGACCAGTTGGTTCTAGCCAATTGAATGTGGTTAGGTGGGGGTACACTCAAATTAAGATTTGTTTGTCCAAGCATCGTGGCGCGCACGATGCTTTTTTTGTGGCGCCAGCGTCAAGAGTGGCTCTGACTTTTTTTATTAAAAGTTCGGTAAAATCCGAACATTGGAACGAACCACTTTATAAGCTACTAAGAACCAATCAAGATAATGGTAAGAGTTATTTGTAATCAATGCCTATCTATTGCTGTTACTGCAAGTAATGGCGCTGTTACGGCGACGCTTTCAGAATCTGGCCACTTTTTAAATGGTGAACTTTTCCCGAAAATATTAAAATAAAGTTCGTAAAACGTCTGGTTTGCCGAACTTGTGAATGCTATAATGAAAATTGCTGAACACAGCAATAAACCGTTTTTTCTTGAGGAGGAGCTATTTTGTTTAAGAAAGTTTTGCGTTTTGCGGGCGTTTTGGGTTTGGGCTTGGCGTTGACTGCCTGCGCGTCTGACACCAGCACCACTGGTTCGAAGTCTGGCGCAGATGCCGGCGCGTCAAAGAGTATCGACAAATTGTCGATCGGATTTGTCCCATCCCGAGATCCGGAAGAGATCGTTTCCGCGACGAAGCCGTTGAAGGATCTTTTGAAGAAAGAAATGAAAAAGCAAGGCTATTCGATCAAAGACGTGGATATTTCTGTGGGGACCAGCTATGAAGCTGTTGGCGAATCCCTATCATCAGGCACTTTAGATGTGGGCTTCATTCCTGGTGGGACTTATGTTTTATACGATGATGGCGCCGAAGTGCTCCTGGCGGCGACACGGGCTGGCTTGTCTAACGACAGCGAAGATCCGGTTAAATGGAACGAAAACAAACCGACGAAGAAGACCGACAAACAGGCTGCTTCTTACCGGTCATTACTGATTGCTGGACCTTCGGCGAAAGGTCAAGCCTTAGGCAAGAAAATCAATTCCGGTGAGAAATTGACTTGGGATGATTTGAATAGCGCTTCTTGGAGCGTGATGAGTTCCTCTTCATCAGCCGGTTACATTTACCCAAGTCTTTGGCTGAAAGATCATTACAAGAAGAACATTTCTGATTTGAAGCACATCGTCCAAGCTGATTCATACGGCAGCTCCATGGCGCGTTTGGCTGCGGGTCAGGCCGATATCATGGTTGCGTTCGCTGATGCGCGGATGGATTACGAAAAACAATGGCAGAAAGAATACGGTCGCAAGGCCAGCATCTGGGATGAAACTAACGTCTTAGGTGTGACACCACCAATTTACAATGACACGATCTCGGTCAGCAAGAATTCTAAGATCATGAACGCTGACTTGAAGAAGGCCTTGTCACAAGCCTTTATCAACATTGGCAAGTCAGAAGAAGGTAAGAAAGTGATCGCGATCTATGCCCACGAAGGCTACAAGAAGGCAACCTCCGCTGATTACGATAATGCCCGTGAAGCCCAGAAGTTAGTCAAAGCCGCGGCTAAATAGCCAAAGTGGCGTGCAAGTTATGTATTGTGTTTTGGCTTGAAAGATTTTTAAAATCAAGATCAAGAGCCTGATCAAAGAAAGTGAGACCCTTGTTGGCCAGCAGCGTGTTGGTGCGACCTTGCGTCTCACTTTTTGCCGAATATGCGTCCAGTCGCGAGGTTGGCGCGCTAGTCGATCAGGGCGAAAATTGAGAGGAACAGAAAATGATCAAATTTGAGAATGTATCAAAAATCTATCCCAACGGTCACGTCGGTCTAAAAAATGTCGACCTGCAAATCGAACAAGGCGAATTTGTGGCGATCATCGGTCTTTCCGGTGCGGGAAAATCAACCTTGTTACGCTGTGTCAACAAAATGCATGACATCAGTTCAGGAAAATTGACCGTCAATGGTGTTGATGTGACCCAACTGAAGGGTAAGGAGATCCGGCGTTTTCGCAGTAAGATCGGGATGATTTTTCAATCCTTTAATTTGATCACGCGGACGACTGTTTTAGGCAATGTTTTGGTCAGTTTGGTGCCGGAGCTTTCTTGGTGGCGGCGTTTATTAGGCGTTTATCCGGCCACGGCGAAGATTGCTGGCCTGAAGGCGTTGGATAACGTGGGCATTTTGGATAAGGCGTACACTCGGGTGGACCAGCTTTCCGGCGGTCAACAACAGCGGGTGGCGTTGGCGCGGACACTGGTTGGCGATCCGGACATTATTTTGGCGGATGAGCCGGTGGCGGCCTTGGACCCAGTCACGGCTAAAATCGTGATGGATGATTTCCAACGGATCAATCGCGAAATGAATATTTCGATTCTCTTGAATATCCACCATGTTGATCTGGCGATTGAATATGCTGATCGCATTGTCGGGATCCGCCAAGGGGAGATTGTTTTCGATGGGCCGACCAGCGCGGTCACTCAGGAAATTATCGATGAGATTTATCAGGGTCATGGCGCTAGTTCGATCAAAGGGTCAGCAGAACCAGTGGCGACGGAGGTAGTTGTCGATGCGTAAACGAACCTTAACGCTGCCCAATGGAAAAGTGGTCACGGAACGACGCTCGAAAGTGCCACTGATCTGCGCGATCCTATTGGTCTTTATCATCGTGGCGATGCGGGTCACCCACTTCAGTTTCCGCACCTTGGCCACTAACGGCCATCAATTCTTCGTGATCTTGGGGGCAATGTTTCCTCCACATTTAGATTTCTTGAACCGAGTCTGGCAACCGCTGTTTGACACCATCAAAATGTCCTTCCTTGGGTCCTTGCTGGGCGCGCTGGTGGCCGTTCCGTTGGCGGTGTTATCGGCGACGAATATCGTCAAATCAAAATTAATTTCCGGTTTTTTTAAGTTGCTCCTTAGTATTATGCGGACCTTGCCGACAATTGTGATGGCCTTGATCGCCACGTTTATTTTCGGTTTAGGGACGATGGCAGGAACGTTGGCCATCTTTATCTTCACCGTGTCTTATGTGGGTAAACTGACTTATGAACAGATCGAATCCTTGGATATGGGGACTTTTGAGGCTTTGGAGTCCTTGGGGTTGACCCGGTTGCAGGCCTTTCGTTACGGCATCGTACCACAAATCTTGCCGACTTATTTGTCCACCTCGCTGTTCAGTTTCGAAGGTAATCTGCGCTATGCGGCGATCCTAGGTTACGTCGGCGCCGGCGGCTTGGGGATCATTCTCAATGAGCAGTTGGGCTGGCGTGATTATGGCAACGTCGGGATGATTTTGACGGTGTTGATCGTCACTGTGGGCTTGATTGAATTGATCAGTCAAACCGCGCGGCAGAAATTGCAGTAGGAGGGATGGGCGCATGAGTGAAATGATTGAATTAAAATTAAGTGAGCAGCCTTCCAAAAAACGGCAGTATCTGCTTTTAGGAGGCATCATCCTGGCGATGTTGCTCTGGTCACTAACGGCGATCACGTTTTCGGCGCCAGATGATGGCGGCGCTAAAATTGCCGGCAATATCATCAAGGGGATCTTGAGCCCGGACATGCAATTGCTCTGGAATTTTACTACCCAAGGTGTTTTCTATTTATTGTTCGAAACGATCTGTATTGCCTTTTTGGGAACGATCTTCGGAGCGATCCTTTCGATCCCCTTTGCCTTTCTGATGGCGCCTAGTGTGGTGCCGAAGCCGGTCTACTTGATCACGCGCTTCTTGGTGGTGGTGATCCGGACGATCCCTTCATTGGTCTATGGCTTGATGTTTGTCCGCGTTTCCGGTCCGGGACCGTTTGCCGGGGTGTTGACCATGTCGCTGACCTCGATCGGAATGGTTTCCAAGTTGTATGTGGATGTGATCGAAGATATCGATCGGGGCATTCTTGAGGCGATGGACGCCATGGGTTGCACGACTTTCGAGAAAATTCGTTTTGGCATCATTCCGCAATTGATCGCCAATTTCAGCTCGATCACGATCTATCGTTTCGACATGAATCTCCGGGACGCGACGATTTTAGGCCTGGTAGGCGCCGGCGGGATCGGGTCACCGCTGATTTTTGCGATGAATTCCTATCGTTGGCACCAAGTCGGCTCAATCTTGATCGGTTTAGTCGTTTTGATCTTGATCGTCGAGGCTATCTCCAATAAGTTGCGAGCGAAATTAGTTAATGGCTAGGATTGCTTGTCAAAATACCCGCCACGCTTGAATATAGCAAAAAAGGCAAGTCCATTTTTATTCTGGACTTGCCTTTTTTGGTCTAAGCGATGAGACCCGATTGTTCGCGGTTAACCTAGATACTTACCAACGACCTGCAATTTAGGCAGGACTGTTTTCAAATGGGGCGCGTGGGTGATCGCCTCACTGAGATCCTGGCCGGCCACATTGCCGTGGTGGTTGGGACCAGCCCAAGCCGCCATCGGGGTCAGGTCATAAACCAAGCCGTCGATCGCCGCGTATTTCTCTGGGCGGATCACGCCGTTGTATTCCGCTAATTCCGCTTTCGTAAAGGTGCGTTCTGTCATGTTGGCACACTCCTTCTCAATATTGTTCACTTTCATTATATAAGTCCGCCTGTTCATTGTAAAAGAAAGCGCTTGTTACCTTTTGGAAAAATGAGTCGTTTGGCCGCGGCCGGCGCTGCGCAGGGCGTTGGTGGTTGGCAGATGTGGTGGGGCTCCAGGTCGGGCTGGGGGTGGTGGAACGCTGCGGGCGTCACTTTGAGCTTCGCGAAACCCGCGCGAATCTCAAAGCTGAGCCTTATTGTAGGCGATAAATCGCCAACAATAATATCGCGGCTGACTCACCCCCAGCCCGACCTTCCGCCAACGAGTGAACAATCCACCAACGCCAGAGTGAGAGACGACCTGGGTAGCTTCTGAGCATTAGCCTAGTAACTATTTTGGAGGCTGGTTTATGCCTCCGGAATAGTTGCGTAGCTAAGCGGAAGAAGCTAGGTCGGCGAACACGTTTCAGTGCGGAACACAACGGGTTGACTTCGAGCGGTTAACCTAATCAGGATGAGCAATTAGGTTCATAAACCAGCTCAGCAGGGCCGTTAAAAAGAGTGTACATTCAAGCAAGTGGCCGCGGTGTGTGCAATAGGTAAATGAAATTTGAGGGTTATGATATTGCCATTAAAGAATCTGCTTGCGCTATGCACGACCAGAATGCTTCCCAAAAAGATATGTTAGCGGGCTATGACGGTCTTGACATCTGGATAGGCTTAGAACATAATTTCAAACGAATGGCTTAAATTAAAAGATAGCGTTCTGGAGAGGATAAATCTAATTTGGATTCTAATGTGGTTGTTCCGGAGAGGACGCAAGGGTTCAAATTAAACGCCGTAAAGAGCGGAGCCCCTATTCATTTCCAACAATCAGCTGTTTTGCATTTGGCCCAATCAGACTACTGATTTGGTCACAGCGCTTAAATGGCTCAAGGGACCAACATTTAAGTTAGGAGGATAAAAAATGCGCGCACGAGTCATCTTGTATGATGAGCGAACAAATTCGGTCTTGTTAATTGCTCGGAAAAAAAGCGATCAGCAGTACTGGACAATTCCTGGAGGCGGGGTAAAAGCTGGCGAAAGTGTTACCCAAGCGGCCGTTAGAGAAATTAAAGAAGAGTTGAACATCTCGATCGAAGCGCGTGCACTTAACTTTTTGTTCACGGCGGCTGACTTGGCAGAGCCACAGCGGATTTACCTTGCTAAAATTAGTCGGTCGCGCTATAATTCGCCAATTATTCACGGTGAGGAAAGAGAACGAATGTCGGCGGAAAACATCTATTCTCCGGCCTGGCTGATCGTCGACAAGCTTGAAACAATCAAACTCCAACCAAGTTCTGTCCAAGCGCGTCTTTGCCATTACTTTTCCGCTGGGATAGGCTGATCACTGATCCTCAATAAGCCCCACTGAAAGTAGTCATGGCCAAGTTGACAGTGAAGGCGAGGCTGGCTTTTTCCCTTAGTTTTTGGGGGGAGAGGTGGCGGAAGTTCCATAAAATTCGATTTCTTACTATTTTAATTTGGCGGTAGAAGCTCAACCATCCTTTACGACGTCATTCTGAACGTCAAAAAGATCAATTGGATTTGGGCGGATTATCTTGGTCGTGATCTGAAAGCAATAGCATATCAGCTAAAGCAATTCTGCGCTGAACAACATTTCGGCAAATTTCAGGCTTGAAGAAAATGTTTGGAACAATCGATTCTGGCGGGCGCTGGTCTTTTGTCAGTCATGCTCCTGCCAGAAATGTGCTTAAGCGGATCCTACAAATCACTCGAAAAAAATCTTTTCCAAGAAATTGCAAATAATTGTTGACCGCGACCGGTTTATCCCATATAATTAGTCTTGCTGTTATGTTAATGGCCCCTTGGTCAAGTGGTTAAGACACCGCCCTTTCACGGCGGTAACATGGGTTCAAATCCCGTAGGGGTCATTGGAGGTTTAGCTCAGCTGGGAGAGCGTCTGCCTTACAAGCAGAGGGTCACAGGTTCGAGCCCTGTAACCTCCATTTTTTTATTGGTCCCATGGTGTAGGGGTTATCACGCCTGCCTGTCACGCAGGAGATCACCGGTTCAAATCCGGTTGGGACCGTTAATTAAAACCGATTCGAAAAAAGTTTGCCACTGTTTCGTTGGCAAACTTTTTTCGTACGCTCGTTTTCTAGGCCTGATCGCAATCAAACCACCTGGCTGGTCGGCGCCAGCCGCTTAACTAGAACTGGTCATTTTGATCCCGACGATCCCGATCAGCAAAAAGCCGATAAAAAGCCAAGTCAAGGGACTGATTTGGTCCTTGAACAGTAGCCAACCGATCAGGATCGAACCAATGGCGCCAATTCCGGTCCAGATCGGATAGGCCAAGCTCATCGGCAAGCGCTTGATCGCTTGCGCTAAAAAGAAAAAGCTGGCGATCATCCCACCCAGGGTCAGTAGACTGAATCCTAGGCGGCTGAAGCCGTGGGATAGTTTCATTGTGGTGGCCCAGCAAATTTCGAAGAGCCCTGCTAAAAGTAAATAAAGCCAAGACATTTTTATTTCCTCCTTGAAGCCCCGTATCGCCGCTTTAAAACAAAAAAAGAGTAGCGATTCCTTCAATGACCTGATGGAATCGGTACTCTTCGCTACCCGGTGGCAGATTGTCTTTTGTTGATCATTGAATTGTAGCAAAGTTGGTCGGCAGGGTCAAGCTTTAGTTTCCGAGATAGGAACCAAAGACTTCGCAAGTTTGCACGTTACAGGCGCCTTTTAGTTTTGCAATTGATTGCCGTCTGATTAATTTTTAAGTTTTTTGCAAAAAAAGTTTGATCCGCACTTTCCGCCTGGAAAATGATTATGATAAGGGTTAATGATTTTCATCCGGGGATAAACCCCGGTCAAGGAGGTAAATTAACATGGTTCTTGCTGATCGCTCCCAGTCAAATCGGCACTACTGTTCCAACTGTGGTGTGCGTTTGACCGGGTCAGAAAAATTCTGTCCTCATTGTGGTATTCAATTAGCGTTGGACCAAGTTACAAAACCAAATGAGGGTGCTAACGCCGACCAACCTTTATCACGAGTGGCCCGCCGCCAACAAGCCCATTTCGCTGGGGCCAGCGAAGCAACGCGTGATCTTGGGACCAGCCCAGAGCTAACTTCGGCAACGGCACCAACTGTTGGTGAAGCCGAACCTGCGCCGGTTGCTGGGTCAAACCAGTCGACCCAACAAGCGCTTGCTGCTCAATCCGACCACGACGTTTCACCACAGTCCAGCGCACCGAGTTCACCGGTCAGGTCATCAGACCAAGTCAGTCGGCGCACGACTACCACGAAGAAAGTGACCAAGAAAAAGACCAAGCGCCGCCGCCAGCACCATTTACCGCAGGCACATCTACCTCATTCACGCCGCCAAAAGCAGCGCCTTGATTGGGGTGTGTCCGGAATCTTGTTGCTTTTTTCAGGCTTGTTGGCGCTTTATGGCACCTTGGCTAGTAGTTTTCTCAAAACGCCGCCCACTAGTTTGTACAGTTTGGTCACCACGGCTGGCGCTGCCTTGGGGATCGCCAGTCAAACGGCAACAACAGTGGCCGCGGCGACCGGTAATGCCGCGCAAAGCTTGGCGCTAGTGGCTAAGTTGTTGGTATTGCTGCCGATCACGGTGGTGGTCTTGGGCTTATTGCGCAGTCGCTGGGCCCGGCTAGTGGCCGTGATTCTCGCCGTCATTGAATTGGGGGCTTTTGTCGCTGCTGGTTTTTACGCTTCGCAGCTGGTCCAACGGTATTTAGGGGTGCAAGCGGGCAACTTCTTTACGATGCTGTTCAATCAGCGCGGCCAATTCATTGGCACGGCTGCCTATGCGTTGGCGTTAGGCGTGGTCGGGTTGTTTCTGTTCGCCTGGGGTCGCTTGCTACGGCGTGACCGCCAGTTGCGGCAGCAGTAGGCCGGCCAGCAACCCAGCCATTGATTCAGCCGTTGATCCAGTCATTGCTGCGGTAGGCCGTAGCGTCAGGCCTGCCCGTTGACTGAGGTGCCCGTGCGCTCACTTAAATTAATATTCCCAAATGTTGATCTGCCTTGAACATGATAATAGCCGCCACACGATGACCGTCAATGGGTCGCGTGTGGCGGCTACTTATGTTTGGAGCTGGCTGTTGCTGGCTTTGACCAGCAGAAATTCGGCGCGGAACCACGCGAAATCATTTTTATTAAAGTTCTCATGATCTCCTTTTTTTTTTTTTGAATATTTGTTAAAATAAATACAACACATGTGGAAAAGGGTCTTGAGTCATCGAGGAGCAGAAAAATGATTATTATTAAAGATGTCGATTTAGCGTTTGGCAACGATGTTTTACTGCGGTCTGGGCAGATGCGCATTGATCAGCAGATTTATGGGTTGGTGGCCACCAACGGCTCAGGCAAGACGACTTTATTGCGCACGATCGCCGGCTTGCTCCCTTTGAAAGGCGGGGAAATATATCTGACCGCTGACCAAACCAACGAGCGCTTGCCCACCTTGGCCAAAAAGAAGAATCTGTTTTATTTTGAGACCGGCGAGTGGTTCGACGGCAACTTGACGGCGGCGGATTATTTGAAATTTGTGGCAAAACAGTGGCAAGGTAATTCGCGACTAATTGAGGAAGCGGTGGACTTCTGGGAAATGCGGCCGTTCCTCCGCCGACCGATTCGCAAATATTCCTTGGGGATGAAGCAAAAGACGGTCCTGGCGCTTTACTATGTGGCCAACACGCCGTACTGGCTGATGGATGAACCGACGCTGGGGCTGGATCTGGACAGTCAAGCGCGATTCATCAGCTTTATGAAGGCGGCCAAACAGCGGGGCACCTCGATTTTGTTTTCTTCCCATCAAAACGATAGTCTGTTATCCGTGGCTGACACTTTCTATATCCTAGATAAGCAACAACTGATTGCCTCAGCGGAACTGCCGCGGGATTGGGGTGAGCGCGGATGAGCTACGTCAAAATCCTACTCAAAAAAGGCTACCGACGTCGCAGTCTTTATCTGGTGCTGATCCTGCTCGTTGGGTTGATCACACTGCTCAATTGGAATAATGAAAGAAATGCGACTGGGGCCAACAGTCTGCTCAATCAAACGGAGCTGAGGATCAAGGATTACAACGGCTATATCAAACAGAATAAGCAAATTGCTAGCGCCGATTCGCCGGCGGTAACCAATTTGGTGCAGCAACGCCAATATTTGCAGGCCATGGTCAAGGCACTGAAAAAAGGCGATGAGCAAACCTATTTAACCAATCAAATCGCTCTCCTAACCTGGCAAAAGAAACATACGCCAGCAGATCAGTTGGCGAAGATCGTCAGTATTCCGGGTATGACGAATACAATCGCGAAGATGTTACTCTTGGCCCAAAAACAAGCGCAGGGGCAGACAGGCGTGGAGCTGGAAGGTTATGAAGTCCGGGGAAGTACGTTTTTATATCGGACGATCCAGTTATATAGTCCGGTCATTTTGACGGCGGTGATCATTTTTGTGTTGACCCCTTTGGTGATCAGCCCTTACTTCAAACGGCTGGATATTGAACGGGAGTTGCCGCGACCAGCCGCGCAGAAGGTTCTCTTGCGCACCGGCGTTTCTGTGACCATGGGGGTTGCCTGTTTACTGATCTTCTATTTCGCTTGTTTCCTAGTGGGCACGATTCGGCATGGCGCCGGTAGTTTTGCCTATCCGATCTTTGTTTATTCCCGTGATCGATATTGGTTGGAGCCACTATGGCAAGTCCTCGCGAAGATCCTTGTTTTGCAGATTGCCTTAATTGTGGCAATCAGCGCCTCGATGCAGCTGATCGCGCAGTTAACGAGGAATAGTTTCGCGACCCTCTTCTTGAGTTTGATCCTGATTATTGGCTCGTATTTGTTGATCGACCAGACTTCAGCCAGTGCCTTGACCCCATTGGTGCCGACTTATTACTTAGGACCAACTGGCGTGGTCACCGGCACATTTCGCGCGCTAACGAAAAATGCCCAGATCAGTTTACCTGGGGGCATCCTGGTTAATACGGGTTATAGTTGTTTGGTCTTGCTCGCGGTCTGGTATGGTGAACGGCGAGGTGAGCGCGCATGAAAAGCTATCTGGCCTTGTTGTGGACGCAAACACGGAAGAACTATTTTTTGTTGGCGGCTTTTGGTTTTCTCTTCGTCATAACATTGGGCTTTTGGTTCTTGAACACGACCAATCAAAATTCGCCGTTTCTCCAGCAAAGTGAGCTCGATCGGCCCCAGTTAGAAGAGGCGCTGGCGGTGGTGCAGGCAGAAAAGGGCGATGGGCAGGCGATAACCGCCGGTCTCACGAGATTGGATGCGGCCAAGCAAGCCTATCTTAAGCACGACTACCAGCAGGCTTATCGGCTGACGCTGAAGAACTATCAGGCTTTTCCACAGTTAAAGGCCAATTTAACGGCGCCTGACGAGAAAATACAGTTATGGCACGCATTGGCGGCGGCTGATTTACCTGAGGTCGATCTGGCCCACGCCAATAACACGATCTTGTTTAGCTATCGCTTCCTGGAAACGGTCTTTCCAGTCTTAGTCGTACTGGTCAGCGCCTATGTGTTCGGGCTGATTTTCCGGAGTTCCTATGCGGCCAAATTGAATTTAGATGGACTCTTGCCCCAGCGTTATTGGCAAATTTTATTGGAGAAATTGTGCTTTTCGACCATTATTGTGTTATTCGGGGTAGCCTTGATTCTGGGAATCGTTGACCTGATCGCCGCTTTATTCGCTGGTTTTGGTCACACAAATTATCCAATCAGCGCCTATCAGGCCGGGCAACCAGCGCTGACCAATGTGGCGACCATTCTGGGCAAGAGCATCGTCTTGGCTGGCCTGATCATTCCGGCGATCGCGATCACTAGCTTCGTGCTGCAACAAGTGACGGGGAATTACTTGTTAACTTTCTTTTTGACGTTTTTTGTTTTTGTTGGCCAAGCCTATTTGGTGACCATCTTAAAAAGTTTCAAAACAATCGTCCATCTCTTGCCGGGATTTTATCTGCAAGTGGTCGGGATCGCGACGGGTTCGCTGGCCGTGACCCTGGGGAACGCGCAGATTACTTATCAGATGGGTATCAAGGTCATCAGTTGTTATTTGGTGGTGATGGTCGGTGTCATGTTGCTGATTGGCCAGCTGCGACAAGCGCGCCGTCATTGAGGTTTAGTCAAAATAAGCGCCCCCTAAGTCGATAGGCGGGCGCTTATTTGTGTGATTGCTGGTCGATCCGCGATCCTCAGGGTAATTTGGTCAAGATACTCATGATGAATAGCAACAGCGCTGGAAATTGGCGCCAGTCTTTGCGCCGTGGGTAACCAATGAGGCTGGCTAAAAGCACGACCGCGATTCCGATCGTCGCGCTGAGGGTCAGCAGGTCGCGCGCCATCAGAATAAAAATCAGTACCAAACTTAGAAAGGGCCAGAGAAAGTCACTGAAACTATCGAAGGGGACACTGAAGGCGATTTTGGCCAAATATAACCCACTGATCAGCAGGATTTGACCGGTGGAAACAGAATCGTTGATCGTGTCCAGTAAGGCGATCGAGAGAAAAATCGGAATGATCCCCTGTTCGAGTAAAAGACCCAGGCGCAGATCAACTCGTTCAAGGACTTGCGGGTTGATGGCGATTTTTAAAATATATTGCATTAAAAGCAGGCAGGCAATCAGCCAGGATTTCTCGATCAGGAGGACCACCACCGGAATTGCCAAGACAAGATCGGTCAGCCACAGGGGCACCGTCCAGAAATCGTTGGCTTGATCCAGCGTGACGACCAATAAACTGAAGATGACCACCCAGGCGAAATCCCGGGGCACCGCAATTTTAATGTGCCCGGCTAGCAAGAAAGGCAGGCTGAGTAGGGGAATGGCTTCAATTAGAATCTGAAGGAGCAAGTAATCGGTTCGACGTGGTTTGGCTCGTTTCAATGATGAGACCTCCTTAACAGTTAGATTTATCGTAATGTTTTTTTGCGAGGTGGTCAAGTTAAGAATGTGGTATGGGTGAGGCTTCAGGTCGGGCTTGGGGTGGTGAAACGCGGCGCTAGCAAAAGTAGCCTGCCCGCGGCTTGCGCTGCGAAATTCGGGGTGAGCTCGCTGTGGGCGCTGTTTTGAGCCAATCCGCAAAGACCGCGGCTTGTCTCAAAATCAGGCCTTGGTCTAAGTGGCAAAGCCACTAAGACCAATTTCACGGCGATCTCACCCCGAATTTCTCCGCTCCAGCCGCTCAACGTTATCATAATCGTTTGATCACTCACGCTGACCAGCAAACTCTTATGATTTATATGGCGTTACGCAATTGACGACTGAGTCTAACGAAAAACAGAGTGCGAGCCGACCCGGGGAGGTCCCGAGCATTAGCCTAGCAATTGTTTTGAAAACTGGACTTTGCTTTTGGAACAATTGCGTAGCTAAGCACAGGGAGCTGGGCGGCGAACACGTTTTGAGTGCGGAACACAGCAGGTTGGCTTTGCACGTTAGCCTAGCAACTAATTTGAGGCTTGTTTCATAACACCTGCTTTTACCACAAAAAGATGCTTTTATTCAGTTTATAAATATGTTATCATAGGCAAGTTACAGCATTCCCGATGGGATCCACACAATGTGGAGCTGCCTTGTAACCTTAAAGAAGGGGGAACCAATCTAATGAAAAATCGTCACTTATTTACCTCGGAGTCTGTCTCTGAAGGGCATCCAGATAAAATCGCCGACCAAATCTCGGACGCAATCTTGGATGCGTTATTAACTCAAGACCCGTTAGCACGGGTCGCCTGTGAAACAACCGTTACCACAGGGTTAGTTTTAGTCGTTGGGGAGATTTCAACGACGGCATATGTTGACATTCAAGCGATTGTCCGTAAAACGATCATTGAAGCAGGTTATGATCGTGGCGAACTAGGCTTTGATGGCCATAACTGCGCCGTTTTAGTCGCTTTGGATGAACAGTCGCCTGACATCGCCCAAGGAGTCAATGAGGCGATTGAACAACGGACGGCGGCTAGCGTGGATCCCCTTGATCAGATCGGCGCTGGTGATCAAGGGATGATGTTCGGTTTTGCCGTGGATGAAACGCCGGAATTGATGCCATTACCAATTTCGTTGGCGCACCAATTGATGCGGCAAACGGCCAAGATTCGTCACGAAGGACGCCTACCATACTTACGACCTGACGCGAAGTGCCAAGTCACCGTTGAGTATGATGCCGAGACTGGCACCAAGCCTCAACGAATTGACACTGTGGTTTTAAGCACTCAACATGATCCGGAAGTCACCTTGGCTCAATTGAAGCAAGATGTGCTGGAACAGATCATTCGTCCGGTTTTGCCGGTGGAGTTAGTGGACGCGCAGACCAAGTTTCTGATCAATCCCACTGGTCGTTTCGTGATCGGGGGACCTCAAGGCGATTCTGGGTTGACCGGCCGGAAAATCATCGTTGACACTTATGGCGGTTACGCCCGCCATGGCGGCGGCGCGTTTTCGGGTAAGGATGCGACCAAGGTCGATCGTTCGGCTAGTTACGCGGCGCGCTATGTCGCCAAGAACCTGGTTGCGGCTGGCCTAGCGCGGAAGTGTGAGGTGCAGTTGGCTTACGCGATTGGGGTCGCGCAGCCGGTTTCGATCAATATTGAAACCTTCGGAACTAGTCAATACAGCGAACAGGCCCTGATTGATGCGGTTCACGCCAATTTCGATCTGCGACCTGCTGGCATCATTAAAATGTTAGATTTACAACGCCCAATTTACAAGCAAACAGCAGTTTATGGGCATTTTGGACGTACAGATGTGGATTTACCATGGGAGCACACAGACCGCGTCGCTGGTCTGAAAGCGGCTCTTAATGGTGAAGTTGCGAGATAAGAGGCGATCCAATTGGAAAGTTTTTTTCCAATTGGGTCTTTTTTTGCGAAAAATTGCGCAGCGCCGCAGTTGATCACGGCCAACTGCGGGTTGAAGCTGCAGGTTGGCGTCAAGATTTCAGGGCAAGGGTAGAAAAAAGGAGTTAGTATGAAAAAGAAAAAAGAAACCAATGTTGTTTTAGCAACCATCGCGATTTTTGTCGCGACCTTTATGACTGCAATCGAGGGGACAATTGTTTCCACCGCGATGCCAACGATTATTGGCAGTTTGAACGGCGTTTCCATGATGAGCTGGGTCTTCTCGATCTATTTGTTGACCAGTTCGATCTCCACGCCGATTTACGGGAAACTCGCCGATCGGATTGGCCGTAAACCCGTTTTCCTCGTCGGCTTGGTGATTTTCCTGATTGGGTCTTCAATGGCTGGGCTCTCCCAGAGCATGCTGACCTTGATTTTGTCGCGGGCCTTGCAAGGGCTGGGCGCCGGCGCGATCCAACCCGTGACCTTTACCATGATCGCCGACATCTACCCTTACGAGAAAAGAGCCCGCGTGCTTGGGCTGAATAGTTCCGCTTGGGGGATCGCGTCGATTGTGGCGCCATTGCTGGGTGGTTATATTGTCCAGCACCTGTCGTGGCATTGGATCTTCTTCATCAATGTCCCTGTGGGGCTGATCACCATGTTGTTGGTGATTTTCTTCTTCCAAGAAGATCGCCGCTCCGCCAAAGAACCAATCGACGTGGCTGGCTCCGCGACGTTAAGTATTCTCTTGTTGGCTTTGATGCTATTCGCTCAGGGCCTGGGCGGCACCACGAACCCGTGGATCAACGCGCTGTGGCTTGTGCTCGCCGTTGTCGCCGGTTTCTTCTTTATGAAGGCCGAACGAAAAGCCAAGGATCCATTGATTCCCTTGGCTTTATTCAAAAACAATCTCTTTTTAGGGCAAAACTTAGTCGCCGCTTTGGTCAGTGGCGTGTTGATCGGGTTTGAAGTCTATATTCCCATGTGGATGCAAGGCATTCTTGGTTTGCCCGCGACCATGGGTGGTTTCGCCGTAACGCCCAGCTCGGTCCTATGGATCTTCGGTTCCTTCTTGGCTGGTCGCCTGTTAGTTAGTCAGCCGGCTACTCGGATTGTCAGTGTCAGTTTGTTCGTGATCACTGCCGGCATTGGCGTTCTTAGTTTTCTGCCCATGGGCACTAGCTTTGCGGTCTTCTTGTTAGTCGCCGCTTTCCTCGGTTTCGGCTTTGGAATCGCGATTACGACCACCATGGTGACCGCGCAAAACGTTGTTGCCGAAAACGAGATCGGGGTGGCGTCCGCGATGAACACCTTGTCCCGGACCATCGGCCAAACCTTGATGATGTCTGTGTTTGGAATTATTCAGAATACTTTATTTGCTCGCGGGATCCAAGACCAGCCCCAATTGAAAATGTCGATGCTAAATAAATTGATCAACCCGGAAACGGCGACACAGATTCAAAGCAATCTTTTGCCCCAATTACGGAGGATCCTACTCCAAGCGATGCATGGGGTTTATCTTACTGGGGTGATTTTGGCGGTTATTGCCATTGTCGTCAATTTTTGGACCGCTCATCGCCACGCTGGTAATTCAGCGCTTAAATAATAACGCTGGCCGACTTGCCAATGTAAAATCAGATTGGCGCTGGCGAACAGAAAGCCCGCTGTCACATCACTGGGGTAGTGGACGTGCACATATAAGCGGCTTAATCCTAAGAGAATAATCAGTAAAACTCCGAAAATGGCGAGCACGATGCGCCATTTTTTTGATTTGACCAAACAATAACCGATGACGATCAGACTACCAAAAAACATCACTGCCGCGGTTGAGTGACCTGAGGGGAAACTAAAGCCAGTTTCACGAATCAATTGATCCGTCGGTCGTGGTCGCTGGATCCAGCCTTTGATCACGTGGTTCAATAAGGCGCCCAGCCCATTGTTGGCGGCAATGAACACACCAAGCCGCCAATGCTTGGCCCAGATCAGCACCACCAGGATCACCGCGGTCAGGATCGTCATGATCAGCGGATTTCCCACCTTGGTAAAGGCGATAAAAAAGTTATTCGCTGCTGGATGCCAGGGCGCCAGCCAGCCATAAATCAAATTATCATAGTTGTGGATCCATTGTTGCTGCGTGACCACGCCCCAGATGAACCCAGCGAAAGCTAGGTATAAAATGCCGACCAACCACGGCCAAGTCTTCTTCGATGTCATTTATTTACGACTCCTCTTATTTGCTTATTCTAAATTAATAGAGATATTATAGCATATCTGCACAGCCAACATGGTTAAGAGCTGGTTAAGATCAGCTTGTCTGTCAAGCTGTCATTGATTTGAAAGATGAGCGTTTCTGTCGTTGGACGCTTGCAAACGTAGTGAGGATTGCAAATCCCGAAAGTCCGGAAACAAAACCCGCCTCCAAAACTCTGGCTAAGGTAATGTCAAAGTCAATCCGTTGTATTCCGCACTCTGGCGTTGAAACGTGTTCGCCGACCTAGCTTCTTCCGCTTAGCTACGCAATGGTTCCGGAAGCAAAGTGCGGCTTCCAAAATAATTGCTAGGCTAATGCTCAGAAGCCGACCAGGTCGGCTCACACTCTGGTTTGAAACGTGCTCCACACAACTGACTTCTGCGCTTAACTACGCTCTTGTTTCGGAAGCAAAGGACGCTTCCAAAACAAGAGCTAGGTTAATACTCGAAGTCAACCCGTTGTGTTCCGCACTCTGATTTTTGAAACGTGCTGCGCGCAACTGACTGCTGTGCTTAACTACGCTAGGCTTCCGGAGGCACAACCCAGCCTCCAAAATCTTAGCTAGGTTAATGCTCGCAGTCAACCCGTTGCGCTCCGCACTCTGACGTTGGTGGGCTGTTCGTTCGTCAGGCGGAAGGTCGGGCTGGGGGTGAGTCAGCCGCGATATTATTCTTGGCGGCTCTGCCGCCTAGAATAAGGCCGAGCTTGAAGATTTTCGGTGCACTTCCGAAAAGCTTCAAGTCGTGCCCGCAGCGTTCCACCACCCCCAGCCCGACCTGGAGCCCCACCACATCCGCAAACCACCAACGCCCAAGCAGGCGCCGAAAAAATGCAATCAAACCTTGCTCTTTGCGGTCATTCTGGTGTATATTAAACAGTAACAACATACCGAGTCACAGGACTAGTAATCGAAAATTTGCGCTCAGCGAGTAGGCGGTCAGTGCGAGCCTATCGCAAATCACGATGAACTCACCTGCGAAACTTACCGTGAAGACAGTAGCGGTAGGCGTGGACCAGCGTTAATGGTTAGAGGGCCGATCAGAAATCGGCTAAAGTTAGGTGGTACCACGGTCGCGCGTCCTATAAGCAATTGGCTTATAGGGCTTTTTGTTTGCGGAAAATGAATAAAAGGAGTGCGTATTTTGTATAATCATACGACAGTCGAAAAGAAATGGCAGCAACGTTGGCGGGAAAACCAACAATTCAAAACCACCGAGGATCCTAATAAAAAGAATTTCTACGCCTTGGATATGTTCCCTTATCCTTCTGGCCAGGGACTCCATGTGGGCCATCCCGAGGGTTATACGGCTACAGATATCATTGCCCGGATGAAACGGGCGCAAGGTTTCAACGTTTTGCATCCGATGGGCTGGGACGCGTTTGGGCTGCCAGCGGAGCAGTACGCTTTGAATACGGGCCATCAGCCTGAAGAATTCACTGCCAAGAATATTGCCAACTTCAAGCGCCAGATCAATTCCTTGGGCTTTTCCTATGATTGGGATCGGGAAGTCAATACCACTGATCCAGAATTCTATCGGTGGACCCAATGGATCTTTGAACAAATGTATCAAAAAGGCTTGGCATATGAGGCAGAAGTTGCGGTCAACTGGAGCCCGGATCTGGGCACGGTCGTCGCCAATGAAGAAGTGATCGATGGCAAAACTGAGCGCGGTGGCTTTCCGGTTTATCGGAAACCCATGCGTCAGTGGATGTTGAAGATTACGGCATACGCGGAGCGCTTGTTGAATGATCTGGATCTGGTCGATTGGCCCGAAAGTATCAAAGATATGCAACGGAACTGGATCGGTCGTTCTGAAGGCGCTGAGGTGACGTTTGCGATCGCGGATCAGCCAAATCTTGATTTCAAAGTTTTCACCACGAGGGCGGATACTTTGTTCGGCGCGACTTATATCGTGATGGCGCCGGAACATGAACTGGTGGATCAGATCACCACGGCGGCTGCTCAGGCCGCGGTTGCCGCCTACCAAGAAGAAATCAGCCACAAGAGCGATCTGGAACGGACAGATCTGAACCATGACAAGACAGGAGCGTTCACCGGCGCCTTCGCGATCAATCCAGTCAATGGTCAGAAATTACCGATCTGGATCTCCGATTATGTTTTGGCTAGCTATGGCACCGGCGCAATCATGTCGGTGCCCGCTCATGATGAACGCGATTATGAATTCGCGACCAAGTTCCAGTTGCCGATCATTCCGGTGATCGCGGGTGGCGATGTGGCCCAGGCCGCTTATACTGGTGATGGTGTTCATATCAATTCGGGATTTTTGGATGGCTTGGATAAACAAGCGGCAATTGACAAGATGATCGCTTGGTTAACGGAAAAAGGTGTGGGCAAACAGCAGGTCAATTATAAACTGCGAGACTGGTTGTTCAGCCGCCAACGTTACTGGGGCGAGCCGATCCCAGTGATCCATTGGGAAGACGGGGAAACAACCTTGGTTCCTGAAGCCGAACTACCTTTGCGCTTGCCGAAAGAAACCAACATCAAGCCATCAGGCACCGGTGAAAGTCCCTTAGCCAACTTAACTGATTGGGTCAATGTGGTGGATGCCAATGGTCGCAAGGGCCGCCGGGAAACGAACACCATGCCACAATGGGCGGGATCATCTTGGTATTACTTGCGTTACATCGATCCCCACAATCAAGAAGCGTTGGCGGATTTTGATAAATTGAAGGACTGGTTGCCTGTTGATCTGTACATTGGCGGCGCGGAACATGCGGTCTTGCATTTACTGTACGCCCGTTTCTGGCATAAATTCCTTTATGATCTCGGTGTTGTGCCCACGCCAGAACCATTCCAGAAATTATTCAATCAGGGCATGATCTTAGGGGATAATCACGAGAAAATGTCCAAGTCCAAAGGCAATGTGGTCAATCCCGATGAGGTCGTTGACCAGTATGGCGCGGACACGTTACGCCTGTACGAAATGTTCATGGGACCGTTGGATGCTTCGATTTCTTGGAGCGAAGAAGGTTTGGCGGGTTCGCGGCGCTTCCTTGATCGGGTTTGGCGCTTGTTCGTCGATGATGACGACAAGTTACGCGACCGCATTACGATGATGAACAATGGCCATTTAGACAAGGTTTACAATCAAACCGTCAAAAAAGTCACCGCCGACTATGAGCAACTGCACTTCAACACAGCCATCTCCCAATTGATGGTCTTCATTAATGAAGCCTACAAAGAAAAAGTTCTTTTCGCGGACTATGTGGCGGGCTTCGTGCAATTGTTGGCCCCGATCGCGCCTCATATGATGGAAGAAATCTGGGAGAAGTTGGGCCATCACGAAAGTTTGACTTATGCGTCTTGGCCAACTTTTGACGCCAGTAAATTGGTTGATGATACCACTGAAGTAATCGTTCAAGTCAATGGTAAGTTGCGGGCGAAATTGCAAGTCGCCAAAGATACCGCCAAGGACGATTTGCAGACGCAAGCCCTTAATGACGAACACGTTCAAGCTTTCATCGCCGATCAACAGGTGGTCAAGGTGATCGTGATCCCGAACAAAATCGTGAACATTGTCGTTAAATAAAAGCCGCCTGTTTAGACGAAAACGGCGCGCACCCACGCGATCAATTGGCTGTTCGCTAACGGAGGTCGCACGTGCCAAAGCAATTCAAAACGAAGTGGCTGATCAATTAAAGCTTTTCATCTGTCAACACTCCGCTTGAATAAAATAAGCAAGCGCAAAAAAGCGTGTCTTCTGACAATCACGCGGTGGCTTTTGTCAACCGCAGTGTCTGTCAGAAACACGCTTTTTTTGCTTGCGCCAGGCAATCATTAAGTGGGAATCAGCTCATCTGCAATCAAATTGGATAATTTGGCGAAGGACGTTTGTGAGCTGGAGTCAACCAATTGCCACCCGCGAAAGACCGTAATGCGATGGGTTTATCGGATTTATCGGGTTCATCGAAACTAAATCTGAGTCATCGGCCGTACTTTCATGGCGTCACCAATCTAAGGATTGAGACCACTAATCACGGCCGTCAATTGCGTGGATCCCCATCAATTGGTCATAGCTTGCTGGCCGGCGTGAATGCTCAAACGGCTGTTAAAACGTTGAGCGGCTGGAGCGGAGAAATTCGGGGTGAGATCGCCGTGAAATTGTCCTTGGCGGCTCTGCCGCTTAGGACAAGGCTCAGCTTTGAGATTTTCGGGTTTTGCGAAGCTCAAAGTGACGCCCACAGCGAGCTCACCCCGAATTTCGCAGCGCAAGCCGCGGACAAGATAGAAACGTGTTCGCCGACCTAGATTCTTCCGCTTAGCTACGCAATTGTTCCGGAAGCATAGTGCGGCTTCCAAAACAATTGCTAGGCTAATGCTCAGAAGCTACCCGGGTCGGCTCACACTTTTTTGCTTGAAAAGGCGGAAAGAAAGTTGTTGAAAAATCGTCTTCAGTGTCACGTCTTTGCTATAATGGAAGTCTAGAACATTATTTGAGGTGGAACATGGATAATTTGAAATTGGTGGCCGTTGATATCGACGGAACTTTCGTAGATCATAACAATCATTATGATCTGGCCGAATTTCGGCGTTTGTTTAAGGTGATGCAGGAACGGAACATCGAATTTGTCGTCGCTAGTGGCAATCAATACCCCCATTTGGCGCGGCTGTTTCCGGATGATTTGCGGGATCAATTGAATTTCGTGGCGGAAAATGGCGCGTTAACGTTGGCTCACGGCCGCGAAGTCTTCTGTGGTGGGCTCAGCTGGTCCACTTTGACCCGGGCGGTAGCTGCGGTTAAGGCGATTCCTGGCGCGAACTATATTGTTTCCACCCCAGAGGCTGGTTATTTCCCCGCAAATTCCGCGGAATTCTTCAAAGAGGAATCAGAACACTACTGCGCTAGTCTAGCAGAGTTTGATGATTTGACGGAAATCAAAGACAAACAGATCCTCAAGTTGACGGCGCGAGTTGAGCCTGCTGAAGTGCCGCTGATTGAAGCGGCCTTCAAGGATTGGCCTGATCTACATGTGACCAGTTCTGGGTTTGGTTATTTAGATATGATCAATCCTAAGTTGCATAAAGCCTTTGGTCTGCAAATCTTAGGCGAGCATTTCCGGATCGCCCCTGAACAAATGGTTGTTTTCGGCGACAGCGCCAACGATCAGGAAATGTTCAAGCTGGCTGGGCGTGCTTACGCCATGGCGAACGCTGAACAGATTTTGCTGGATTTGACGGATTACCGTGCGCCTTCAAATGAGGAGAATGGCGTCTTACGCGTTCTAGGTCAGTTATTGGCCTAGAGGAATCAGCCGTCAGTTGTGAGGTCCACTATCCCGACTTAATTGCGGGAATCTAAGGGAATCTCACCAAAATAGATTTTGGCCAAGAGTTGATAAAGTTCACAATAATCCAAGTAGTCCACCTGATTGACGAATTCGTTGATTTGGTGGGCGCTTTCGTTTCCGGGACCGGCGATGATCACCGGAAGTTGGGGGGTTCCTTGAATGAATTGGGAGGCGTCAGTACCACCAGGCGCGCCTAAAACTAAGGCGGGTTCATGCCAAATTTTCTGATACGCATTGGTGGCAGCTTGGATCAATGGTGAAGCAGAAGGGGTGATGACGGCGGGTTGGCTGGACAATATGGTGAGCACCAGTTTGAGATGAGGATCGGCATCGTTAAGCTGGGTGACCAGCGCTGCCAAATCGGCCTCGATCCGTTGATTGGGATAGTCCGGGATCGTTCTGATCTTCACCTGTAAGCGTGCCTGCTCGGGAATGGTATTCGCCTGCTCGCCGCCTTGAATCACGGTCACCGCCGCGTTGATCGGGCCCAGTAAATTGTTCTCGATCGTTGCCAATTTCTGGAAGTAAAGTTGTTGCGCTTGGTAATAAGCTAAAAGGTTGTCGATCGCGTTGATTCCTGAGTTGGGTAGGGCGCTGTGAGCCGCTTTGCCGGTGGCGCTGACCATGTAGTCCAGTGAGCCCTTGTGGCCGCGAAAGAGCAGATGCCGACCATAAGCTTGTGGCGCTGTGGCTGGCATGGAAACCAAGCCACTACCGCCCAGCCGTTGCAAAATCAGCGCGTTGGAGGCGTTGCTGGGTTCGCCGACGACTAGCCCAGCTAAATCAGCCGCGTAGCCCAACTGCGTCAGTTGTTGGGCACCCAATTCGCCTAATTCTTCACCAACAGTAGCCAGCAAGCGCACCCGACCATGGAAATGTGCATCCTGCTTTAATTGAATCAGGGCCAGTGTCATCGCAGCCAGGCCGCTCTTCATATCGGTTGATCCCCGTCCGAAAATATGACCATCACGATGTTGCGGCCAAAATGGGCCATACGTCCATCTTTGTGGATCAGTGACCGCCACGGTATCTTGATGCCCAGTAAAGCCTAAGATCGGGCCTCGTTTGGGACCGATCTCCGCGACTAAATTGACTCGGTTATTGTTTCCCGGTAGTGGAATCAGTTGACTGTCAATCTGATATCGGTGTAACAAATCTCGAAGGTATACAGCTACAGCGCCTTCGCAGCCATTAACCGTCGGTATTTTGATGAGATCGTCTAAAACTTGTAAGGCTATTTCTCTTTCCATACGGACGCGCCCCCAGTTGGTTTATCGCGGGTCAAGCTTTGTTCCTGTAATTATATTTTAATGATTTAGCGCGAAAAGGAAACCAACAATGCTCGTCGGCGGTGGCAAATCTTGTCTAGTTTGGTTGAAAAGGTGACGTTGGCTTTAGATGCCGACAGGTCATTAGCCATCAAGCGCTGATCCTCGTTGCGCAGGGGCGATTTAGCTGACCTGATCTGAGCTGGCTTTGCTGGTCAACGCTCAGTTATCAGGGCGCAAAAATACAATTCTAGCTTGCAACCACGGCTTGTTTGCCGGTCGCGGTTTTATTTACTTGTTGAATGGGGTACAATAAAAGCTAATGGATGTTTGAGATTATCGGGGTGAGTCCTGTTGACGGAGACGCACCCCCTTAAAGGAGCGTTTTGATTGGCGCAAGAAACAAATCGACCACACGCGGTCAGTCCCGCACAATCGGAGACTAACCGCGATACTTTTGTCCGTGGCTCTGCTTGGATCACGGCGGGAAGTGTCTTTTCGCGAATTCTAGGGGCCGTTTACATTATGGCTTGGCTGCCAATGATCGGCAACGCGGAAACAGGTAATCTGGCCAACGCCTTGTATGGCAAGGGATACAATATCTATTCGATTTTCCTGATGATCTCGACGGCCGGGATCCCCGGCGCGATCGCCAAGCAAGTGGCCCACTATAATACGTTGAATGAATATCGAATCGGGCAACAACTGTTCAAGACGGGCGTGCGGATCATGGCGATCCTAGGCGTTGTCTCGGCGGCGATCATGTATTTTGCCGCGCCGCTATATGCCCAAAGTCCCGAGGAGATTCCTGTTTATCACGCGCTCAGTTGGGCCGTGTTGATCATTCCGTTCCTAAGTATTTTTCGAGGCTACTTCCAGGGGTTCTCGGAAATGGCACCGTCCGCGATTTCGCAAGTGGTGGAGCAACTGGCCCGAGTCGCTTATTTATTGGGCGCAACTTTTGTAATTATGAAAATCAACCATGGTCGTTATCAAGAGGCTGTGGTCCAATCAACTTTTGCGGCATTTATTGGCGCCTTATTTGGCATCTTGGTTTTGGTCTGGTTTTATTTACGCCAGCGTCCGCAGATCAATCGGTTGGTGGCGCAGTCTGATAATGAGATTCGTGTTTCCCCCCGGGGGTTGGTCATCGATATTTTGCGCCAGGCGCTCCCTTTTATTCTGATTGGCTCGGGGATCACGATTTTCCAATTGATCGATCAATACACATTCTTTCGGATGTTACCGAAATTCTTCATTGTCACCAAGAAGCAGATGGAGATTTATTTCGGAATCTTCAACTTCAACTCGAATAAATTGGTGATGATCGTCATCTCCTTTGCGGCCGCATTGGCGGTGGCGGCAGTGCCATTGTTGTCGGCGGCGTACGCCCGGAAAGATCGGCGTGATATGTCGGCGCAGATCACCAACATTTTGCAACTCTTTCTGATCATTATGGTCCCTTCAGCGTTTGGTGTGGCGGCAGTGGCGGAACCATTGTATACGTTGTTTTATGGCTATGACGCCCTGGGAATCAGCGTGTTACATTTGAATGCCTTTACGGCGATCCTCTCGGGACTATTTACTGTTTTAGCGGCCGTGATGCAAGGTCTTTATCAAAACAAACGGGCGATGGGTTACTTGGTCGTGGGGATTGCCACGAAATTAATTCTCCAATATCCGATGATTGCGTTTTTCAACGTTTATGGGCCGCTGGTTTCCACTGGCTTGGGGATGTTGGTCACCTGTTTATTGATGCTGGGTTCGCTATTGCGGACTTATGGTTTCCGTGTCAAGCAAACGGCGCGGCGGATGATGGGGATCTTGGCGTTCTCTGCGCTGATGTATTTAGTGACGGCAACGGCGGTCAATTTGCTGTCGTTGGTCATGAACCCAGAACGAAAAATCTACGCGGCCGTCATTTTGATTATTGCTGTGGTCATTGGCGTCGCGATTTATGGGTATCTAATCTTGAGAACGCGTTTGGCTGATCGCATCATTGGCAATCGCATCAGCGGTTTACGGCGGAGGTTACACATTAGATGAGAATTGATCGCTATCTGGCAAACATGGGTCAGGGGAGTCGCCAAGAAGTGCGGGCCCTGATCAAGCAAAAAGTCGTTACCATCAATAGTCAAGTGGTCAAAAACGCGGGCCAGCAGGTGACTTCCGCCGATCTGGTCGCCGTTGCGGGGCAACTCCTGGTCTATACTCAGTTTGGTTATTATTTATTGAATAAACCAGCGGGAGTCTTGACCGCGACCACGGATCTGACGGCGCCAACGGTCTTGGAGTTACTAGCACCAACGTTGCCCCATTATCGTGACTTAGCGCCAGTAGGCCGCTTAGATCGCGACACCACTGGGCTTTTGTTGATCACTAATAATGGCCAGTTGGCGCACCGCTTATTACAACCAAAATATCACGTCGCCAAGCGTTATCTGGCCACGGTGGCTGGCTTGGTTCAACCGGAACTCAGCACCATCTTCGCTCAAGGCATCAAGTTGAGCGACTTTACCACGCAACCGGCGCAACTAGAAATTCTCGCAGTGGACACCGAAAAAAAGCAATCGACAGTGGCGCTGACGATTGCTGAGGGTAAATATCATCAAGTTAAACGAATGCTGATGGCTTTTGACCATCCGGTTTTACAATTGCAACGCCAATCCTTTGGCCCTTTGAGCTTGCCTGAAAATCTGGCCAGTGGCGCTTATCGTGAATTGACCGCCGCTGAATTAACTGCCTTAAAGGCCAGCACAGCTGAAACGCGCCATTAGAATAGGTAATTGGGGACAGATTTGGCTGGGAAGCGTAACATAGTGATCCTGAGCCAGTTCTTGCCCGGCTAAACCATGAAGATAGACCGCTGCCAGTGTCGCTGGTAACGGTTTTTTGCTTTGACCGAATTGAGCGCAAAACGCGGCAATGATCCCGGTCAAGGTGTCACCCATGCCCCCAGTGGCCATCGCCGCGACGCCGGTGGTGTTACGGAAAACCTCCTGACCAGCATAGATCTGGGTGCGATGTTGCTTCAGGACCAAGATCGTCGTCGCCGGTAGTTGAGCCAGCACGGTTTGATTGGCACTGACTGTTTGACGAGCAATTGGCAGCCCGCTCAGGCGATGCCATTCTTCTTGATGGGGCGTTAGGATCAATTGTGGCTGTTGGGGCAAGGGGATGGCCCCGCCAGCGACTAAGGTTAGCGCCGAGCCATCAACGATCAGGCTTTGATTGGCGCTGACTGCGGTGAACACCATCCGTAAAAGCGCCTGCGCACCTGGATCAAGTCCTAGGCCGGGGCCAACCACGATCACATCAGCGCTTTGAATGCTTGCGCGTAAGGCGGCAGTTTCAGCCCAATCCAAAAACATGATCTCCGGATGACGGGCATGCAGCGCCGTGCGATTGACCGCCGCACTGGCCAGTGTCACCAGCCCCGCGCCTGCAAACAAGGCGGCGCTGGCGCTCATGATCCCCGCGCCGCCATATTGTTCGTTGCCACCCACAACAAGAACGCGACCGAAAGTTCCTTTATGGCTTTCCGCCGGTCGCGGTTGAATCACTTGCCTAAGAATTGGTTCCGTTAAATCGATCATTGTGACACCCATCCTTTTTATTTCATTTCTCAGTCTACTGACCCAAATTCCCAACTGCCGATTGCCAGGCACTTCCCACAGCTAGCAACAACTACTCTCCATGATAGTGGTGTTGCCGGGATTCGTAAAGGCGTTTGTCAGATGGGGATGGAGATCGCATCGGATTTTGACACATTCGTTTAAAATCTGCTCATAAAAAAAGAACCCTTGTTGATCAAGGATTCCAGCTAAGCGGGTGACGAGAATCGGACTCGCGACTTCAGCTTGGGAAGCTAATGTTTTACCACTAAACTACACCCGCATGTTGTTAAAAACTACATATAATATCATATCGAATTTACACGTAGATTTCAATAGTTTTTTGAAATCTACCGAAACAATTTAGCAATCATCAAAATCAAGCTTGCATTGATTCGCCGTGGCGCCACAAGGGCAACTCGATTTTACGACTCACCGCCGCTTTTAGGCGTTCTGAAATTTGACGGTGTTGCTAAACGGGTGTAGGTTTTATCGAAACAAGCATGGAAGTGGTGAGTAACCATCAGCCCCCCTTTTTTTTGGCGGTTATTTATGGGCAACAGGAGCGACTGATCAGTAGATTTCTGAAGCATCGGCTGGTAACTGGCGGATATGATCAAGAAAGAGGCGGCTATTGGTGGCTTCTTGCCAATCATAAGTCAAGTTTAGTTGCTGGCTCAACTGGCCGGCGACTTCTTGGAAGAGATCGCACATGACCGTCACAGCTGACCAGACAGCCGCAACATCGCCGGTCGCGTAAGTGGCGAGGAAGCGCTGATAAACCGCAGTTGGCAAAAGTTGGCGGTAATATTTACCATTTTTACCGACACTGATCTGAAAATCATGAGCCGCGCCGATCTGCCAATTCAAGATTTGCTTCAACATTGGCCGGACGTTGAAGTCCAACATATCCAAAACGTAGGGGAGTTCTTGGCGCCACAAGCCCTTAGCCACATTGTTCAAACACCACCAAAATTCATTGCAGGTCCCCCGAAATTCGGCGTTAGTGGGGCGTTGCACCCAATAACGTTGGTCTGTCAATTCGGTCGGTTGAGGCAAGCAATGATCCTTATCCAAAAGGATCTGATACATTTTCAGATGATTCAGGGCGTTGTTGAGTGTCCGAACATGCAGATCCAGGCGATTGCCATCCGCGAATTGGATCAACCAGCCATACGCATCGGCGGCTTCCGCTAGTGGAAAGTAGGCGTTGTCGTCAGGAAGTTGCCAATAAAGCCGCGGACCAAACTGATCCAACCAAGCTTGCTCCTGATAAAATGGTTTGATGTCGTCAACGACATAAGCAATGTCATAATCTTGAAAGATATCTTTAGGAACGCTAGGATTCACCCGCGAACCCTCCAAATAAACCGCCCGGATCCGGGGGTCGGTTTGGGCCTTTTTTAAAATCAAAGCAAACATTTCAGTTGATGAACGCATTTCACTGATCCTCTCTATATGGATAGCGCCGTTTTCGATCGATGGGCGCCACTACCGTGATCAAACAACGCACGTCACTGAGTACGGCGGGCTCTTTAGTGCTGATTGATTTTGTAAAACACAGTAATTAATGATAGGGGCTATTTCGACGGTTTGTCAAGCTAAGTCAATTGGCTACTATTGACCCGACTATGCGGCGTCAAAAAGTATAGTATTGAAAATTAAACATATCAAGACCGCTATTATAAGGGAATAGTTGATAAAATAGCGCGCAAAGTTGAATAACTAGCCAATGAAAAGACCTCTGAAGTAAAGGTAATCGTTTTGAGTGATCAGATAATCGTTGTCATTGCAGGTGGACTATCAACCAGCCGACGGAAAGAGAGAAAAAGTTCACACAGGCCAAGAGGGTGAGCGGAAGTACGTCAAAGATAAATATGGCAGTTACACTTTGACGAAAAAGGAAAGAATCAGAAGAAGTAAAGAACGACAACGAATAGAGCCGCAAAGGCAAGCTGCAGCACGTGAAAAGCGAAAAAAAACGTGGCAGAGGAAACGTGAGTTACAGTTGGCTCAGGCTAATAAAGATGCTAAAATTAAATTGAGGAAACAAATTGCACCAACGTCCAAAGGTCAAGAATTCGTAAACAGTAAACACAG
Organism: Lapidilactobacillus salsurivasis; assembly: GCF_054785215.1. Classification (NCBI taxonomy): domain Bacteria; kingdom Bacillati; phylum Bacillota; class Bacilli; order Lactobacillales; family Lactobacillaceae; genus Lapidilactobacillus; species Lapidilactobacillus salsurivasis. The sequence continues at coordinate 362,328 of NZ_BAAABI010000002.1, read as the reverse complement.
TCGAGTTCGAAAAAATCAACGGCAAATAACTAATGCTGATATTGCCGAGGCGCTTGCACATCCAATGCACGAGGATCCAGTAGAGGTAGATGATTTTGGTCGACGTGCCAAACGGTTTATTGGCGAACGAACTGTTGTGGTTCTGAATCCGGACACAAAACAGGTCATTACAACCTATCCAACAAGTAAAAAGTTTCGAAATCGATACGGCAAAGGAAGTGAGAAATGATGTTCTCGAAAGACCAAATTGAGTTTATGCGTAATCACGGCGTTAAAGTGGACTTTGAAAAGACGTTAACGGATGACGAATATTTTCAAATTGACGACGTCATTTCTACGCTTCTTCAAACTAAGGGATTTGACGCCGAGTATGAGCCAACTCCAATCGGCAAAATGTGTGAGAGCATCTTAGATATAATGGCAGGCATGTAGCACCTAGTACTCGGCTAAGTGCTATTTTTGTACCCAAAATTGAAAGGAATGGTAGAAATGGAAAAAGAAAAGTCATTGATTATTTGGTTGAAGGCAGGACAAACGCTAAAATTCGAAAAAGTTGAGAATCTCGAGAATGGTGATAGTGAATTGAAGTTCGACTATTTTGGCGTGGCTACTCAGTAAAGAGAAATGCGGTATTTAATCAAATTAATATTTCAGGGTTTGCTTTGGAGGCTTGATTGAACCCTAGGGCAGAGGCGATATAATGGATAAAGTCAAGGTTCTGGGGGTTGAGTACACAGTTCATTTGCATGTGGCAAGACAGACAAACCTATTTTAGAGAATTTCGATGCGGTTACTGATACTTCGACAATAAATATTTATATCGGTGATTTCGTTGCTGATGAGAATTCGTTGGAAGATTTAGAAGTGTATACTCGAAAAACCTTGCGCCATGAGCTGATTCATGCGTTCTTATATGAGTCTGGGTTGGATGCGAATTCTGAATGGGCCAGGAACGAAGAAATCGTTGACTGGATTGCGATTCAGTTTCCAAAGCTACAAATTGTTTTCAATCAAAGTGAAAAGAGTCAGTCAGGTGATCATTAAGGAACTGATGAAGAAGTCGATCTAGACAATATTTGACCCAAGCATGTCATTAAACTGCGGGGATAAAGATTGGGGGGAAGGTAATGACTACCCAAGCGCGACTTGGTAATCAGCATCCTACTCAATCGGTAATACTTCCATACACTGAAACGGTTTATCAAGCTGCAATCCGTATTTATCAGAAACCTGGACGAATTGCGCGACCATAGCTGGTTGAATAATTTGAAGTAATTTTTGCGATGAACAAGGAGCATGATTGAAGCCAAGAATGCGGCGCCTAAAACCAAAAAGCAGGTATCGCTGATCAAACTGGGACCAGCGATACCTGCTTTATCTATTTTGACGCGGGCTTATTTTGTCCGAGTAAAAATAAAAAGACCTCCAAAATAAATTGGAAGTCTTAATCAGGTCTTGACATCAGGCCCCTTCAGCAAAATTCATTGCTAGCGAGCCGAGATATCGTTGAAAATGCCGCTGGCAGGAGTCGAACCTGTACACCCGTGAGGATACAGCGACCTGAACGCTGCGCGTCTGCCAATTCCGCCACAGCGGCAACAACACTATTTATTTTACCAGAAAATACGAAAAAGGGAAGAACAAATTTGATTTTTTTCGATTTGTTGGCGATTAGTCGATATTTTTGGGGGTCACGGGTTGGCATAACTTGCTTCAAATCGTGGTGTTTCAAGGGTAGGGCGGTCTTACAAATGTCAAGGCCAATTAGCTTTTACTGATAAAAATTCATATTTGGCTAATGATTATTCATATTTACTTACCTGTTTCATCACGGTGCGTCCGTCAAAGTTTCGCAACTAGGGCGTAATCTTGATAACAACTTAAACGTAATCACCTTGCTTTGAAGGTCGATGATCTGCTTACCAGCGCCTAGATGTGTGACCGCGTGACTTGCAGAAACAATGAATGGAGTGCTTCCAGATGGAAAATACAGCAGTTCTCAATAAAACACATTCCCTTGATCCACAATTGAAACGCCCCGGTTGGCGGCAAATCTCTTGGCAAAAAGTTTTACCCTGGATCGTGCCGTTGACGCTGCTCGTGGCTTGGCAAGCGGTGGTCAGTTTCGGCTGGGTCGCCAGTAGCACTTTGCCTTCACCGCTGGCGGTGATTCAAGACGGCATTGGTCTGACCGTTAATGGCACTTTGCCGAAGAATATTAGTATCAGCCTGTACCGCGCCACAATGGGGTTGTTGATTGGTGGCAGCATCGGTTTTCTACTAGGTTTTGTTAATGGGTTGTCGACCCATATGCGCGCCTTGACCGACAGTTCGATTCAAATGTTGCGTAATATCCCGCACCTATCGCTGATTCCCGTGGTTATTTTGACCTTGGGGATCGGTGAAGTCGCGAAGATTTCACTGGTTGCGGTGGGAGTGATGTTCCCAGTCTACATCAACACTTTCCACGGCATTCGGTCCGTTGATCCGGAATTGATTGAAATGGGACGCTCCTATGGCTTGTCCCGCAAGGCGCTCTTTACAAAGATTATTTTCCCGGGGGCGTTACCAACGATCCTAATGGGGCTTCGTTATGCCCTAGGCGTGATGTGGACCACCTTGATCGTCGCTGAGACCATGGCCGCGGATTCCGGCATCGGTTACATGGCCACCAACGCTCAGAACTTCATGGATATGGAAACCATCCTACTTTGTATTGTGATCTACGCATTATTAGGGAAACTTTCCGATTTGATCGCTAAGAATATTGAAACGCTGGCGCTAGGCTGGCAACAACAGAAAGGAGGTCATTGATTTGACCGCAACAATGTTGACCGTTAGTCAATTAACAAAGAAATACGCCGATAAAACCGCACTGAGCAACGCCGATCTTCAAATCGACCAAGGCGAATTCGTCGCCCTAGTGGGGATGAGTGGCGGTGGCAAAAGTACGCTTCTACGCTTGATTGCTGGTTTGGAGGAACAAACAAGTGGCACCTTGACCTTCGCCGGTGATCGTCCGGTAATTCGGGTGATGTTTCAAAATGATCGGCTCCTACCTTGGATGACAGTGCTACAAAATGTCACCTTTAAGCAAAAGACGAAGCAGTTACAACAACAGGGACGCAAAATGTTGGCGCTGGTCGGGTTGGCCGACTTCGCCGATGTTTATCCGGCGCAATTATCAGGCGGTCAAAAGCAGCGGGTCGCGTTGGCCCGCGCTTTGATGGCGCGGCCACAACTGCTTTTACTGGATGAGCCTTTAGGCGCGCTTGATGCGTTGACGCGGCGGAATATGCAGGATCTGATTTTATCCGTCTGTCGGCAACAACAATTGACCACGATCTTAGTGACTCATGATGTTCAAGAAGCGGCGCGGATGGCGGATCGGATCGTGGTCATCAAGGACCATACCAACTTATATGAGGAGCAGGTCCGCGATCATCAAGATCCTGCTGAGGTGGCGATTGTCGCCGAGCGGGTGCTCCAGGAGATTGTCGGTGAGGCCAGTTGATGGTATCCTCAACAACGCGCAACCAGCGATCCACTAGCAGCGCGCCGGTTAATGGGCCTGGGGTCGCCACTACTTTCATGGTTGGTCAACAGAAGGACTCTGCCGGCAAGGCCAAACGCCCCTATTTACACGAAGTTGACTTGATGCGGATCATTTTTATTTTCGGTGTCTTGTTGAATCATACCACCTCGGTCTTCTCCCAGAGCATGGCGGCTGGGTCCGCCGGTCAACTGTTCCTCCACGCGACGCATTTATCATTGCACTTCACGCGGATGGGCTTCATGTTCATGACTGGCGTGGTGTTATTCTTGAATTATTACCAGCGGAAAAACACGAATTGGTTGACCTTCTGGCGTAAACGATACAGTAGTGTGGGGATCCCTTATCTCGCCTGGAATGCGATTCTTTTGGCCATCACCTTGGCCGGAACGACCGCGGGCCTAACTGGCGCTGATTTCTGGTCGGGTTTCAAATCCGCGGTGCTCCATGGCAATCGCTTCTATTTATATTATGTCTTCGTGATTTTCCAATTGTATTTGGTTTTTCCTTTACTGGTGAAGTTATTCCAACGCTTGGCAGGGCATCATGAACAAATCTTGTTGGTGAGTTTCCTCCTGCAATTGACGCTGGTCACCTTGATCAAATATTGGTTGCCCGGTGTGGACCGCTCAGGCTGGCCCTATCTTTTTCGGGCGTATGGCATGAATTTATTGACTTACCAATTCTATTTCGTCGCTGGCGCCTATACGGCGATCCATTATCAGGCGGTGGTCGCGCTTTTAAGACGGCATGCTCGTCGCATTTATTGGGCCGCTGGCGTTGGCGCTCTGGCAACAGTTGGTTTGTATTTCTTCAATCGCCGCGTGTTAGGACTTAGTTACGCCAAAGCCGTCGAGATCCATCAACCGCTGATGATGCTTTACGCCGTGATCATGGTGGCTTTTGTTTTCCTGATCGGGCTTAACTACGCTGAGAAACGGTCGCAGTTAAGTGAAACAATGACCACGGGGATTCATTTGTCCGCGCGCGTCGCCTTTGGGATCTACTTGGTCCAGACCATCCCTTTAATGATGCTTCGCGGTGTGTTGGCCTACTTGGCTTATACGCCTAGCTGGTTGCTCTTACTGTTATTACCCCTTGGTTATTTATTTGTTTTAGGCGGTTCGTTTGGCTTGGCCTACTTCTGTTACCGGGTGACACCTTTTGGCTATTTGATCGGCCGTCCCCAGAAGTTGAAGTTTCTCGCCAAGTTCCGCCGCAAGAAAGGAGTTCCCGCACATGACTGAATTAAATGATGTTTTACAAAAACAATTAGCAGACTTTCCCCAACGGCCACTTTTGAAAAATGTGGCTGCCGCGGCTTGGTTGACAGGGGCTGATGTGGCTGCCGATGTGGCTCAACTGACGGCCGCCTTCGCCGCTCAAAAAATTGGTTATCAAGATCAAATCGTTCTGACGCTAGGCAACCACGCGGTCTATCCGGAATTGATGCAAGCGCTGTGGGCACGCGGAATCATTGCCCATCCGTTGTCCAACACGACCCCGGTTGAAGAATTGGTCCGTGATTGGCAGGCGCATGATTACGCCGGGGCTATTGTGGAACCGGAATTGGTGGCGGGTGTGAGCGAGCGCTTGGGTCTGCAACCGATTGAGCTTCACTTGCGTTCGACGGACTCGCTGTGGCTTTTACCGAATTTCGCGAAGTTGGTTTTTCGCGATGTGGCGCCGACGGGAACGGTGCGGCCCACGGACCTGGCCTTGATCTTGAACACCTCAGGGACGACTGGTAAGCCGAAGCGGGTTGGATTGACCCAACAAATGATTATCAACGAGGCCCACCACAATGTGGCCAGTCAACAAATGACCGCCGCTGACACCGTCTTGGTTACCATGCCTTTATTCCACATCAACGCCCAAGTGATGTCGGTGTTGTCCATGCGCCTGGCTGGTGGCAAGATTGTGATCGCGCCGAAATTCAGCGCTTCTCATTACTGGCAACAATTGGCTGAAAATGAGGTCACATGGTCGGCGGTGGTGCCAACGATCATCACGATCTTACTCTTGAACCCGGCGGCCAATCAACAATATTTGAAATATCGGGATCAATTACGCCTGCGCTTTGTCCGCAGCTCTTCCTTTGCCTTACCAAAGGACAAATTCAGCGCCTTCCAAAATCGTTTCAAAACAAAAATCCTGGAAGGCTATGGTCTGACCGAATCCGCCAGTCAGGCGACGATCAATCCGCTGGACGCGCCGAAAATCGGCTCGGCGGGGAAACCTTGTGGGACCGAACTGATGATTTATCGGGACGGTCAATTTACAAACAAACCGCAAGTTACCGGGGAAATCGCGCTTCGTGGTGACCATGTCATCACCGATTATTTGGATTCTCATCAGGAATCGTTCAAAGATGGCTGGTTTTTGACCGGGGATCTGGGTTATCTGGATCAGGATGGTTATTTGTTCATCAATGGTCGCAGTAAAGAAATGATCAGTCGCGGCGGCGAGAAAGTTGCCCCGAATCATGTTGAAGCGGTGCTGAACGAATTGGATTTCATTGCCGCAGTAGCCATCGTCGGCCTGCCAGATGAAATTTATGGCGAGGCGGTCACCGCCGTGGTGGTTTTGCGGGAAGGGGTGGACGAAACTGCCGCCACCGATGAAATTCAAGCGTATGCCGCGAAGCATTTAGCGCGCTTCGAACGCCCAACTTTGATTTATTATCAACAAGAGTTGCCTCGTAATTCAATCGGCAAGGTTGTCCGCGCCCAGTTACGTGCGCAGCTACTAGAATCTATGGCCGGAGGTGCCTAATGCAACGGAAAACAAGACAAATTTTACTGGGGTTCTTCCTAGTGATCTGGCTGGTTGTTGCTGGGTTTGGCTATCGCCAACTACATACGACGAGTACCGGCCTGACGAAAATCGTGTTAGGCTACCAAAAGGCTGATCCTTTCGATATTGCCCGGCAACGCGGGGTTTTCGCCAAGAAAATGAAAGCGAAGGGCTACAAAGTCGTTTGGAAGGAATTCCAGGATGGCACCGCGCTGATGCAGGCGCTGAAATCAGGCGCCGTTGATTATGCCCGCACCGGCGATACGCCACCGGTCACCAGCCAAGCTGCCGGGGTCGATTTGGTTTATATCGCCTCGGGCTCTTCGAAAGCGAAGGGGTCAGCCGTTCTGGTACCCGCGAACTCAAAGATCACCTCGATCCAAGCGTTGAAAGGCAAACGGGTCGCCTACACCAAAGGCACGATTTCCCACTATTTATTGCTCAGCGCGCTGGAAAAGGCGGGGATGAGTTCCACGGATATCACCTGGGTCAACTTGACGAACTCCGCGGCCAGTGTGGCTTTTGCTCAAGGGAAAGTTGACGCTTGGGCGACTTGGGATCCAATGACCGCCACGGCGCAAGTCAATCAAGGCGCCAAGATTCTCTTCAATGGGACTGGTGGCGTGACCAACAGCCGCGATTTCATTCTCTCTACCAGCACCTTTGCTAAGAACAATACCGAAGTTTCGCAATATCTATTGGAATACCTCCAAGACGACATGACCTGGGCCAACGAACACCAGACCAAACTGATCAGCATGTTGAGCGAACAATTGGGGCTTTCCAAAACAATCGTGAAGAAAATGGTGACACGGCGTTCATACGCCATGACTGCCATGACCAGCGCCGTCGTCAAGGAGCAGCAACGGATCGCCGATCTGTTCTACGATGAGGGCCTGATCACTAAGCAAATCACCGTCAGTGACGCGGTGATCGCCGTCAGCGCGGCCAGCGATTAAGTCGTGGTCAGCCGGGGTTGACGCACCCTGAGCCGCCGCGCTGTGAAGTCCAGTTGATCAATGTCAGCGGGCGTTGTTGTCACCTAGCCGGTCCACCTTGGACTGGCTATTTTTTTGTTGGTGGGGGTCCAAGTTAGGGCCCGCCGCGAACGGGCTGGCTTTGCCTCAGGCTTTTTTCGAAGATGTGTGACGGGCATGGCTAGGATGTTCCCAATCTTCGTGTTAAAATAGACTCACATGTTTCAGCCGTTTCAACGATTTGCTTCAACGCTTTAGGTGTCGTGACAATTTGAGAATGGGGTGGAAGAAATGGATAAAATTGGTTTGATTTACGCCAGCCGAACCGGGCACAATGAACAGATCGCTCAGTTTCTCGAGCAACAATTTGCGGACTTGGGCCAACCGACGCAACTTTTCAATATCGAAACAGTCAAGGTGGCTGATCTGGAACAGCTGCCTGGATTCATCATGGTCAGTTATACTTATCATGACGGTCAGATTCCCGATGAGGCCTTAGCCTTCTTTGACGAGTTACAAACGGCCGATTTGCGGGGGAAAGTCTATGGGGTCACGGGTTCCGGGTCGATCAAGCATCGCCATTTTGGGCGGGCCTTGGATTATTTTGACCAATTGCTCAATCATTTAGGCGCCTTGCGCGCAACCGCGGTTCTGAAAATCGACCAAGACGCTGATCGGGGCGATCTCGCCAGGTTGACCAATTTCTGTCAACAATTCGTCGATTTTCCGGGAATCATAACACAAGCACAAGAAAAGTAGGGGAGTTTATTGGCAATTTCAGAAGTAGCGCGCGTCCAATTAAGACTTAGTGATTTATTCCAGCAATTCAATCAAGGGCGCAACTTCAAGGAACTGGACGCGCAATTGTTGGATATTAAACATGACATCATTTACAAAAAGCGCCGCAGCCCATTGCAGTTACAAACCAATGCTGACGCTAAAACAGTCCATCGCACCATCCAGACGATCACAAGTCGGATCATGGATGACCGCACCAACGCCAAAGTGAGTAACGATGAGCTCGGGGTCTTGTTGGAAAATATTGGCCTGTTGGACGAGCAAGTCCGCGATCGGGGCATCTTTTTCACCTTTAGCGGGTTGATGAGTCGCGAAGTCTTCAGTCAAGAACAGATCTGGGATTGCTTGGCTTATTTAAGCCAAGACGAGATTTTGTTCAATCATATCCTCGAGCCGGAAAATGATGCTGTTTTCGGGCGCTCTTTGGCGGTCATGCTGATTTCTGTTTTGTTGGTGGCTGATCGCATCTATGGCGGGGTTCTGACTAGCGCTCAATACTGGCAAGTGATCCAGCAAGTGGCAACTTACGCCTTATTGGAACAAGATGACCGCGGTTACGTTCCGGAGAAAGGCTGGGCGCACGCTTTCACGCACTTGGGTAATGTTTTGGCGGAGAGCACCAATAGCCGGTTGACCCGGGCGCAGAAATTATTCTTTTTGACGACCTGTTTAGTGGGCTACCAGTCGGCGACCGCACCGTTTGCGTTTGGCGAGGATCAACGGTTGGCGATGGCGACGGTCAATTTAGTCGACAAAGAAAAGTTCTACGCTGATTTCCTCTTGGAATTATTGCAAAACTGGTTGCGGCGTTTGCCAGAAGAGCCGGACGCAGGCGATTACTTGTTCTGGTCCCGCTGGTATAATCGCACCCACTACTTCGCCAGTCTCTTATTGATTCCGGATACGCCAGACCAGTTGGTTAAATTCCTCCAAAAGCGACCACAATACTGAGCCAGCTTGGTCGAGGCGCTGGCGAGTAAAGCCAGGTCACCGATAGCTGACACCCTGGCAAAAAAGTCGCCGCGCTGCTAGCCGCTGGGGTTCACTCTGACAAACAAGTCAAGCGACACTAATTTAATTGAGATGGGGTTCTTTATGACACAAACTGATCTGCGACAATTGACTTTTCGCCCGGGCACGTTAGCTGATCTGCCTGCAATCATGGCCATTATCCGAGGCGCGCAAGGCGTCATGGCCGCCCAGGGTATCCCTCAATGGCAGGCGGGTTATCCGGACCAAGCAGTTTTGACCGCTGACCTGACGCAACAGGCCGTCTGGGTGGCGGTCACCGCAACTGGTGAAATCGCGTTGACGATGACGTTATTACCGGGACCAGATCCGAATTATCAGAAGATTGCCGGCGAATGGTTGACCACGGGAACAGATTATTTGGTGATTCACCGCATCGCCGTTAGCCAACAAGCTGCCCATCATGGAATCGCGGCGGCCAGTTTTGCTTTCGCCCGCAGGCTGGCCCAACAACGGGGCCTAGTTTCGCTTCGGATCGATACTCATGAGAAGAACCAGGCGATGCGCCACTTGATCGCGAAAATGGGCTACCAGGACTGTGGACAGGTGTGGATGGCAGATGGGGCGCCACGGCTGGCTTATGAACTGGTTTTGCCAGCGGCCGATCCCGCGCTCGATCAAGGCGCTTGATTCGGCTGATCCTGCCACAATATCAATGACGCCGCTGACTTGAACGTTTATCTTTGAATAATTGCAAAAAAAAAACTGATCTAGCCGCTTACCACGTTAGCACGGGCGGCGGAAGATCAGTTTTTTGTGTGTCAGAAATTAAAGCAGAATTTAAGGTGTGGCGCTTACTTCTTAGGAGTGACCATGGGCTGATTGTTTAAATCGGTTCGGACCACTAAAACGTCACAACTGGCATTACGGGTCACAAATTCAGTCACTGAGCCTAATAGAATGCGTTCGACCGCGTTCAAACCAGTAGCACCGATCAGAATCAAATCGACTTGCTCACGCTTAGGGAATTCTCGACCCAGAATAGTCTTAGGCGAGCCATATTCGATAAAATATTTGACCTTTTCCAGGCCATTATCGCGCGCGGTTTGCACGTATTCCGCCATGGTTTTCTTCGCGGTTTCCGAAACTTCTTCGACCATCGCTGAGTCAAAGCTTGAAACGTTCTGAAATGCCCGTGTGTCGATCACATGAACCAACATCAGGTCCCCTTGATTGCGCTTGGCAATCTCAACCGCCTTTTGAAAAGCTAATTCTGCCTCCGATGAGCCGTCAATTGCGACTTGGATGCGATGATATTGTTGCAACATGATCTCGCGCTCCCTTCATAATTCCTACTTGATAAGTCTAGTTTAACGCATTTACCGAAAAAAAGCATTGATTAGTTGTTACAGAGTGCTCGCCAGCCCGGGTAGCTTCTGAGCATTAACCTAGCCAGGATTTTGGAGGCGGGTTTGGCCTCCAGAAGGCTGGCGTAGTTAAGCGGAAGAAGCTGGGCTGGCGAGCACGTTTTAATAATGTCCGCAGCTTGCGCTGCGAAATTCGGGGTGAGCTCGCTGTGGGCGCTGTTTTGAGCCAATCCGCAAAGTGCGCGGCTTGTCTCAAAATCAGGCCTTATTCTAAGCGGCAAAGCCGCTAAGAATAACGACACGGCGATCTCACCCCGAATTTCTCCGCTCCAGCCGCTCAACGTTTTAACAGACGTTTGAGCACTCACGCCATCCGGCAAGCTATCGCCAATTGATGGGGAGCCACGCAATTCACGGCCGTGGTTAGTGGTCACAAGTTTTAAATTGGTGACACCAGTACAATTCAATTGATGAACAGAGCTAATTGTCAGCAAATCAGCTGAATCGGTCGGTTTCCAATCAGAATCCGTTCAAGTGAGTGAGATAAAGATGTTCAGTGCACACAAAATATTCCGACCAACTAATCCAAATCCGTTGGCATGTCCGTACCACCCCAAAAAGGGTAATTATTTGACCTCTAGCTGGCAAAAACACTTCGACACATCGATTACTTTAATTGCAGTTAAGCTCAATTCTTCCTAGAAACCGGCAAGATCGGTGAGCACGATTCCGGTCCACAACAGTTGTCAGTTGCGCACTGCACGTTTCAGAATACGCTGGCGCCTAGCTCAGTCGTTTCCCAGGGTCAAGCTTAAGGCAAAGCCGGCGACAACGATGCTAGCGCCAACCAGCGTGATCAGGTTACTTTTGGCGCTGGCGGTGAAGAGGATCACTAGACCGGCCGCGCTGATCACCAGCAACAAGATTCCAGTGATCAACATGGCTTTACGGATCCGCGGGCTGCTGTCTGGTTTGTAAATCAGAAAGTCTTTGCTGAGATGGCTCAACAAATAAACGGCTAACACCAGTAACAAAGCAATAAAAATCAGCATGGCAACATATAAAACGATTTGCATAGTTTTCTCCTTAAAATAAGGGCGCACGCAGGTAGTTGGGCGCCAATCAAATTGGTCAAATATCGTGGGGTGATTAATAAATCCGCAAACCACAGTCTTAACCTTATGACTAGTAGTATAGCAGTTTCGGTGGGCAGGGGCGACCAATTTTTGACCAAAAAAAAGAGACCAGCTGAGCTGATCCCTTACAAAGTATTGACTACTTTGAGAAAATCTAGTGGTGCCGGAGGCTGATTCGAATAGTTGAACCCGCTACGTGTGTAACGCGTCAGCAGCAGCACTAAAAGTTTGGCTAGCCAACAAGTGGCCGGCACACCGAATAGTTATTTGCCGCTTTAATGTCTAATTACTTGATCGGTCAACATAAAGTTGAATCAATCGTACACCTTAGAAATTCCATAATTAAGACTACCATGTTTGGCCCTCAATTGCAATTAGTAAGCGGTTTACTTTTTGGGACGAATGGTCTTCAAGCCTTGCTGCTGCGCTTTTTTCAACCGATAATATTGTTCGCCAAAAGCTGTTTCGATTTTACCGTTGGCCTTCGGTTGGTAGTACTGACGCAGCGCCAAAGAATCTGGTAAATATTGTTGGGGGAGCCAATCATTGGCCGCATCGTGGGGATATTGATAGCCATCGCCATGGCCTAACTTTTTCGCGCCAGCATAATGGGCGTCTTGTAAATGGCGTGGTACCTGACCACCTTTGCCCGCGGCGACATCAGCCATCGCCGCCTCCATGGCCATGACTCCTGAATTTGATTTTGGTGAGATACAGAGTTCAATCACAGCGTCCGCCAGGGGAATCCGCGCTTCTGGCAAGCCTAGCCGTTCGGCGGCCTGGCAAGCGGTGACGGCGCGGGCTGCCGCGGCCGGATTGGCTAAACCAATGTCCTCGTAGGCGATCACCATTAATCGCCGCATAATGATCGGCAAATCCCCGGCGGTGACTAAGCGCGCCAGATAATGGAGCGCGGCGTCGGTATCACTGCCGCGGATGGATTTCTGGAACGCCGAGATGACATCATAGTGCGCGTCACCATTCTTGTCATGGGAGAAGCTTTTCTTCTGGATCGATTCTTCCAAATCGGTCAATTTTAGCGTGATCACACCAGTTTCAGGATCGGCAGGGGTCGACTTGGCCGCTAATTCCAAACCATTTAACGCTGAGCGCAGATCGCCGTTGGTTCGTTGGGCGACAAAGGTTAAAGTGGCATCGCTGATTTCTAGCGGTAGCTGGCCCAGGCCCCGCTCAGGATCAGTCAAGGCGCGTTTCAAGGCAATCTTGATGTCTTCCGGGCTAAGTGGCGTCACTTCGAAAATCTGACACCGACTGCGAATCGCCGGGTTAATGGTCATATAAGGGTTCTCGGTGGTGGCGCCGATCAACACGATGCGGCCACTTTCCAATTCCGGTAGGAGGAAATCTTGTTTGGTCTTATCCAAACGATGGATCTCATCCAAGAGTAAAATCACGGTGCCGCTCATTTTACCTTCGGCGGCGACTGCTTGCAGATCCTTCTTGGAATCTGTGGCCGCGTTGAGTTTGCGAAAAGCGTACTTGGTGCTGCCCGCGATCGCGCTGGCGATACTAGTCTTACCAGTGCCTGGGGGACCGTAAAGAATCATGGAACTTAATTGTTTGCTGACGACCATCCGATTGATGATCTTGCCTGGGGCCACCAAATGTTGCTGGCCGACGACTTCGCTTAGATCACGAGGCCGCATCCGCCAAGCTAGTGGGTGTTGCGCCACAATATTGCCTCCTTAACGAGCGGCGCGTGATTTGTTTCATCAGCCGCTGTCACAATTAAAAGTGTGGGTCTGCGAAAGAAATTAGAACAGGTTGCGAAAGAAGCCGGATTTCTTAGCCGGCTTAGTTGGCTTTGGCGTGGGAATAAAGTTCTTTAGTGGATAGCGGGCCAAAAGATTGACGGTTTCTAAATTGGCCGCGGTTTTCGCCACGATCAGGACCGCCTCACAGTCACTGCCATCGGGAGTCTCTGGCTTGTTGACCAAGGTGAACGGGAAATTCGCGCCGGCCAATTCTTTCAGATAAGGGCCAATCAACTGGTGATCCAGTTTGCCGTTGACTAACGCACTAGCATCTTGACCGGTAAAGTCGGCCAAGTGGGTTTGAAAGAGCTTCAAGGTCCGGGCGTCAGTTAGGTCGGCGGCCTTGATCTCAAGCAAAACACGTTCCCGTAATGACCCCAGATATTGGCGCCGCTGGTCCGGTAGGGTTTGGGGGGTTCCATAAATCGCGTCATTTAAACGCTGATTAACATCTTGATTTTGACTCATTATAACGACCTCACAATCTGTATCGGTTCGGTTGAACCATTTAACAATAAGTATAGCATGTTTACGGGTGTTGCTGGCGCTGGGTCGTTCTCGAATAAAATTGTCCCGTCATTGGCCGTGGTGGGCGTTGCCAAGCTGCTGGCCAGGCATTCGATGCTGGCGCGAAATGGTTTTCGCAGTCGTTTTTTGTAGCAGCGGTTTTTTGGGAGGAGTGCCGATCATGATGAAAGCGGTTAAAAAAACAATTGACAGCAGCATGATTCGGTGATACGCTCTGAACGTAAACGTTTACTTGATTTGACAAGTAAACTTGATAATATCAACGAAATCGGTAACGCAAACCATTACATGGAGGTGGTTATTTTGCGGGCAACGATCAAAGACATCGCTAAAATCAGTGGGGTTTCCACAGCAACGGTTTCGCGGGTGCTGAATGAGTTGGGCGGTTATCGGCCCGAAGTTGCGACGAAGGTTCTGGCGGTAGCGAAGGAATTGGGTTATCGGCGCAACGATAGCGCGGTCAGCTTGGTCAAACAAGCAACGCGGACGATCGGGATCGTGATACCCACGGTGGCGACATCATTTTATGCGCAGATCATCAATGGTATCGAAGATCGAGCTTATCAAGCTGGCTATAGCGTGATTTTGACCCATGCCGGCGTCAACAATGTGCGTCTGCAGGAGAGTTTGAATTTCATGGTTGAGCGCCGCGTAGAAGGCATCATTGGGGTGTCGATCAACCTCGCACAAATCGATTTGCAGGCGATCGCCGCCTTGGCGGTGCCGCTACTGCTGTTATCTGCTCAGGCACCTGGCGATTGCTTGCCTTATGTCAAGGTGGATGACTACGCGGCGGCGTATGCCGCCACCGCCGACTTGATCGACCGTGGTCACCGGACGATCGCGCTGGTGGGGGTCGATCCGGCGGACAGTGTAGCGGGACGGCCGCGGATCGCTGGGTACACGGCAGCGTTGCAGGCCGCGGGATTACGGCTGGATCGGAACTTGATTTTCCCCGGTGATTATACATTCGAAGCTGGACAACGGGCGATGACCACGATTCTGGCGACGCCGGAATTACGACCAACCGCGGTTTTTGCGGTCAGTGATGAAACCGCGTTGGGCGTGATCGCGGTTTGTTACCAAGCCGGTGTACGGATCCCACAAGATTTATCGGTGCTTGGGTATGACAATTCCGCCATTGCCAGTATGGTCTCGCCAGCGTTGAGCACGGTGGCCCAGCCCTTCTATGAGATGGGGCAATTGGCTGCGGATAAATTGATTACGGGTCTGCAAACAAAGCAGCCGATCCAGTCCCAAATTGTCCCCTTCAAATTGATTCACCGGGGGACGGTCGGCTCACCTTGATTGCTCCGCTCAGCAGGCCCATTTCAACTTAGGCGGGAGCGCCAGCCAGACTTAGCGCCCACGTTGTTGCCGGAATTTTTGCGGACTCAATCCGGTACTTTGTTTGAAGGCCCGTGAGAAGACGAATTGATCTTTGTAGCCAACCGCCTCGGCGATGCGCGCCAAAGAATGATCACGGGTCAAAAGCAGGTTCTTGGCGGCGTTGACCCGAGTTTGAACCAGATATTGTTGCGGGCTGAGCGCTAAGTAGCGTTGAAAGAGGCTGTATAAATAGCTGCGCGACAGATGCAAGGCATTGCAGACATCGGTGATGTTGCAACCTTGGGCTAAGTTCTGATCAATGTAATCCCGGGCGGCGTTGAATTTCAACCAAGCGGTGGTTTTCGTTGTTGCCCGCGTACTGGGAAATTCGCTGAGCAAATTGGAGAAGGTCTGAAACATCAGGCTTTCGGCGGCTAAACGGTTCTTCAAGGTCTGCGGTTGATGTAGCGTGGCGAACAGCGCGTTCAAGGCACGTTCAAAGTCGGTGCCTTGAACTTGGCGCAGGAAATAACGCTCAGCCAACCCACTTTGACTGAAGATCTCGGCCACATTAACGCCGGAGAAACCGATCCAGAAATAGTGCCAGGGGTCCGCCGGCGCCGCTTGGTAGAAACAGGGGACTTGTTGTGGCAGCAAGAAAACCGCGCCGGCACCAAGTTTGACCGTGTGCTGTCCGGCGCTAGCGAATTGCCCCGACCCAGAGAGCACATAATGGAGGACGAAATTTTGGCGAATGTTATTGCCAGAGAAAGCGTAATTCGGGCTGGTTTGTTCCTGCCCATAAAAGTCGATATTGCAGGTGAAATGTTCAAGATCGATTTGGCGATAGTCAATGTTCATCACGTTTGAGCTCCAATCCATAGCAAAATGTCCTGTCTACATTATGCCATATTTGTAGTAATAATTGCTATGGGACTGACCAAGAAAAAATGTTATCTTTAAGCTAACGAATGAAACGCTTACAGCAATTTTGGAGGATAAACATGAACGATTTGATCGAGTTTGATGAAACGCAGGGTCTGTTCCACTTACACAATCAACAGATTTCGTACTTAATGGCAATCGAGGATTTTGGCCTGCTCAGTCATTTATACTTTGGCCCGGCAGTGGCTCAGTACCACGGCCAGCGCCGCTATCCCCGCCGCGATCGCGGTTTTTCCGGAAATTTACCTGGCGCGGAGGATCGGCGCTTTTCCCCAGACACCTTGCCCCAAGAATTCAGTAGTAGTGGTGCTGGTGATTATCGCATTCCCGCCGCGGAGATTTTCCAGGCCAATGGCAGTAAGGCAACGGACTTTGTTTATCAAGGGTATCGGATCCTGACGGGGAAACCGCAATTAACGGGGTTGCCCGCGACCTTTGTTGATGATCAGGACGAGGCGGCAACTTTGGTGATCACCTTGGTGGATTCGATCAGTCAGGTGGCCTTAGATCTGAGCTACACGATTTATCGCCAGCGCCCGATCATTACCCGTTCCGTTCTCGTGCGCAACCAAGGTCAAACACCTGTCCGCTTGAATAAAATCGCATCGCTCCAATTGGATTTCCCGGCGACTGATCTTGAAGTCATCTCCTTACCCGGCGCCCATGTTCGGGAACGGCAAGTCCAACGGGAGAAAATCGGCTACGGCGTGAAGCGTTTTGCCAGTCGGCGGGGCGCTACTAGTCATCAGATGAGTAATTTCGTTGGTTTGGTCACCCCGGCGACGACGGAAAATCAAGGCGCGGCTTATGGTATCGAGTTGGTTTATTCTGGCAATCACGCCTTGGAATTGGAACAAGATCAGTTGGGCCAATTAAGGTTGGTGGCAGGAATCAATCAGGCCGACTTCTCGTGGCAATTAGCGCCGGATGAGCAGTTTCAGACGCCAGAAGTGATCCTCGCGTACAGTGATCACGGTCTTAATGGCTTGAGCCAAGCCTACCATCATTTGATCAGGGAGCGCCTGGTGCGTAGTCCTTGGCAGAATCGCCCGCGGCCGATTTTGGTCAACAATTGGGAAGCGACTTACTTCGATTTCGATGAAACAAAATTACGCCCGATCGTGGATCAAGCCGCCGAATTGGGGCTTGAAATGTTTGTGTTGGATGACGGTTGGTTTGGTCATCGCGATGATGATCGCTCCTCGTTAGGCGATTGGGTCGTGGATCAACGCAAGTTTCCTCAAGGGCTGACTCACTTTACCAACTATGTTCATCAGAAAGGCTTGAAATTCGGCCTGTGGTTTGAACCTGAGATGATCTCGCGGGATTCGGCGCTGTACCGCGCTCATCCAGATTATCTGTTGGCCGCGCCGGACCGCCAACCAGCGCCAAGTCGAGATCAATTCGTCCTGGACTTAGGCCGGGCGGACGTTCGCGAAAATATTTACCAACAAATGGCGGCGATTTTGGCAACGGGCCAGATCGACTATGTGAAATGGGATATGAATCGTCATTTCGCCGATCTTTTCTCTAGCGCCTTGCCAGCGGACCGCCAAGGAGAGGTCAGTCATCGCTATATGTTGGGCCTGTACGCCTTGTTGGAACGCTTGACCCAAAATTTCCCTGAGATTTTATGGGAAGGCTGTTCTGGCGGCGGCGGCCGCTTTGATGCCGGCATGGCCTATTACATGCCGCAGATCTGGACCAGCGATAATACCGACGCGGTGGCGCGGTTGGCGATCCAGTGGGGCACGTCGCTGGTGTATCCGCCGTCGCTGATGACTGCCCATGTTTCAGCTGTCCCTAATCATCAAACCGGGCGGACCACCTCAATGGCGTTTCGTGGCGATGTGGCGATGAGTGGGATGTTTGGCTATGAATTGGATCTGACCAAATTGACGTCGGCCGAGAAACAGGCAGTCAAAGCGCAGATCGCCACAGATCAACAATACCGTGCGTTGGTGCAACAAGGTGATTTTTATCGGCTGAGCGCGCCGGAGACGCCAGCTGGTTGTGCCTGGGCCTTTGTGGCGGCGGATCGCTCGGAAATGTTGGCCTTTGCGTTCAGCGAGTTGAGTCAGGCCCAACCAATCTTTCAGTTGATCAAGTTTGTGGGGTTGGATCCACGGCGCCAGTATCAAGATCAAGCGACGCGGCAAGTCTATGGCGGCGACGAGCTAATGAATTTAGGCTTGTACCGACCAGTGGCCAGCGGTGATTTTCAGTCGTGGCGGTATCATTTTCGGGCACTTTAGTCGGATTTTTAGCGGAGTTAGGAGAGGTGATCCCAGATGAAATGGGTCAAAAAAATTGGTTTAGGCCTAGTATTGAGCGCAAGTTTAGCTTTGGTCGGTTGTGGTCAGCAGAATCAAACCAGCCAAAATGGGGTTGAGACCATCGAGTATTTCAACCAGAAAAAGGAAATGTCCAAAACACTGAAAGAGATCGCGGCGGATTTCGAAAAGGAAAATCCCAAGATTCATGTCAAAGTCGTGGATGTTCCTAATCCCGGGGACGTGTTGAAGACGCGGATGCTGGCTGGTGATATTCCAGACGTGGTCAATCTCTATCCCCAAAATATCGATTTTCAGGAGTGGGCCAAGGCCGGCTATTTCGAAGACCTGACTCAGAAATCATATTTGAAGCGGATCAAGAATAATTATGCGGAGAAGTTCGCCATCAACGATAAGATCTACAACGTCCCATTAAGCGCCAATGTTTATGGCTTTTACTATAACAAAACGGCCTTTAAGAAATTAGGTCTAACACCCCCAAAAACTTGGGCTGAATTCGAGCAATTGGTGACGACGATCAAGGCCAAGAAGCAAACGGCTTTCGCGATCGCGGGGACGGAAGGCTGGACCTTGAATGGGTATCATCAGTTGGCTTTGGCCACGATCACCGGCGGCGGCAAACAGGCGAACCAGTTGCTGCGCTTCTCCAAGGTCAATGGCATCAGCGCGAAAAGTAAAGCGATGCAAGCGGACTTCAATCGGTTGGATCTCCTGCGCCGCCCTGGAGCGATGCAGAAGAACTGGCAAGGCGCCGGCTACAATGACGCGGTGGTGGCTTTCGCCAAAGGAAACGCTTTGATCATGCCAAATGGCTCCTGGGCCTTACCAGTGATCAAACAACAAGAACCGAAATTCGAGATCGGGACCTTCGCTTTCCCCGCCGCTGAAGCGGGTAAAGAATTAACAGTCGGTTCCGCCGATCTGGCCATGTCGATCTCCGCGAAGAGCAAGCACAAGAAAGCGGCCAATAAGTTCGTCGAGTATTTCACGCGGGCAACCACGATGCAGAAGTATTACGACGTGGACGGCTCACCGGTGGCGGTCAAAGGGGTCAAAACCAAGAAAGACGCGACGGAATTGGCTGGGTTGACGCGCTTGGCGTTTACCAAACGGCACATGGTTTGGCTGGCGCAAGATTGGACCAGTGAAAATGACTTCTTCACCGCCACGACCAATTATTTGTCTACAGGCAATAAGCAAGAGTTGGTCCGTGACTTGAACACATTCTTCAATCCAATGAAAGCCGACGTCAAAAAATAGGGGGTAACATCATGAAATTCAAAGCGTTTTGTAGCCGTAATTGGGCCTGGCTTTTCTTGATCGTGCCAGTCCTGTTACAATTGATCTTTTTCTATTTTCCTATGTTTCAAGGCGCCTTCTACAGTCTGACGAACTGGACTGGGTTGACGTACAACTTTGATTTTATCGGGCTCAACAATTATCGAATCTTGATGAGTGATCCCAAGTTCATGAAGGCGATCGGGTTCACCTTGATCATCACCGCCTGCATGATCGTTGGCGAGATCGGTTTGGGCATTTGGATCGCCCGAGCCCTGAATTCGAAGATCAAAGGTCGGACTTTCTTCCGGGCTTGGTTCTTCTTCCCAGCAGTCTTGTCGGGACTGATCGTTTCCTTGATCTTCAAGCAAGTATTCAACTATGGCTTGCCAAAGTTAGGCACGATGCTGGGCATCAAAGCGCTGGAGACCAGCTTGTTAGGGACAACCACGGGCGCGGTGATCGCGGTGATCTTCGTAATGCTGTGGCAAGGTGTGGCGATGCCGATCATTATTTTCTTGGCGGGGTTACAGAGTATTCCCCAAGAAATCATCGAGGCGGCTCACATGGATGGCGCGAATAACAAACAAGTCTTTTGGAAAATCGAATTGACTTATCTACTGCCGAGCATTTCGATGGTCTTCATTATGGCGTTGAAAGGCGGCTTGACCGCTTTCGATCAGATCTTTGCCTTGACTGGCGGCGGTCCTAGCGATGCCACGACTTCACTGGGTTTGTTGGTTTACAACTACGCCTTCAAAAACAACCAATATGGTTACGCCAACGCGATTTCCTTAGTGTTGTTCGTTTTGATCGGGATCGTGTCCTTGGTTCAAATCAGACTATCGCGGAAATATGAGATTTAAGGAGGGATCCACCATGAAAGAGACAAAACAAAAAGATAATATCGGCAAGTACGTGCTCCTGATCGCAGGTGCGATCCTGATTCTGATTCCCTTATTGGTCACGATCTTCAGCTCTTTCAAGAAAACCAAAGATATCATGGAGAATTTCTTCGGCTTTCCTAATCCGGGCACTTGGGACAATTATGCCCGGTTGTTAAGTGATGGCATCGGGCGTTATTTCTGGAACTCCACGGTGATCACCGTGCTGTCTGTGTTGGTGGTCATGGCCTTCGTTCCAATGGCGGCCTTCGCCTTAGCTCGGAAAATGAGTCGTTCCAAGGCGTTCAGTTTTATGTATCTATTCTTGATTTTAGGGATTTTCGTGCCGTTCCAAGTTATTATGATCCCAATCACGGTCATGATGAACAAATTAGGTCTAGCCAACATGTGGGGCTTGATCATCCTGTATTTGACCTACGCGATCCCGCAAACGCTGTTCCTGTACGTTGGCTTCATCAAAATGAACGTCCCAGTTAGTCTGGACGAGGCGGCGGAATTGGATGGCGCTGGCAAATTCACCACTTACTTCAAAATCGTTTTCCCAATGTTGAAACCAATGCATGCCACGACTTTGATCATCAACGCGTTGTGGTTCTGGAACGACTTCATGTTGCCGTTACTGATTCTGAACAAGGATTCCAAAGTTTGGACCTTGCCATTGTTCCAGTACAACTACACCGGCCAGTATTTCAACGATTACGGACCAAGTTTCGCGTCGTACGTTGTCGGGATCATCACGATCACGATCGTTTATCTGGTTTTCCAAAAGAACATTATTTCCGGGATGAGCAATGGCGCAGTCAAATAAGGTCTCACGGATCAATAGTGGCAGGGGTTATTAGGCGATCACGTTGCAGCGCAAGGAGGACAACAATGAAGTTGAAAAACCAAGTTATGTTGATTACTTATGGTGACAGTCTTGGGAGCGATATCGCTGCCGTTCACCGAAATTTGAACCAATATTTTCAAGCGGCGATCGGAAACGTGCATCTGTTGCCTTATTTTCCTTCGACAGGTGATCGGGGCTTTGCGCCTAGCGATTACCGCCAAGTCGATCCCCAGTTAGGTGATTGGCCAGCCGTGACCGCTTTGGCGGCGGATTATCCGTTGATGAGCGACTTCATGATCAATCATTTATCTCGTCAGTCCCCGCAATTCCAAGATTTTCAACAACAGGGAGCGGCCAGCGCTTATCGGGATTTGTTCTTGCGTTGGGATCGTTTTTGGCCGGTGGGCCGCCCGACTGAGGCTGATGTGGCCTTGATCTATAAACGGAAAGATCGGGCGCCTGAACAAACGATCACCTTTCAAGATGGCAGTACGGCGGCGATCTGGAACACGTTTGGCCCGGAACAACTGGACTTGGATGTGCGCCAACCGGTGACCAAGGACTTCATCCGCGCGACGCTGACCGAATTGATCCAGCGCGGCTCGGGAATGATCCGTTTAGACGCGTTCGCTTATGCCATCAAGAAATTGGATAGCAATGACTTCTTCGTGGAGCCCGAGATCTGGACGCTTTTGGCCGAGGTTGCCGCGATCGCCCGGGAACAAGGGGCGGAGTTGTTGCCTGAGATCCATGAACACTATTCGATCCAACGTAAATTGACGGATCATGGTTATTGGACTTATGATTTCGCCTTACCAATGGTGGTGCTCCACGCGTTGTACAGCGGCACGACAACGCGCCTGGCCGCTTGGCTGGCTGCCAGTCCTATGCGGCAGTTCACGACTTTGGATACCCATGATGGTATTGGCGTTGTGGATGTTCGCGATATTCTGACCCCGGCAGAGATCGATTTCACCGTGGCCGAATTGTATAAGGTCGGCGCTAATGTGAAACGGAAATATTCCAGCGCCGCCTATCACAATCTGGATATTTACCAATTGAATACCACTTACTATTCCGCGTTAGGCGATGATGATCGCCGCTACTTCCTTAGCCGCTTGCTGCAAATGTTCGCCCCCGGGATCCCACAGCTATATTATGTCGGTCTTCTAGCTGGGAAAAATGATTTGGCCTTGCTGGAGGCGACTAAAGAGGGCCGCAATATCAATCGCCATTATTATACGGATGCGGAAATCGCCACTGAGGTCCAACGCCCGGTGGTCCAGGCGCTCTTGGCTCTGTTTGCTTTTCGCAATCAAAGCCCGGCCTTTGATTTGGCGGGGACGATCACGGTGACCACGCCGACACCGCAAAGCATTGTGATCACCCGGGAAAATCAAGCGGGGACAGTACAAGCGCAATTGACCGCTGATTTACAGCGGCTGACTTATTCGGTGACTGAGAATGGTCAAGCGGTGACCTTTTAAAAAAGTGTGGGCGTTGGTGGTTGGCGAGAGTGGTAGGGCTCCAGGTCGGGCTGGGGGTGGTGGAACGCTGCGGGCACGACTTGAAGCTTTTCGGAAAACCACCGAAAAGCTTCAAGCTCGGCCTTATTGTTGGCGGCAAAGCCGCCAACAATAACATCGCGGCTGACTCACCCCCAGCCCGACCTTCCGCAAACTAGTAAACAGACCATGAACACCAGAGTGTGAGCCGACCTGGGTAGCTCCTGAGCATTAGCCTAGCAATTGTTTTGGAAGCCGCACTTTGCTCCCGGAACAATTGCGTAGCTAAGCGCAGGGAGCTGGGTCGGCGAACACGTTTCAACGCCAGAGTGCGGAACACAACGGGTTGACTTCGAGCATTAACCTAGGCAGGATTTTGGAAGCGAGTTTCGCTTTCGGAATAATTGCATAGCTAATTGGAAGAAGCTAGATTGGAGAACACGTTTCAAGATAGCCCGCGGCTTGCACTGCGCGCTGCGGGGCGAGCTCGCTGTGGGCGCTGTTTTGAGCCAATCCGCAAAGCCCGCGGCTCGTCTCAAAATCAGGCCTTGTCCTAAGCGGTAAACCGCCAAGGACAATTTCACGGCGATCTCACCCCGCAGCACTCCGTTCCAGCCGCTCAACGTTATATCTCATTCCCAGTTTCGGTAAGAAATAGTTATCAAATCATGAGTGTCCAGATCAAAACGAGTTCGTCCGTCGAGGAAGTTGTCAGACGGCGGGAGTGTTGTTTGGTCAGGACACTTTTTGTGGATTCTTTGACTAATTAATTTTTACTGGGTAAGGAATTGGGAGCGGCGGCTTTGCCCAAAACTTGGCTGAGACCTGGGCACGTCTGCGCGACCTAGTTAATTTGTTGGCGACATTGGCTATCGTGGTACACTAGAGGGAACAAGCATGAGGAGTGGGAAAATGTTATCACGCGCAAGTTTTACTGTTTTTGAGGAGCCGACGTTACCGGGACGTTTGCAGCGGATCCGTGCGGAGGTCGACTCTGATTTTGAAACGCTAGGTGGCTTGATCTTACAGCAAATGCAGCCGCAAGTCGCCGCGCCGCTTTATTTACATGTGGCCAAGCATTTGCGGCGCCACAAGAATCCGCCGGTGGACACTTGGTTGGCCATCAGTACCTATCAGCGCGGTTATAAAATGTTGCCCCATTTCGAGGTGGGTTTATGGGCTGATCGGTTGTTTGTGACGCTAGATCTTCTGGCGGACATGCAGCAGCGAGCCGCGCGGGCAGATTGGCTTATGGCTCACCAACCGCAATTAGCCGAATTGGCCGTGCCGCAGATCAGCACGGATCATACCAGTCCCAACGCGCAGCCTTTGACCACAGCGACTTTGCAAGCCGCGCTAGACCGTTATCAGCAGGTCAAAAGTGGTGAGTTCATTCTGGGCAGTTGGGTCCTAGCGTCCGATCCACGTTTCGCCGAACCTGAGCGGATCCAACAATTGATTTTAGCCCAGATCCAGGCCTTGACGCCGTTGTATCAGGATTTGATGGCGTTGGACTGATCTCATGATTTCAAGGTGATGAGATGCTAGTAATAGTTCGTCCAGTAATAGTTCAGTAAGAATTTAGCGTCAAGTCAACAACAATAGACCGGTTATGTTGACCTGATTAAGGATTTTCTGACGGCTCCACCACAAAGATTGACAATAAATAAGCCAGCCTCAACGCAAATCGTTAAAGCTGGCTTATTTGAGTTGCTGAGTGGCAAAACTCGGTCACCCAAAATGCTTTGATAATCTGCGCCTACTCATCAAGGTCTATCTGCTTTTTTACGTCGAAGTAAGTGTGGCGCACCGTATTTTTGATTGTGGTCAGCGCCATCAAGATAATCTTTCAAAATCACCGCACCAGTGAAACCGGCGTGTCACGGCGGAGTATCCGTGATTGAATTTGAGCGCGCGACCTCACGATTGCGCCTGCTGCAATTTGGTGATCACTAGGCGAGGACAAAATTTTTATTGCCGAGGCTAGAAAATTGTTGACAACTTTCATATCCATGGTTATTCTGTATCCATAGATAAATAATATCCACGATACGAGGCGAAACGAATGAATAAGCAAATTGTTTTATTTGGTGGTAACGGCTATTTGGGGCGGGAGTTGACCCGTCAATGGCATCAAGCTGACCCCACGGCCGAGTTTTGGATTCTTTCCCGTTCTGGGAGAAATTCAGTCACATTGGCGAATTGTCATAATATCGCGGTGGACGTGACTGATTTGGCCGCAGTTTTGGCGGCGGTTCCCCACCAAATCGATTATGTCGTCGATTTGGTAGGCCGCCCAGAAAAAGATCCGCAGTTATCCGCGCAAATCAATGACGCGCCGGCGCGGACAATGCGCCAGCTGGCGGAACAGCGTCATGCCAAAGCGATGGGCTTCATTGGTGGTCGGTTAGGTTCGGCCGCCTTCTTGGCCACCAAACGGCGCCTGATCACAGAACTTAAGACCAGTTCAGTGCCCTTAGCGGTGGTGGTGCCAACGGTCGTTTACGGCGCGGATCGTCACGACAAACTGGCGAAAATGATTCCGCTGTTACGTTTTTGTGGGCTGTTCGTGCCGAAAATGAAACCCGTCCGGATCGAAACAGTCATCACCGTGTTACGACAAGGTTTACAGGAGGCCGCCAGTGAAAATCAAGCGTAGTGTGGAGCAGGGGATCTATGTTCTCCTGATGTTGGCGCTTCAAAAAGACCATCGTCCCTTGAAAAGTAGCGTGATCAGCCAGCGTTTAGAGGTCTCTGATTCTTATCTAAAGAAAATATTGCGCAAATTAGTGGTCGCCGACTTGATTGTTTCCAGCGCCAGTAAGGACGGCGGTTTTGCTCTTAAGCGTTCGATCGCGACCATTAGTTTATTGGATGTTTGCCAGGCAATCGATCAAACGGATCAATTGGAATTGCCTGACTTGGATTTAGCGGCGCGCTTATTTCCCGGCGATCGGACGCATCTCGCTCAAAGTCAGGAAGTGGCTACCCAGGCTTTTCAACGCGCGCAAGCTGCATTTAACGTGGAGCTGGCGCAGTTGTCCCTCAGCCGTCTATTGGAGGATGGCAGCTACCAGCACGGCCTGATCGATTGGGAGCAACAGCACTAAAAAGTCCCGTCAATCGTGACAACATTTCACGGGACCAACATATTAAAAAAATTGTAGTTGTTGCTAATGAAAAACCGGGAATCTCCGCTGGGGATTTCCGGTTTTTTACTGCAAAAAAAACACGCCCAGGATTGGGCGTGCAATGGACTTGTGCGACGAATCAACGGTTTTACACCGCTGTCGGTCCGAGCAAGTTCGATAAACATTGCGGTAACAACGTTTGTGGAGCTGAATATTACAGTTTTTGGTTGTAGAATTCAACGACTAATGATTCGTCGATTTCTGGTTCCAGTTCTTCACGTTCTGGATCACGAACCAATTTGCCAGTTAAGGTATTATCATCGAAAGTAACGAAGGCAGGGCGGCCAACCGCGTTTTCCAAAGCGCTCTTAACGATGACCAAGTTACGTGAACGTTCGCGTAATGAGATCTCTTGACCAACAGCAACTTCGTATGAAGGGATATCCACACGTTTGCCGTCAACCGTGATATGACCGTGGGCAACTAACTGACGTGCTTGGGCACGAGTCGTTGCTAAGCCAAGACGGTAAACCATGTTGTCCAAACGACGTTCCAGTAAGATCATGAAGTTAACACCGTGCTTACCTTCTTTGATCTTGCCGGCGCGAACGAACAAGTTACGGAATTGGCGTTCGTTCAAACCGTACATCATGCGTAATTTTTGCTTTTCACGCATTTGCGTACCGTATTCAGATAACTTGCGGCGGTTGTTAGGGCCGTGTTCGCCAGGAGCGTAAGGGCGGCGTGCTAATTCCTTGCCGGTGCCGGAAAGGGAGATCCCTAAGCGACGAGAAACTTTCCATGATGGGCCTGTATATCGAGACATAAAAAAATCCTCCAAATGTTTTTTTGGAGTAAAATATACGATCAAGGTTTAACATTCGTGCATTTACCATTGCAATCTTCGCCACGTGCAGCCGCGGGTTACACAATTGAACTGTAAAACGTTGGTAAATGTTGACGAGCTTGCCGCCTTGTGCTGCATATTTTACACACTCAGATAGTCTAGCAATTAGTTGGAATAAAGTCAAGCCAAAAAAAGCTCGAACTTGCTTGCAGAAACGACTAGAAGAAAACGACTATAGGAACCGATCAATCGCTAAAACTGATGAGTTGCGGACAACAGGCGCCACAACTTGACAGGCCGTTCCTCGTCGGTGAATTAGGAGGTTGGCGCTAATTTGGCGGCGATCAAGCCAGTCAGCTCTTCCAAAACCGCTTGGTCGGCGGCGCTGAATCGCTGGAGCCGTGGCGAATCCAAGTCCAAGACGCCAGCAGGTTGACCAGCGATCGCGAAAGGAATCACCATTTCCGCGTTGGTGGCGCTGTCGCAGGCGATGTGACCTGCAAAGGTGTGGACGTCACCGATCCGTTGGGTTGCTTGCTGGTCAAAGGCGGTGCCGCAAACACCACTGCCACTGGCAATCAGTGAACAGGCGACTTTGCCTTGAAAGGGGCCGACAGCCAGTTGCTGGCGCTGTTGGTCCCATAAATAGAAGCCGGCCCAGTTCAAATCAGGAACCATTTCCATAATGAAGGCACTAGAATTGGCTAATATCGAAATGGGATCACTGGTCGCATATTCCGCATCATTGAATAATGCTTGGTACTGTTCTAATAAGAGAGTCATTTGTTTAGCCTCCGAATTCAGCAGGTCCGGCAACAGTTTGTCTGGGACTCGCCCACAAATTGGCAGAAAAGCGATGATTTTACCTGAAAATAGTAAAAAATTCGTTTTTTAGGGCAGTTCGATGTTGGACTGGCGGCTAAATCTGCTATAATTTAATAAGATTGTAACGAATATAGAAAACGGATGCAAGCCGATTCGTCGTAGGGGTGTAAATTATCGTGCAAAAGTGGTTTTTTATCGTACTCGCCATTGTGATCGTGATTCTCGTTTTACTCTTGTTAGCCGCAATCAAACGAGGACGGAACGACAAACGTTTGGGCAAACTGAATGACGCATTCGAGGAAATGACTAACCGCCCGATCTATAAAACGATCGATCAGCTGGAGAATATGGAGTTAGCTGGGTCCAGTCGTGATACCTTGGAGAAGTGGCATCAGAAGTATTATTTGTTGTTGAATGATACGTATGCGGAACTTTATCAGAATATGTTTGATGCGGACGCGGCCAACCAGAAATTTGCGGTTTTCTCAGCCAACAACAAGATCGAGGCAGCGGAAACGCTGTTACAAAGGGCGCAAGTTGCGACTGATGAAGTTGCCAAGGTTCTGGAGCAGTTACTGAATAGTGACGAGCAGAATCAGACGGCAACCAAGGATCTGCTGGAGTCTTATCGGAAGATCCGCAAGTTGATCTTGACCAAATCATTTGAATTCGGGCCCGCTGTCGACCAATTGGAGAATCGATTGGCTGATTTTGATGAGCGCTTCGATTCGATCAAGAATTTGTCGCAACAAGGGGACCATCTCAAGGCGGAAGCCGAGTTGCAGGAAGCCCGGACCCGTCTGTGGGCGATCAAAGACTTGATGAAGCGGATCCCGCCGCGCTACACTGAACTTGCCACCGAATTTCCTGATCAGTTGAAGGAAATCACCGATGTTTATCAGAAGATGGTGGCCGAAGATTATCAATTTCCCGAACCGAATATTGGGGATAAGGTGACCTTATTGCAACAGCAGCTTCAGGCAATCATTGAAGAACTGGCGCAATTAGACATTACCACCGTTGAACAACAGAATCAGAAAGTCAGTCAGCAGATCGATCTGCTGTATCAACGGCTTGAAGATGAGTTGAAGGCACGCCAACAAGTGGGTGTTT
Source organism: Lapidilactobacillus salsurivasis (assembly GCF_054785215.1). Lineage (NCBI taxonomy): Bacteria > Bacillati > Bacillota > Bacilli > Lactobacillales > Lactobacillaceae > Lapidilactobacillus > Lapidilactobacillus salsurivasis. Next base: position 333,428 of record NZ_BAAABI010000002.1, on the reverse strand, counting down.
TGCAAAAAACGACCTTGGAATTTCTGAATCATGCCAGTGCGCAAACTACGAAATTGCTGGATTCCTTGGATCATCTTAACCAGAGTTACGTCTTGAATCATCATGAGTTAGAAGATACTCAGGGCATGCAAAAGGAAATTCAGGAGCGGCAACGTCAGTATGACGATCAGATCCAGGCCATTGCTGAGAAAAAGGCGGTTGACACTGAGTCGGTGGCACTTTTTGAGGAAATCAACCAGAAATTGACCGAGATCGAGCAGCAACAATTCAAGATCAGTAACGATGTTTCGTCGCTCTTCGAGGGCGAGAAGGTGGCCAAGCAAGGTGTGCGTCAATTTGTCATCGACTTGAAGAGTATCCAGCGGGAGATCGAGCAGTTGCATTTGCCAGGATTGCCGCAAGATTATTTGGATTACTTCAACATGGTCAAGGAAGAAATCGCCAAATTGGATGATAATTTGAACCAAGTCCAGATCAATATCGAGGACATCACCAAGCAATTGATCATGACCCAAGAAGATTTGAATAATTTGACGCAGAAGTCGAAGGATCTTCGGGACGCGGCGATATTGACGGAGCAAGCCTTACAGTATGCCAATCGTTATGCTTACGCGAACCCGACGTTGGCTGATTCGGTGGCGCAGACGAAGGATCTTTATCAGTCATCGTTTGCCTACAAGCAGGCGTTGGATACGATCGCAACCGCTTTGGAACAGATCGAGCCAGGTTCGTTCAAGCGCATTGAGCAGGCCTATTACGCTGCGGCAACGAACTAGCCAAGCGCGGCCTGACCGACCATCTTTATTTTCGAGAAAAATAACTTGTTTGTTGCCTAGCGCTCCTTTATAATTGACAGGATTACGCGTGTCGGCAACAATAGACACACTAAGTCGCCAAGAGCATGAGCTAATTGCCTTGGACCTACTTGGTGTGTTTTCTTTAATTTATAAGAGTGCGAACCGACCCGGGTAGCTTCTGAGCATTAGCCTAGCAACTGTTTTGGCAGCCGCACTTTGCTTCCGGAACCATTGTTTAGTTAAGCGCAGGGAGCTGGGGCGGTCAGCACGTTTCAAAAAGGAGTTTAGATTTTGATTTATTTCGATAACAGTGCCACGACAAAAATCGATCCCGCCGTTTTGGCGACTTATCAGGCGGTTTCAGAACAATTCTGGGGCAATCCGTCCAGTTTACATCATTTAGGTGATCAAGCCTTAAAAATGTTACAATCGGCCCGCCAGCAAATCGCGACGCTGATTCACTGTCAGCCTGATGAGATTCTATTCACCAGTGGCGGAACCGAGGGCGACAATTGGATCGTCAAGGGGACCGCTTGGGCGAAACGGGATTTTGGTCGGCATTTGATCGTGTCGAGCATCGAGCACCCCGCCGTTTTGAACGCGGCGGCCGCGTTAGAGAAAATGGGTTGGGCGGTGACCTATTTGCCGGTGGATGCGCAAGGCTATGTTCGACCGGAACAGGTGCAGGCGGCGTTGCGGGATGATACGGTGTTGGTTTCGGTGATGGCGGTCAATAACGAGATCGGGACCGTCCAACCGATCCGCGAAATCGCGGCGGTCTTGGCTGATCGGCCCACGATCCATTTCCATGTGGATGCCGTCCAAGCGGTGGGCAAGAATCTCCTTTCCCAAGTTTTACCTGAGCGGGTGGATTTTGCCACCTTTTCCGCCCATAAATTCCATGGACCCCGTGGTGTCGGCTTCATTTATGCGAAACGCGGACGTCAATTGGTCAACTTGATCGATGGCGGTGGTCAAGAGCAGAATCACCGTAGCGGTACGGAGAACACCCCAGGCATTGCGGCGATGAGTAAGGCCCTACGTTTGGCGCTGACCGATGAGGCGGCCAAGGCTCAGCATGAAGCGAGATTGCGGCAACAGTTGATCGATTTCCTTCAGCCGTTAGCCAATATCAAGATTTTCTCGCCGCTTGATCGTCCGGCGGCGCCGCATATCCTGTGCTTCGCGTTAACAGGTGTCCGCGGTGAAACCATGGTGCATGCGTTGGAAGAAGCGGATATTTATTTGTCGACGACCAGCGCTTGCTCTTCGCGTTCCGGGGTTGAATCGGGCACGTTAAAGGCGATGCAAGTCCCCGAGAAACTAGCGACCAGCGCAGTTCGAATCAGTTTGGACGCGCAGAATACTCAAGCGGAAGTTGACCAGTTCAAGCAGGTTTTTCCCCGGATCTATCAACGTTTCCAACGGATGAACGGGCGGACAAACGACTAATTCGATTGAAAAAGGAGCTATTATGCAATACACAGAAATCACAGTTCGTTATGGTGAGTTATCCACCAAAGGTAAGAATCGCCGGGAATTCATCGGCCGGCTCAATGGCAATGTTACCAAGACCTTGCGCGAATTTCCCGACTTAAAAATCTATCCCAAACGTGATCGCATGCATATCGCTTTGAATGGGACCGATTCAACTGCGGTCATGGCGAAGTTGCGGCAAGTTTTCGGTATCCAGAATTTCTCGCCAAGTATTACGATCCCGAAAGATATCGAAATTCTGAAACAGACCGCGCTGGCGATGATGCAGGAATTGGTCCCAGCCGCGAAGACTTTTAAGATCAATACCCGTCGGTCGGATCATAATTTCGAATATGACACCAATCAGCTTAATTTGATGTTGGGTGATTATATCTATGATCAATTGCCGCAACTGACCGCGCAAATGAAATATCCTGACGTGACCTTACGTGTGGAAGTTCGCCGTGATGGCATTTATTTGTCTTCCCAAACGATCAAAGGTGCCGGCGGCCTGCCAGTGGGGACGGCCGGCAAAGCGATGCTGATGTTGTCTGGCGGGATCGATTCGCCGGTGGCCGGCTACTTGGCTATGAAGCGGGGCGTTGCCATTGAAATGGTTCATTTCTTCAGTCCACCGTATACTTCAGAACGGGCCTTGGCCAAGGCGAAAGCTTTGACGGCCAAGTTAGCGCCATATGTGGGCACGATCAATTTCATTGAGGTTCCTTTCACGGAGATCCAAGAAGAAGTGAAGCGTTCGGTCCCAGAAGGCTATCTGATGACAGTGCAACGGCGCTTTATGTTGCGGTTAGCGGCGGCTTTAGCGGAGAAGCGTGAGGCGTTGGCGATTTTCAACGGCGAATCGGTTGGTCAAGTGGCTTCGCAAACTTTGGAAAGCATGGTCGCCATCAATGATGTCACGACTTTGCCGGTCATTCGGCCGGTCGCGACCATGGATAAGAATGAAATCATTAAAATCGCCGAAGAAATCGATACCTTCGATTTATCGATCATGCCCTTTGAAGACTGTTGTACGATCTTCGCGCCACCTCGTCCCAAAACTAAGCCGCGTTTAGATAAGGCACGTTATTATGAGGAACAGTTGGACGGCGCGGCGCTAATGGCGCGGGCGTTAGCTGGCGTCAAGATCACCGAGATCCATAGCCATGATGAGTTCATGCAAAGTGACCAGGATCAGATCCAATCGATCCTCTAATCAATTTATTGCTGGATCAGTTGCGTGGCGTGTCATTGCCAGACCCACAATAGCTACCCATCAAAAAAGTTCAATCAAAATTGATTGAACTTTTTTGTGTGGTGGGATTTAACCGTTGGACCAACCTGCGCGGTGATTGTTCGCAAGGTTTTGTTCATTTTTATGACGTCTTGGTGGGAAATATTTTTTGTTAACGCTTGCACGAACTTGCTTTTTTTGGTATGCTTATCACGAAATGTGACGAGTTTAACAAAACGGAGCGAATAACGATGACGAATCAGAAAACAACGAGAATTCCTAGAATGACGCTGTCCCGCTTACCGCTATATTACCGCACTCTCTGCAACTTGGCAGATGAGGGGACGCGCCGGATCAAGTCCGCTGATCTGGGCACGGCGACGCAGGTCGAACCAACGACGATCCGCCGCGACTTTTCTTATTTCGGTGAGTTGGGCCGTAGCGGGTATGGCTATGATGTTGGCCATTTGATCCGAATCTTCGGTGAGATTCTTGAAGTCGATGAACCACAATATCTGGCGCTGGTCGGGGTCGGTAATTTAGGTCGCGCCTTATTAAAGAACAATTTCCGCCGCAATCCCAATATGGCCATCGTTTGCGCTTTCGATGCTGATCCAGGGGTGATTGGCGAGGAAATCAATCAGGTGATCGTTCAACCGATGGCGGAATTGGGTGCCACGATCGCCAGCTTGCAAATCAACACCGCCATTTCCACGGTGCCCAGCCACTCGCTGCAACAGGTATCCGCCAAGTTGGTCGATAATGGTATCCGCTCGATCCTGAGTTTTGCCCCTGAGCCGGTGATTTTGCCGGAATTTGTTAATATGCGCTATTTAGATTTGACTTCCGAAGTTCTGAATCTGTTGCTGCTCTCGGAGCGAGGCCAAGCGGCGGTGGCGAAATAACCACGGGCCGATGGTCTCGGGCTTGTACTTCTTGTAGTTAGGGAACAACATTGTCCCGATGGCACCTAGCAGGAACGGGTCGCGCGACAGTCAGCTTTCAAACCTGTTTTCAGTTTAAAAACGGCTCAATTCATTTTTAACAAATGTACTGAGCTTTTTTGTTTGCCTTTTTCTGTATTACTTACTCTCCCAAAATATTTACTAACATTCACGGGGCGGCGCTATAAAAGCGGCGTAGAATACCTAGCCAACAGCAGGTGCACGAAGGGTCTTGCTTTTAACAGTTGGAAATGAGAACAGGGATTTATTTGGAACGGGAGTAAGCAGGCCGAGAATTGACTTGAAATTTCAAACGAAAATGGTCTCCTATCTTTGCTAGGGGACGACCGTACATGACGATGAAATAGCGTCGTTATTTGTTCGAAAGATTAAGGGATAAATTAAGTTTAGCGTTATATGACGGTTTTAGATTGTTTTACCTTTGAAACACAATTATTTTGTAATTGACTTGAGTTCTCGAAAAAGGGGTGTATACTAAAAATGTAATCGATTACAAACTGTGATGGTGCAAGAAATTAATTTTCTCAAATTGAGGAATGACAACTACGCTTCGTTTAATGGTGATGTCCAGAGCAACGCATTCGGCTATAATGTACGATTGGTGAATTCGGATGGTGCTCCTAAGACAGGCTATGTGGGGATCTATAAGGATAAGACTACGCGTGCGAATGACAATGCTGGCATCATTAATCACTACTATTGGGCTGATGTTCACTCGAAAAAAATCGAGCCGAATAAAAGTAACGTGAAATTACACTTTAGTGCTGATAAGAAGTAGAAGGAGATAAAGAATAGTGTTTTTGTGAAGCAGATAGTCGGCTGACTGTCTGCTTCACTTTTACAAATTGCGGAGGTGGCATTTTGATCAAACTTTGGCGGAAATATTTTCTCATGGGCTTATTACTGATCTCCATGGTGACGGTGATCCATACACTGCTTTTGATCCATGAAAATCTGGGCATCTTACGTCGAGGTGAGGCGGGGACCGCCTTGTTCTACGGCATGCAGCTATTTGGCAACAATGAGACGATCTGGCACTTGATCATCATGTTGGTGATTATTCCGACCAGCTGTTTTTGGTTCTTTATCTATGGCAAAAATAGCAAGTTATTCAATCTGTGGGTGACACGCGTTGGTCGCCGTGTCTTTATCAAGCAAGCGCTTTGCCACATCGCTATCAGGACGGTAATTATTCGTCTAGTTCAAATTGGCCTGGAACTAATGCTTATTCATTTCCTGTTCGCCCCGATTTCATTGATCCCCGCGAGCTCTTTCTTGAAAAATGGCTTGCCGACATTCTTCACCCTTAATGGGTCAATGAATCTGCTCCTGTTTGTGCTGTGCTCAACAGTGGGGTGGGTCATCGGTGCTATCTTATGTTTCGCGGTCAGTCTCTTTGTTCGACGAACCGTGCTGATTTTTCCCGCCACGGCATTATTACTATTGTTGTTCTCGTTGCTTCCAGGGATCGCGAACGTGGCGCTTGGCGGTCAAGGCAGTTTGTTCTTGTACACAATCTTTCTGCCGGGAATGATTGCGCCGGGTGAAATCAACTTCGGGACTTCATCAATGCCGCTGCCATTATTGGCGCTTCATCTCCTAACTGTTCTGTTTTACATGGTTGTTTGTTTGGTGCTGTTGGTCTTTTGGCAAAAGCAGGCTAGGCAGGGGGGCGCGTAAATGAAGACTCTGTTAACTCGCCAGGCGTCTGTCAAGTTGTACATTTTCGCCATCGTGCTGGGAATCGTTAGTGCGCTGTTGGCCCCAACAAATACATTGATCAGCGTTTACAGCTCACATTGGACAACATTGATTCCGCAAAGCGCGCTGCTTTGCGCGCTACTTTTCTACAACACGGTCAATCGGCCAATTTATGGCTTAGTCGCGGTCAGGGGCAAAGAATTCAATGTGTTTCTGGCATTGGGAATGGTTGGCATTATTACAACGGTTGGCTATTATTTCGCACTAACGTTGACTTATATCATGGGCGGAGCAAGCCTGGGTCCAGCGACTGCGCTATCAGGCTTACTCCTTGTTTGGGGTTCGAGATTACTCCTATTGCTCATCATCGCCCTGTTGGCGGCCATGACTTTTTTGGTCGCGCGCTCGCTAGGACTGATCATCGTGATCATCGGCTTGAATTTTTTATATCATTATTGGATTGAAATGTTTGTTATACTACCGCGCATTATTGGAGGTTAATTGATGTTACAGATTGATGGTATTGCTATGCGATTTAAAGAAAAGCAAGTGCTCACAAACGCTTCGCTAACACTTCAGCCCGGAGAAGTCGCGCACATTTCTGGTGCGAATGGTTCTGGTAAATCAACCTTATTTAAGGTCATTGTGGGATTATTGGCCCCAACAGCTGGCAGTGTGGTCAAGGGTGACGCAGATGTTTTTGGCGCCTTAATTGAAAATCCCGGATTTTTTGAATTTGAAACGCTGGCGCTTAACTTGAAATTCTTGGCGGAGTTGCGCGGCACGTACAATTTACCTTGGGTCAAGGAACTCTCCCAAATCTTGCGCCTTGACCTGGATAACAAGGATAAGATGGGCAAGTTTTCCGTGGGGATGCGTCAGAAAGCAGGAATCATTCAGGCTGTCATGGAAGATCAGTCGATCATTTTGCTGGACGAGCCGACAAGAGGACTGGATGAACCCTCCCTAGCTGGTTTTAGCGATTTGATTGCCAAATTGGCTAATCAAGGTAAGAGCGTTCTGATTGCTTCCCATGATATCATTCCCAGCGTGCAGTATCAGCGAATGTATTTGCTCGAGGATGGTCTATTGGTAGCTAATAATGAGAACTAAGCCATTTGGCTGGCTCGTTTCGGTTGGGATCGGGTCCCTTGTGATTGTTGTCAGGAATCGTTTCGCCTTGTCAACGCAAAACTTGATTTTAATGACCTTTGGCTTTCTCCGAGGTAATTTATGGGTTGTTCTACTTTCGACGCTGATCATGGTGAACGCCTGGTGGTATCTGGTGAGATGTGAGCAAGAATTCAAAGATATTTGGGTGCTGATTCAGGTGCGAAACTTGTCTGCCTGGCAGTTGCAACGCACCGTTTTAAAAAAAATTGCGCCAGTGCTAATTCTCGCGCTCGTCCCCATGATTTTAACGCTGTTCATTTTGCATCAACCACAGGTCCTTGGCTATTTTCTTGTAGCGACTTTGGTTGTTCTGGGCTGCGCGCTGATGATTCCTTTCGAGCGTAAGCATTACGCTATCGTCTCTGGGCTCCTCTTGCTAATAAGCCGAATTGCTGTTTGTTTGTTGCTTCCAGCAACGTGATTTTTTGGCGGCGTGATTGCTGCATTGGGCTGATTACTTGGATCACGCGATTGCGCCACTGAGTCGTAAATATCTTTAAGCCTAGACCGGGCTTGTTTGTTTATCCTGTGAAATTCGGCGGTCAGGACTTGACCGTTGCTGCTTTTTGGGCTAAGATTTAACCAACAACCTTGAACAAGAGCGGTACTGATCGGCTGGTCAGTGAGGAAATGGTCAGTGTGAAATTTCCCCAGACAGTCAGTAGCGGTAGCTTGGGAGTTGCGCAAGTGAAGCAGTAGTTTGCGCCGGTAGCAGCCGTTATTGCATTGAGTTGGAGCAGCGATGCTCAATTTAGGTGGTACCGCGATCAGAAATCGTCCTATGTTTTTTAGGGCGATTTTTTTGTTGGCGGGATTTAGTTGAAGGAGCGGATGACATGGCAACAGAAATGGCACCGAAATATGATCCGAAGAGCGTTGAAACGGGTCGATATCAAGAATGGTTAGATGAGAAAGTTTTCAAACCTAGTGGCGATAAAAAGGCAAAACCTTATTCGATCGTGATCCCACCGCCCAATGTGACGGGGAAGTTGCACTTGGGTCATGCTTGGGATACAGCTTTACAGGATATGATCATTCGCCAAAAGCGGATGCAAGGCTTTGATACCTTGTGGCTGCCTGGGATGGACCACGCGGGCATCGCGACCCAGGCCAAGGTTGAGGCCAAGTTGCGGGCGCAAGGGCAAGATCGTCATCAACTAGGCCGCGAGAAGTTTGTTGATCAGGTCTGGGCTTGGAAAGATGAATATGCGGCTACGATCAAGGCGCAATGGGCCAAGTTGGGGCTATCTTTAGATTACGATCGGGAGCGGTTCACCTTGGACGATGGTTTATCCGAGGCGGTTCGGACCGTTTTCGTCAAAATGTATCAAAAAGGCCTGATCTATCGCGGTGAATACATCATTAACTGGGACCCGCAATTGGAAACAGCCTTGTCGGATATTGAAGTGCTCCACCAAGATGATGAGGGCGGTTTCTATCATGTGCGTTATCCCTTAGCTGATGGTTCAGGTGACATCGAGATTGCCACGACCCGGCCGGAAACAATGCTGGGTGACACGGCGATCGCGGTTCATCCCGGCGATCCCCGTTATGCGAAACTGGTGGGCAAAATGGTCAAATTACCGTTGACTGATCGCCAGATTCCGATCATCGAAGATCATTATGTGGACATCGATTTCGGGACCGGCGCCGTCAAAATCACGCCCGCCCATGATCCCAACGATTTCGAGGTCGGCAATCGTCATGATCTGGAACGGATCAACATCATGAATGATAATGGCACGATGAATGAACGGGCCGGCAAATACGCGGGGTTGGATCGTTTCGCCGCCCGCAAAGCAATCGTCGCTGATTTGCAAGCGCAAGGCTATTTATTGCGTGTGGAGAAGATCGTCCACAGTGTGGGTCATTCGGAACGGTCTGGCGTCCAAGTTGAGCCGCGGCTGTCGACGCAATGGTTCGTCAAAATGAAACCCTTGGCGGAAATGGCTTTGAAGAACCAAGAGACTGCCGACAAAATCAATTTCGTGCCGGAACGTTTTGAGAAGACCTTCACCCAATGGATGGAAAACATCCATGACTGGGTAATTTCCCGGCAATTGTGGTGGGGGCACCGCATTCCCGCTTGGTACCGCAATGACACCGGCGAAGTTTATGTGGGGATGAACGCGCCCGCGGATGCGGAAAACTGGCACCAAGAGTCCGATGTCTTGGACACTTGGTTCTCCAGCGCTTTGTGGCCATTTTCCACGATGGGTTGGCCCAACACGGACAGCGCTGACTATCAACGTTACTTCCCAACCAATACGTTAGTGACCGGCTATGATATTATTCCATTCTGGGTTTCGCGGATGATTTTCCAAAGCCTGGAATTCACAGGTAAACGGCCGTTTGAAAACGCCCTGATCCACGGCTTGATCCGCGACGAACAAGGTCGGAAGATGAGTAAATCATTGGGAAATGGGATCGACCCGATGGATGTGATCGAGAAATACGGTGCGGACGCGTTGCGCTGGTTCTTATCCACAGGTTCGACGCCGGGACAAGACACCCGTTTCAGCTATACTAAAATGGATTCTGCTTGGAATTTCATCAACAAGATTTGGAACGCCAGTCGTTTTGTCATCATGAATTTAGGTGAGACGACTGCCAGCAGCGTGATTCGCGACCGCGATCGCTTCGACTTATCGGATCGGTGGATCTTCAGTCGCTTGAATGAAACGATCGGCTCAGTGACGCGCTTGAATGATCAGTTTGAGTTTGGTGAGTCTGGGCGTTTGTTGTACAACTTTATTTGGAATGACTTCTGTGACTGGTATATTGAAATGAGTAAAGCGGTGCTCAATGGCGATGACGAAAGTGCCAAACGTTATAAGCGGCAGAACTTATTATACGTGCTGGATCAAATTTTGCGTTTGATGCACCCAATCATGCCTTTTGTGACGGAGAAGATCTGGCTAAGCATGCCTCATGAAGGTCGTTCATTAACGGTGGCGCACTATCCTGAATACAGTGAGGACCTTAACGATGTTGTTGCGGTGGAACAAATGACCGGGTTGATCGACGTGATCCGCGGTGTGCGGGGGATCAGAGCGGAAGCTAACGCGCCAATCTCCAAGCCAGTAGAGATTTTACTGCGGACAAAAACAACGACGATCGAGGACACGTTGAACAGCAATTTGGAATTCCTTGAACGTTTTCTGAATCCAACCGCTTTGGAAGTTGGACCGCACGTCAAAGCGCCTAAACTGGCGATGTCGCAAGTCACCAGTGACGTGGAGATTTTCGTACCGCTGGCGGAGCTGATCGATCTTGATCAGGAAATCCAACGCCTTGAAAAGGAAGCCAGCCGTTTGGATCAAGAAGTGACCCGGATCGATCGCAAATTAGGCAATGAAAAATTCGTTGCTAAAGCACCGGCGGAAGTCGTTGATGAACAACGGTCGAAGCGGGTGGATTATTTGAGCCAACGGGAAGCCGTTAAGCAACGGATCGCTGAATTAAGCGCGAATAAATAAGGTTTCGGCGGGAACAAGCCGTCTGGTGACCAACTGGGCTTGCGCACGCCAGACGCAGATACGGAGGGCTGAGTTTGACCACAATTACCGATGTTTTGACTTTTTTACACGGGCGACCGCGGTTACATCGCAGTGATAAATTGGATCTGATGAAACAAGCGTTGGCGTTATTTGACAATCCGCAAGATAAATTCCCAACGATCCATGTGACTGGGACTAATGGCAAGGGCTCCACTTGTCATTTGATCAGTCAGTTATTAGTCGCTCAGGGTTATCGCGTGGGGTTGTTCACCTCGCCTTTCGTGTTGAAATTCAACGAACGCATCCAAATCGATGATCAAATGATTCCCGACGAGCAGCTGATTGCCTTGGTGACTGAAATGCGCCCGGTTTTAGCGGCGGCGCAGTTGGAGTTGACTGAATTTGAGTGGGTCACCTTACTGATGTTCAATTATTTCGCGACGCAAGCGGTGGATGTAGGCGTGATCGAAGTGGGCATTGGCGGCGCGCATGATCGCACAAATGTGATCAACGCCAGTGTTGGCGTGATCACGTCGATTGGCTTGGATCATCAAGACTTGATCGGTCCCACGCTAGCGGACATTGCCGTGGAAAAAGCCGGGATCATCAAACCCCAGCAAACCGTGATTTATGGTGAGTTGCCCGCGGCGGTCCAACCTTTGATCGCGGCGAAGATCCAGCAACAGGCGGCTAAAGGTTACCAATTTGGTCAAGCAATCCAGGCGCAGCACCTGCAGTGGTCGCCGCCGCAGGTGCAATTTGACTGGGTGGGCGCCGACTTGTCCGCGCCCCTGCGTCATTTGCGAATGCCAGCGCTGGCGACTTGGCAGGTGGCTGATGCAAGTTTGGCGCTGGCGGCGGCGGCAGCTTGGTTGGATCAGCGTCACAGTCAGTTGGATGCTCGCGTGGTACGGCAAGTTTTGGCAGATTTCCAAGTGCCGGGGCGTTTGGAAGTCATTAGTCAGGAACCTTTGCTGGTTTTGGATGGCGCCCATAATATTCCGGCTATCACGGAGCTGATTGCCACGGTCAAGCGGGTCTTTGCCGGTCAGCCAATCTATTTAACGATGGGAATGATGGCGGATAAAGACATTCGCCAAGTCGCTGCGTTACTGGCCGCCACTAACTGGCAGGTGACTTGGACCACCGTTGCGGATAATCCCCGGGCGGCTGATCAGGCGCAATTGCAACAACAGATCGCCGCGCCCTTCACCTATGCGGCCACCTGGCAACAAGCGTTTCAGAACGCGCTTCAGGCATCAGGTGGCGCTGGGGTGTTTCTCTTTGCCGGGTCGTTTTATCTGATCACCGAGGTGCGCCATTATTTATTGGCCGACTAGCTGTTTGCTCGCTAAATTTGGCGTGGCAGGTTGATTGCTGCGGTGTAGCTCCAGCAACGGACTTCTTTCCAAAAACAAAAAAATAAAGCGGATCACTCTTTCGTATTTATAAACGAAAGGGTGATTTTTTGATGAGAAAGCAGGAGACGAATGTGATCAGTGATGGTGGGCAGGCAGCGACCATGATCACCTTGCGACCGCGGGAAACCGTGTATCAACATGGGGTTAGCGCCGCCACGGATCAAGAGTTGTTGCAGATTATTTTGCGGACGGGCACGGCTAAATGGAGTACGGCACAATTGGCCGCACAATTGTTGCAGGAGTTTGGGAATTTAGCTTTTTTGGCCCGAGGGAGCTTAGCAGAATTGACCCGCTATCCAGGAATTGGACCCACGAAGGCCATTGAATTGCAGGCTGCCTTCGAATTAGGGCGGCGGTCGCTCCGGCAAATGCAATTGCGTCAGGGCGTTGTCTTATCGTCGCGGATGTTGGGTCAAGAAATGGTCAAGAAGTTTCGCGGTTGCCAACAGGAACAATTGGTGGTGGTCTATTTGGATACCAAAAATCAAGTGATCCAAGAGCGGATCATTTTTACAGGCGGGTTGAACAGTTCTGTAGCGCATCCGCGGGAGATTTATCATTATGCGGTTTTGTTGTCGGCGGCACGGCTGATCTGTTTGCACAACCATCCCAGTGGTCAAACCACGCCTTCCAGTAATGACTTGGAATTTTCGAAGCGACTGGTTCAGTGTGGTGAGTTGATGGGCATTGAATGCCTCGACCATTTGATCATCGGCCATGATAATTATTTGTCGTTACGTGAAGAAGATTTATTGTGAGGTCCAGTGCAGTAATTTCATTTCGCCATTAATGTGCACTTTCGCCCGTTTCCTGTTAGAATAGAACTTGCTAAGTTTATTTTGGTCTAGGTCAGCGCGCCGAATCAGGTGGTGACCATTTCTTTAAGATTTCTTAGTGAATACTTTTTAACGTTTTGCCATTATGGTATAATTCCAATTAGTATAAACTTGGAATTTAAGGAGAGAAAACATTGCTAGGATTCGGTGCGAAGAATATTGGCATTGATTTAGGTACAGCCAATACATTAGTTTATAGTGAAGGTAAGGGCATTGTCCTCAATGAACCTTCTGTCGTTGCAAAAAATTCAAAAACCGGCGAGATCATTGCGGTTGGTTCTGAAGCTCGTGATATGATCGGCCGAACTCCTGCAAGTATCGTCGCGATTCGGCCAATGAAAGATGGCGTGATCGCGGATTATGACACGACTGCTGCGATGATGAAATACTTTATTGAGAAAACCGTGGGTGGCGGCAAGCCTTATGTGATGGTTTGTGTGCCCAGTGGGGTGACCGAAGTCGAAAAACGGGCGGTGATCGATGCAACTCGGGTCGCTGGCGCTCGCGAGGCCTACGTGATCGAAGAACCCTTCGCCGCAGCAGTTGGCGCTGGATTGCCAATTATGGATCCTACCGGCAGCATGGTTGTGGATATTGGCGGTGGGACCACTGATGTGGCAACGATCTCGTTAGGCGGGATCGTATCCTCACGGTCGATCCGCATGGCCGGCGATAAGATCGATGAATCGATCACTTCATACATTCGTCAACATTTCAATTTATTGATCGGTGAACGGACGTCTGAGCAAGTTAAGATCCAGATCGGCTCGGCTTCCGTGGACAAGGCTGGCGAGTTAGAGGATATGACGATTCGCGGTCGTGACCTGATCACTGGTTTGCCGAAAACAATCGAAGTTTCCGCGACTGATATTGCGAATGCGATTCAGGAAGTGATCGAAGCAATTATTGCGGCGATCAAGGAGACCTTGGAAGAGACCTCACCTGAGATTGCCGCTGACGTGATCGACCATGGGATCGTTTTGACCGGGGGCGGCGCGTTATTAAAGAATCTGCCTGAAGTTATTTCAGATGCCACTAAAGTTCCGGTGTTCATCGCCCAAGACCCGCTTGATTGTGTGGCCATCGGTACTGGGGAATCCCTCAAGAGTATTGAAGTTATGAAACGGAAACATTAAAATCCGAAAATGCGGGCGTGCCCGCTTTTTTGATTTGTGGAGGATTTAATGAATAAGTTTTTTTCCAACAAAAAGTTGATTATCGTGATGGTCACGTTGATCGCCGTCTTTGGAATGTTATCCGTTTCCATCGGATTACGGGACAATCGCAAGGCGCCTGTTTTTGTGCAACGCTTTGGAAATGACGCTTTGGGGATCGTGGGCAATGTGATCACGGCTCCGGTCAACGGTGTCCGTAGCGTTAGCGCCAATATTAAAGATCTTTTCAATACCTATGATGAGAATAAGGCCTTAAAGGCTGAGATCCAGGAGCTGGCCGAGACCAAAGTCGAGAATCAGACCCTGAAAAACGAAAATCGCGCCTTAAAGAAACAGCTGAAACTGAACGCCACGTTAACGGACTATACCCAAGTTTCCGCGGCGGTCATGAGTCGTTCGCCGATCAATTGGCAAAACTATCTGCTGATCAACCGCGGTTCCGCGGCGGGCTTGAAGAAAGACATGCCAGTGATGAGTGGTTCGGGCTTGATCGGTCGGATCGTTGAGGTCAACCAAACCAATTCGAAAGTAGAGTTGATTTCCAGTGATAATGGTTCGAGTAATCGTTTCGCGGCCGAGGTCAGTATTGATGGTGGCACGCCGGTCAGTGGCTTGATCACCGGTTATGATACCGAAACGGCCACCCTCAAGATGGGTCGTTTGGTGACCGCCGACAAAGTCAAGAAAGGGCAGAAAGTCGTGACCTCTGGGCTAGGTGGTTTAACACCGGCGGGCTTGTTGATCGGAACGGTAGTCAAGGTCAAAGATGATGACTATGGCCTGGCCAGCACGATTTATATCAAACCTGCGGCTAATTTGAATAATTTCACCGTGGTGACCGTCATTGATCGGGGGATCGCGGATGACTAATATGCAGGCAGAGAAATTCCAGCATCGTTGGTTGATCCCGTTAGTGATTTTGCTGGGTTTTTTCAGTGATGGTAGCTTATCGCTGGCCTTCTCTGGTTTTTTCTTTGATAATAGTTTACAAATGGCGCCCCAGTTGTTCTTAATGGCCCTGGTTCTGTGTACGTTCGCGATGCCGGCTTCAAATCTGCTCTTCTGGTACGCGCTATTAGGCGGGCTGGCCTATGATTTGTTTTATACGGGATTGATCGGCCTGTACACGTTGATCGGACCGTTGACCTATCTGTTAACGAAATTCTTGCTGAATTATTTCGGCAAGCAGCCGATCTATCAGTTGGGGACGTTCGTGATCACCGTGCTGGTGGGCCAAGTGATTCTCTTCTTTCTAGCTGATTTCTTTAATTTAACCAGCGCGTCTTTGGGTAGCTTCATTAGTGACGCGCTAGGACCAACAATTTTGCTCAACGTGATTTTATTCGCGATTTTCTTTTGGCCAACACGCTGGCTACTGCAATTTATTCACCAGAAGCGAGGGAGGTAAGGACGTGGAAAATGTCTTTTTAAGAGGGCGCAATGATGGCTATGAAATCGAAATTCCAGCGGAACGCAACTTCGAGCTCAGTTTGCAAGAATTAACGACCTTATTGGAAAAGGTTCGGGCTGAGGATACCAGCACGCGGGAGATCGATTTCAAGGTGCGCACCGGTCGGCGCATTCTGACCGATGAACAACGGCAACGACTTTATGCCTTGGTCGGGCAGTTCGAACATTTTAAAATCATTGAAGTCACGGCGGATGTGATGGATCAAACGACGGTCGCCGCCTTGCTCAAGAGCAAAGCGCTCCACTTCGTTCCCCAGGTGATTCGTAGTGGGCAAGAGGTCTTCTATGAAGGCGATGTGATCGTCTTGGGCAGCGTCCATCAAGGCGCGACCTTAATGGCTTCCCGCAATATTTATGTGGTCGGCGCGGTCGAAGGTATTCTTCACGCGGGCTTCCCTGATAATAGTGAGGCGATTATTGCTGGTGATTTGCGCCAGGCGGCACAGTTGCGGATCAGCGATCTGGTCGAGATCGTGGCCGATCAGCCGGAGATCCAAGGCCAACAATTCACCTATATCGATGACCTTCATAATTTGGCGACGGCTAAATTGACCGATCTGAAGAAAATCAAGCCTAAACTCTTCCAACAGTTGGAGGAACAGTAATGGGAACAGCCTTAGTGATCACTTCTGGTAAAGGCGGCGTCGGCAAGACGACAACCACCGCGAACATTGGGACCTCCTTGGCCTTATTAGGCAAGAAGGTTTGTTTGGTTGACCTGGATTTAGGCCTGCGGAATTTGGACGTCGTTTTGGGGCTGGAAAATCGGATCATCTTTACGATCGTAGATGTTGTTCAAGGCCGCGCTAGTCTCAAGCAGGCCCTGATTAAGGACAGCCGCTTGGAAGATAAGCTGTTCTTATTGCCAGCGGCGCAAAGCTCTGACAAGAACGCCCTGACCCCCCAAGCAGTTCGAAACATCGTCAATCAACTGAAAGAGAGTTTCGACTTTGTACTCCTGGACTGCCCCGCAGGCATCGAACAAGGCTTCGAAAACGCGGTGGCCGGAGCTGATGGGGCGATTTTGGTGACCACACCGGAGAATGCGGCGGTCAGTGACGCGGATCGGATCGTCGGTATCTTAGAAGCTCATCATTTGGAGTTTGGCCCGCGGCTGATCATCAACCGAATTCGCAAGAATCTGATGAATCAGGGCGATATGATGAGTATTGAAGCAATCACAGACCATTTGTCGGTTCCTTTGCTCGGCATTGTTTTCGATGATGATGCCGTTATCGCCACCGCCAATGCAGGCGAACCGGTCACGTTGACACCGGAGAATCCGGCCAGTCAGGGTTACCGGAACATTGCCCGGCGGATGCTGGGTGATAGTGTGCCACTGATGACCTTGCGGGAAGAGGATCCGGTTGAGTCAACGCCGGAACCAGAACCGGCCCCGAAAGGCTTTTGGTCACGGTTATTCCATCGTTAAACGCTCCCAAGCCAGTGTTCGGCGTGGTTGGGACTTTGTCTTGGACTTATCCGGTGAAGGTGGCATGGTGAACCGGACGGTAATTTTTCCAAAAAAACAAATTTTTGACTTGACTTTTGGTCTGTCTGTGATTATTATGAATGAATAATTAACAGATTCTAAGCAAATAATTGTCCCGGTGGCTACCGCTGCGTTCAGAGAACTCCTGGTTGGTGAGAAGGAGAGGTAAGTGGTCATGCACAACAATTCTGCGATCGATGTCAGTTTTACCTTGGTAATCCAAAGTCGACCCGGTTCGCCACCGTTATCGGTTCAGTTCAAGGACTGAGTGAGCCATTCGTTGTGAGACGGATGGAAATCAGAGGTGGGACCGTGTTGATCAACGCCCTCTAGACTAGCAATAGTTTAGAGGGCGTTTTTTGTATTCCAAAGAGTGCGAGCCGACCTGGGCAGCTTCTGAGCATTAGCCTAGCAATTGTTTTGAAAGCTGGGCTTTGCTTTCGGAACAATTGCGTATCGGCGCAGAAAGCAGTTGCGTGCAGCACGTTTGGATAGAGTACAGCGCATTTAAAAAAAGGAGTGAGTTGGATGAGTTGGCAGTATTTAAGTGAGATCTTTCCAGCATTATTGAATGGGACCAAAGTAACCTTGAGCATCTTTGGCTTGACGTTACTCTTGGCGATCCCCTTGGGCCTATTGGCTAGCGTTGGTTTGCGGTCGCGGTTCAAGCCATTGCGGGCGGTGTTGGATTTTTATGTTTGGTTGATGCGCGGGACACCACTGTTACTGCAATTGATTTTTGTTTTCTATGGGCTGCCGTTGATGCATATCGTGTTGGAACGTTACGCTGCCGCGCTATTTGCCTTCGTGTTGAATTATGCCGCTTATTTCGCCGAGATCTTTCGGGGCGGTCTGCAGAGCGTTGATCAGGGGCAAGTTGAGGCCGCCCAGATGTTGCGCTTGAATAGCCGCCAAACGTTCCGTTATATTATTTTGCCGCAAGTCAATAAGAAAGTGATTCCGGCGATCGGCAATGAAGTGATCAATCTAGTCAAGGACTCTTCCTTGGTTTATGTGATTGGGTTAGGTGATCTGCTGCGGGCGGGAAATATTGCCATGGCGCGTGACGTGACCCTGGTGCCGCTGCTGGCCGTGGCCGCGATTTACTTGGGGTTGACCGCTGTGTTGACCTGGGCCTTGCGTCAGGCGGAGAAACACTATGCGTATTATGACTAGGAGGAAGAAGCAATGCTGACATTACAAGGAATTACCAAGAAAATCGCCACACGCACGATCATCGATCAGGCAACGCTCAACGTTGAAGAAGGCCAAACCTTGTGTATCGTAGGTCCTAGCGGCGCCGGGAAAACCACGTTACTTCGGATCATCGCCGGATTGACCCCCTATGATCACGGCAAAATCGAATTAGATGGTCAGCCGTTTGTCCCAGCTCAGGATAACCTGAAAGCAGGCGTCATCGGCGTGGTGTTCCAAGACTTCCGCCTTTTTCCACATCTGAGCACACTGGAAAATGTTGTGCTGGCGCCGCGCCTGACCTTCGGGTTAAGTCCCCAAGCGGCCACTGAGCAGGCACAAACACTGCTCGCTCAATTGGGTCTGACCGAACAAGCAAATCAATATCCTTTTCAGTTATCCGGTGGGCAAAAGCAACGGGTGGGAATTGCGCGCGCCTTGGCGTTAAAGCCGCGGATCCTTTGTTACGACGAACCAACTTCGGCATTGGATCCCAATTTGCGTGACAGTGTTCGCGATTTGATTTTGCAACTTAAAGCCACCGGGATGACCCAAATCGTGGTGACCCATGATTTGGTCTTTGCCGATCAAATCGCGGATCGCACCTTCCAGTTGGCCCCATACCAATCCTGATCAAGGAGGAATGACAATGCGCCTAAAAAAAGAAATGCTAACGCTCCTGCTGGGAATGGGGTTATTATTCAGTTTAGCTGGTTGTGGCTCCCTCCGTAATTTAAAGGCAGTCGATCAACCCGGCCAAACCCTGATCGTTGGGTTGGACGACACCTTCGTGCCCATGGGTTTTCAAGAAAAAGATGGCAGTCTTGCCGGCTTTGATATTGACCTGGCCAAGGCGGTGGGCCGGGAGTTGGATCAGCCCGTTACCTTCCAAGCAATCGATTGGAACATGAAAGAAACTGAGCTCAAGAATGGCACGATCGATTTGATTTGGAATGGCTATACCAAAACCAAAGAACGCCAGCGTGAAGTTGCTTTTTCTGATCCCTATCTGCGTAATCAGCAGGTTTTAGTCACCAAAACGGCCGCCAATATTCGGTCTTTCGCGGCGATGAAAGGGAAGAAAGTCGGGTTACAGAACGGCTCATCTGGCCAAACCCTGTTTGAGCGGCAGCCCCAAGTTTTGAAGAATATTGTCGCGGATCATTCCGCCGTCCTGTTTGAGAATTTCAACACTGCCTTTCTGGATCTTCAGGCTGGGCGCATCCAAGGCATCGTTGGTGACAGCATCTACGCGGGCTATTACATTCGTCAGCAACACAATCAAAAGCAATATCGGATCATCAGCGGCGGCTATCCCGAGGAAACTTTTGCGGTGGGACTGCGCAAGTCAGACACTAAGTTGCGGCGGCGTCTCAACACGGCTCTGGCGAAGCTTAGCCAGAATGGCACGATCAGTCGCTTAAGCGAGAAGTGGTTTAAGCAAGATCTAGCCATTAAAATCGGCGCTTAAAGTGGGGGGCCATCAGCACTCACCAGGGTTTGTCGATGTCAGCGGTTTCAACGATTCGCCTGCTTGACAAGCGCCCCAAAACCCTGTTTAATGTGGAAGTAACGAAAAATCGAATATGCCATCACAAAGGGGAGCTATTATAGCTGAGAGTGATTTCGGATCAGACCCTTGAACCTGTTGTGTCAGTACACGCGTAGGAATTGTGATGGAGTGAAAACTCCACTTTGTTGATGGTCATGTCTCGAAGGAGGAGTTTTTTTATGCAACAAAATGAACGGCTCAAAACAATGGTGGAGGGCGCGATCTTTGCGGGGCTAGCGATGGCCTTGACCTATGTGCCCCATGATTTCGGCGTTTCTTCGATCCAATTGGCCTATGGATTGATCCCGATCGCAATTTATTGTTACCGCCGCGGCGTGGTGCCAGGGATGGTTGCCGGCTTGATCTGGGGCTTGTTGGACATGTGGCTACGGGGCAGTGGCTCCTTATTGCACCCGATCCAGATCATCTTAGATTACCCCGTTCCCTTCGCTTTGGCAGGATTGATTGGATTGGTCAAGCCTCAAGTCGATCACGCCTTGGCCCAGGATCAGCGGAAACTGGCGGCGCTTTGGGCAATCCTAGGGTTCTTGATTGGCGATTTCGCCAAGTACGCGGTTCATTATCTTTCCGGTGTGTTTTTCTGGGGATCATACGCGCCTAAGGGACAATCGGCCTGGGTCTATTCATTGGTGATCAATGGCGGCAGTTTCGTCGCCAACGCGATCCTCGGAGCGATTGTGATCAGTTTACTCGTGGGGCTGATCCCGCAGTTACTACGCCGTAATCTGTAAGCGAGGGCCAAGCCTTGACCGTCGCGGGCGGCCGAAACGGCGTTAGTTGCGTTGACTAAGACGAAAGAAGAAAAAGACTGATTCGGTTAAACCAGGGCGAGGGCCCAAGCACTTAACCAGAATCAGTCTTTTTTTAGTTGTGAATTAAACGACGGTACGGCTCCTCGCTCAACGTCAGGAATGCTAGCCGACAAGTGGGGATTGGCCAGATGTTTCGGCGAAATAGCTCGGAAATGACGTGAGTGGCGAATTATACTGCGTAATCAATGATTTTGCGGTAAAATGAAACCAATCAGCTGTGCGCTAGAATATGCCCATAGAACTGATCGCACCAAAAACAACCCCAGCAAGCGTAACGATGATCATCAGCCAAACGAAAACCTTCGTGATTTTGGTAAAAGTACTGGTCTTTTTCTTCTCTCTCAAATCGACACCTCATTTGCTAACTTATTAACGTTATTCTACCTAAAAATCAGTTAAAATTCAATCACCGTTTCTTGAAAGGAACCTTTAAATGACTTCAAAAACCGCACTTATCCTTGGGATCGGCTTACCTTGGTTGGGCTTGGCCCTAGGTCTTTTGCTCACGATCGCGGCGCGACGCTTAAGTGATCGGCGGATCCCGATTTATTTCTTATTACCACCGATCTTGACCGTGGCGATGGATCTATTGGCGCAAAGCGTGGCCATCAAGCGGACGTGGGCGTACAGCCTGATCGCGGTTTGTGCCTGGGCGTTGATTTACGCCGTCTACTTGGTGAAAGTTAAAGATGACCTAAAACTGAAATCGTTTTTCTTAGGATTATGGCGGTTTTACTTGGCAATCTCCGGTATTTGGTACCCGTTTATTCTCGTTTGGGTCTTGGCCAAATAGGCGAAGCGCTCATCTTGTTGGAAACGCTTTCTGAATAAATTATTAAAAAATGATTACGAATCAATCGCTCATTGCCTAAGCCCTTGCTGCTTGGGCTTTTTTTGTTGTTTGAGAAAAGTGGGAGAAAGGTGGATTCGGGTGGTTAATAGTGGGGGGATGTGGTAAAATTTAAGAATAACGGGGGTGAGAAAATGTTGATGGGTGAATTTCACCATAGCTTGGATGCTAAGGGACGCGTGATCATGCCGGCCAAGTTTCGCGCCGAGCTGGGCGAATCCTTTGTATTGACCCGTGGGATGGATGGCTGTTTGTTCGGTTATCCCATGGCCAAATGGCAAGCGCTGGAAGCCAAATTGGATCAGTTACCCCTGACCAAGAAAGACGCCCGGGCCTTTGTTCGTTTCTTCTATGCTGCGGCAACGGAGCAGGAATTTGATAAGCAAGGCCGCATCAACATTGCCAAACCATTATTAAGTTACGCGCAATTAGCCAAGAATTGTGTGATCGTCGGCGTTTCCGATCGGATCGAGATCTGGGATGAAACACGCTGGACAGCATTCAACGATGCTGCCGCGGATAATTTCGACGAAATCTCTGAAAATCTCATGGATTTCGATTTGTGATCCTGCTGGTAACCAGGTAAAGACATGCAAGTCAAGTAAGCGAGGAGGGTTCAAGTGTTTAACCATCAAACAGTTTTATTAGAAGAAACCGTAACTGGTGTTGCACCTCATGATCGGGGGATTTATGTGGATGCGACGTTCGGCGGTGGTGGCCATACACGGGAATTACTCAGCCGCTTTCATGGTGGTCGTGTTTTTGCCTTTGATCAAGACGAGATGGCATTAGCAAACGGAGAACGCTTGCTGGCCACCGATCCGAGCTTTCAGGAGCCTGAACGAGTCACTTTAGTCCATGCCAATTTCCGCCAGCTGCAGTCGGTTCTGGCCAGCTATCAGATCGAGCATGTCGATGGTGTGCTCTACGATTTAGGCGTATCTTCGCCGCAATTGGACCTAGGTGAGCGTGGTTTTAGCTATAAACAAACAGCGCCGCTGGATATGCGGATGGATCAAAGTCAAACGTTGACTGCCGCGATCGTGGTCAATGACTGGTCCTATCAAGACCTTGTCCGGATCATTAACCGATATAGCGACGAACGCTTTGCCAAGCCGATCGCCCGCGCGATTGAACGTCAGCGAGCCATCGCACCGATCACCACCACAACGGAATTAGCCGAATTGGTCAAAACAGCCATTCCGGCAGCCGCTCGGCGAACTGGTGGGCACCCAGCCAAACGGACTTTTCAAGCGATCCGCATCGCGGTCAACGACGAACTCGGTGCCTTATCAGATAGTCTCGAACAAGCCGTCGACCTCCTGGCACTCCATGGGCGCCTGAGTGTGATCACCTTTCAATCTTTGGAAGATCGAATTGTTAAACAAACCATGAAACGATATGCGGAAATTGAGCTGCCGCCAGGGTTGCCAGTGGTGCCGGCAGAGTTACAGCCAATCTTGAAATTGGTCAACCGCAAGCCAATCGTGCCCAACGCGGCGGAACTTGCCGCTAATCATCGTGCTCATAGTGCCCGTTTACGGGTAGCCGAGCGCCAACGACTATAAAAAATCAGCTGTGATCAATCTTTAGTAAATCAAAATATGGGGTTTTTGAATATGAATGATAATGCAGTTAGAAAATTACAACCGGAAGTAACACCATTAGCAACGCCGCAACTGGAGCCGCAAGCCGCTCCGGTCCAATATTCTCGTAAAGTTCGCTTTTCCCTTTTGGAACGACTATTAGCCTTAGGGTCTTGTTTGGCGATTCTAGGCTTCATGGTTTTCTTGGTCCATGGCAGCGTGACCGTTACTAACAGTCAACGCCAACTTCAAGATATTCAAACAAAAATCGGCAAAACTAAAACAAGTAACGTTGATCTGCAACAAGAGATCGGGGAATTGGGCAGTTCTGATCGCCTGGCGGCTTATGCGAAGAAGAACGGGCTAAGCTTCGATGACGCCAACGTCAGGAACATGAGCAAATGAGTGCTCGGGGTAAAAAACAGCATAGTAGTAGGAGAACGCAACGTAATCGTGGGGTGATTGGCCTAGTTTTGGCCGCGTTGAGCATCATCGTTCTCCTGCTTTTTGTTATCCGATTTGCCTATATTGCAGGCAGCGGTCATGTTGGGCAAGTTGATTTGACTAAAAAGACCCAGAAAAAATATCGTTTTGATCAGGTGATCAAGGCGCGGCGGGGAACCATCTATGATGCCAATGGCAATGCCGTTGCGGAGGACTCGAATGTTTATACTCTGTACGCGGTTTTGGACAAGAATCAAGTCTCAACAGCCGGCCGGCCTCTCTACGTTAAAGATAAGGCGAAAACAGCCACTGTTCTTAGTAAATACCTGAAAATCAGTGCGACCGAGATTACCAAGACGCTTAACCAGAATCAATTTCAAGTCGAATTTGGGGCCGCTGGTCGTAATTTGAGTTTGGAAATTAAGCAAAAGATCACTGACGAGAAGTTGCCCGGGATCAATTTTACCGAAACACCGTCACGGCTTTATCCCAATGGCACCTTTGCGTCCCATATTGTCGGTTTGGCCCAGTTGAAAACCACCGTGGACCAAACCAATCAGCAGAGTACCCAGCAGTTGAAAGGACTGATGGGCGTCGAACAGTATTTCAACAAGCAATTGACTGGGGTCAACGGCCGTCAAGTGGCGAAGCTCAATAATTATGGGTATGAATTGCCCGATTCGAAACGGGTCGTCAAAAAAGCTGAAGATGGTTCCGATGTTTATTTGACCCTCGATTCCCGGCTACAGAGTTATCTGGAACAATTGTTGCAAGATGTGCAGGATAAGTATGACCCGACGGAATTATCAGCCATTCTGATGAACGCGAAAACGGGGGCAATCATCGCCGCTTCCCAACGACCGACCTTCAATGCGGCCACAAAATCAGGTTTGGAGACACAATGGCGTGATAGTCTGGTGGAGGATGCCTATGAGCCAGGTTCTGTTTTCAAAGTGCTTTTATTGGCCGCCGCCATTGATTCAGGTAAGTATAATCCTAATGCTACTTACCAATCAGGGTCGGTAACCATCAATGGTTCTACGATCCGCGATTGGAATCAAGTCGGTTGGGGCACGATTCCTTTTTCTCAGGTGATTCCGCGGTCTAGTAACACCGGCGCGGTTCACATTGAGCAAGCGCTAGGAGAAACGTTGTGGAAAGAATATCTGAATCGTTTCCGTGTGGGCCAGAAAACAGGCATCACCTTGCCCAACGAGGCCAGTGGCAGTATTCAGATCAAAACGCCATTGGATCGGGCCATCACCTCATTTGGTCAGGCGGTTAATGTCAGCGCCGTTCAAATGATGTCCTTCCTCAGTGCGATTGCCAATCAAGGCGAAATGTTAGAACCACGAATTGTCAGCAAAGTTGTCAGCAACCAAGGCAAGGTCACCAATTATGATAAGAAAGTCCTCGGGACACCAATCAGCGCTGATACCGCGAAACAAGTGATCGCGGCCATGCGCCAAGTGGTTGAGGCGGATTATGGGACCGGTCAGCAGTACAAAATTGACGGTTATGATCAGCAGATCGCGGTCAAAACCGGGACCGCGCAAATTGCCAGTAGCAAAGGCGGGTATTTGACAGGTAGCAACGACTATATTTATTCGGTGGCGGGAATCGCACCAGCCGATGATCCGGAATATATTTTGTACGTGACGGCGAAACAGCCAGATATAACTAAAGCGGATGCGATTTCGATTTTATCCGAAATCTTCAATCCATTAATGAAACGGGCCTTGAATTATCGAACGACCAGCGCCGACACTGACGCCAATTCAATCGAGATGAGCAAATTGACCGGTCTAGCCAGCGCCGCCGCCGTGAAAAAGGCTAAAGATCAAGGCTTGACCGTGACGCAGGTGGGCAATGGTTCCAAGATCGTTCAGCAATTACCGGCGGCCGGTGAGAAGGTCATCGCCAAACAACGGGTGGTGCTTTTGACCGAAGGCGCCATGACCATGCCAAATGTAGTTGGCTGGTCTAAAAATGATGTGTTAAAATTAGCAGAGATAACTGGTGGCGACTTTAAGTTCTCGGGCGATGGTTACGTCACTAGTCAGAATCTGAAAGCAGGGGCGGTGATCACCGCCGGCCAACAGATCGTTATCAAATTGGCAGAGCCATAATAGGAAGAGAGTAAATGATGATATTTCCATTGCTTAGCGCGCTCAGTGCATTCGCATTGACCGTCTTGTTCTTACCCATGTTTATTCACTATCAACGCGATCACGACGAAGGTCAGCAAATCCGCGGTGAGGGGCCGAAATGGCACATGAAGAAAACAGGCACGCCGATCATGGGCGGGCTGGTTTTTCTAAGTGCGATCATTTTGGTCGTTTTGATGGGGGCGCTGTTGACCCATTCGTTAGGGACGCAAGTTTGGTTATTTGTCCTCGTCATCGTCCTTTATGGTGCAATCGGGTTCGCGGATGATGGTATCAAGCTCCTGAAGAAGCGCAACATGGGTTTAACGGCCTGGCAGAAATTATTGGCCCAGATCTTGACGGCAATCATCTTCGTCGTGATTTATTTGAACGATCGCCCCGAACAGGGCCTCGTTTTCCCAGGAATCGGCGTTAGCCATTCAGTGATTGTCTTTGCTTTATTCGTCGGTGTTTGGCTCGTTGGTTTCTCCAACGCGGTCAATTTGACGGATGGGCTAGATGGTTTGGTCGGGGGCTTAGGCGTGATTGCTTACTTCACATACGGGCTGATCGCGTTCCATGAACATCAAATGTCCCTGGGCGTGATCTGCTATGCTGTGGCTGGCGCGTTAGTTGGTTTTCTCCTGTTCAATCATCTGCCGGCTCAGATCTTTATGGGTGATGTGGGGTCCTTGGCGTTGGGCGGCGGCCTGGCTGTGATCTCGATCCTGTTGCAGCGCCCGTGGTCATTGTTGTTGATCGGGTTGGTTTTTGTATTGGAAACGGCCTCGGTTATTTTGCAAGTGGGTTCCTTCAAGCTACGCGGTAAGCGGATCTTCAAGATGACGCCGATCCACCACCATTTCGAAATGAGCGGGTGGTCGGAGCGAAAAGTTGTCCTGGTGTTCTGGGCGGTCGGTTTAGTTAGCGCCGCCGCTTACTTGCTGATCTTTGTTTTTTAGCGCTGGCAGTTATTAGTTGTCACGTTTACGTATCAAATGAGTTGGAATGAGAAGGGTCTCGGTTAAAATGAAAGAAATCAGTACCTATCGGAATAAGAAAGTCATTGTTTTGGGTCTGGCGAAGAGTGGTCTCCATGCCGCTTTACTGCTACACAAATTAGGGGCATTTGTTACGGTCAATGATCGGCAGCCTTTGGAGCAAAGTCCTCACGCCCAGCAGTTAGTTGAAGCGGGGATCCGGGTTATTTCTGGGTCACATCCGGTGGAACTTTTGGATGAAGACTTCAGCTTAATGGTCAAGAATCCAGGAATTCCCTATAGCAATCCCATGGTCAAGCGGGCGCAAGCGCTCAAGCTGCCGATCATCACGGAGCCGGAATTGGCTTATGAGGTGCTGGCCGGTGAACTGATTGGGATCACGGGCTCCAACGGGAAAACAACCACGACGACCTTGATCAATTTAATGCTAAATCAGGATCAACCAACCACCAAGGCTTATGTGGCAGGGAACATTGGCATCCCAGCCAGTGAAGTCGCCCAGAAAATCCAACCAGGTCAAACCATGGTGACCGAACTGTCCAGCTTCCAACTGCTTGGCGTGACAGAATTGCGGCCGCACATCGCGGTCTTGACCAATATTTATGAAGCTCATTTGGATTATCATGGCAATCGCCACAATTACATCGAAGCTAAAATGAACCTGGTCAAGAATCAAACGCCTGATGACTATTTCGTGGTCAATTGGGACAGTGAAGAATGGCAGAAATTAAGTCAGCGGACGCGCGGCCAGGTGGTGCCTTTCTCCCGGTTGGGCAAGAGCACAGCGGGCAGTTACGTCAAAGATGGTCAGATTTATTTCCGGGAGGAACGAATCTGCCCCGTGGCCGTTATCAAGATCCCGGGTCAGCACAATGTGGAGAATGCTTTAGCGGCGGTGGCGGTTGCCAAACTCAAGGGCGTCAGTAATCAGGCAATCCAAACGGTTTTGCAGACTTTTGCCGGTGTCAAGCATCGGATCCAGTTTGTTGAAGAATGGCAACAACGCCGTTTTTATAACGATTCCAAGGCGACCAATATTGAAGCGACCACAGTGGCTTTGCAGAGCTTTGCCCAACCGATCGTACTGATCGCTGGTGGACTTGACCGGGGCTTTACCTTCGAAGCGTTGGTGCCACTGCTCAAAAAACACGTACGGGCCATGGTGCTTTATGGGGAAACTTCGGATTTGATGAAAGCGGCTGGTCAACAGGCGGGGATCGCGGCGATCGTCCAAGTGTCTGACTTGGTCGCGGCGACCAAACAAGCCGTCGCGCTCTCAAAACCCAATGAGGTGATCTTGTTATCACCAGCGGCGGCAAGTTGGGACCAATTCAAAACATTCGAAGAACGGGGCGATCTCTTCATTGAAACCGTCGCCCAATTGACTGGAGAAGCAGGAGAGACAGAAGCATGAGATTAATGATTTCCGGAGGCGGAACAGGTGGCCATATCTACCCAGCACTGGCGTTGATCCAGCGCCTTCAAGAACGACATTTGTTAGATGAGGTGCTCTATGTGGGGACCGAAAATGGGCTCGAAGCCAAGATCGTCACCGCGGCGGGGATTCCCTTTGAGACCATTGAGATCCAAGGGTTTCGCCGCAAACTGACTTTAGAGAATTTTCAAACGATTGCCAAATTTCGGCGGAGTTTGCATCGGGCTAAGGCGTTGATCAAAGAATTTCAACCAGATATCGTTGTGGGGACCGGTGGTTACGTTTGTGCTCCAGTCGTTTACATGGCTAGTCGGATGCATATTCCCACCGTGATCCACGAACAGAACTCGATTGCCGGTTTGTCTAACAAGTTTCTGGGACATTATGTCGATCGCATCGCTTATGTGTTTCCTGAAGCGGCCCATCAATTTTCCGAGAAGAAGAAACTGGTCTTGACCGGTAACCCCCGGGCCCAAGCGGTGGCAAAATTACAACCACAAGGCCTGCTGGCAGGTCTGGGGTTGCGCACGGACCTGCAAACCTTGCTGATCGTCGGCGGCAGTCGCGGCGCGGCGCCATTGAATCAAGCAGTGATTGCGGCTATTCCCGAGTTTTCGGAGAAATCCTATCAAGTTTTGTTTGTCACGGGTCAGGCATTGTTCGATCAGGTCAACGACCAAGTTGGCCCACTCACCGAGAAAACCAATATCAAGATTGTGCCCTACTTGGATCGCATGAGTGAGATCTTACCGGAGATCTCGGTATTATGTGGTCGCAGTGGCGCGACAACTTTGGCCGAGATCACTGCTTTAGGGATTCCCTCGATTTTGGTGCCTAGTCCTTATGTCACTCATGACCACCAGAATCATAATGCCAGTTATTTAGTTGACAAGCAGGCGGCCTTGCTTCTGCCAGAAATCGAGTTGAACGGACGCTCCTTAGTAGCCACCGCGGATCATATTCTGTTAGACTCAGAAGAGTGGCAGCAAATGCACCAGGCGGCCTTGCGGATGGCCACACCGGACGCGGCCGATCAACTGATCACGGTGATGCAAGAACTGATTCGTGCCAAGCGTTGATCAAGTTGACTTTTGGTAACCAGTCCGGCTCGTTGTAGTCAAGCGAGTCGTCATAATTATTGGGAGGTGGGGGCTATCGCTCAGGACAAAAGCAAGTCAAGCATCACGCGCACGGACCCCAACTCTGCGATCAAGGTTTGGGAAACGTTCAAACTTAAAACCCAAACACGGCAACAGAAGCACCAGCCACGACCGGTTACGAAAAAACTGCCGCAGTATCATCGCCACCGAACTTTGCAGATTGCTTGGCGGCTGGCTTTGATTTTTCTGTTATTCGGGACGGGTCTGGTGGGACTTTGGTATTATGTCTCACCTTACTCGCGTGTTGCCTTGGTTTCGGTCAGCGGGGTAGAGATCACCGCCGCTCAGGATGTGATCGACGCCAGCCAACTCACCACTGAGAGCAATGTCTTGGTGACCATGGCTCAAGAAAAGCAACTTGAAACTCGTTTGAAACAGCAGTTGCCAGCGTTGCACTCGGTCAGGGTGGTCGTGAGTAATTGGAATAAAGTGGCACTGAAAGTCAAAGAGGAACCGACCGTGGGCTTTTTCGCCAAAAAGCAAGGTTATCAACGGATTTTCGCCAATGGCAAATTAGATTCCCAAATCATGGCAAAGCCGATCGGTAATTTCCCGATCTATGCGGATTTCAAACCGGGTGTTGCCTTGAATAAGGTGATTACCTTGTACGCGAAGATCCCGACGCAGATCCAAAATGCGATCTCGGAGATCAAGTCTGATCCTAGCAAGGCCAATCCCTATCGGATCCACTTATACATGAATGATGGGAATGAAGTGGTCGCAGATTCGCGCACCGTGGTCAAACGCTTGAAGTATTACGGAAATATTGTGAGCCAAACCTCCCAAAAAGGAATCGTCGATTTGGAAGTCGGGGCGTTCTTTACCCCCTTCGCCCAGCAAAAATAGGTCACAAGCCAGGTTGATCACCGCAAATTAGGTCGGCTCTGATTTGTGGGGTCAACTTTTTACCGAAAAGTTGCAACTTCTTGGTTGTTACAAGGAAAATGAGTTCCTTAACTGGCGCCTGATGTGGTAAACTTTAGGGAGTACTAGAAATTTTTGAATGATAAATAAATGTGAAATCGAGGAGGCTTTATTGGATGGATAAAGCTCAAGTATATGTGGGCCTCGATATTGGGACAACTGCGATTCGTGTGATCGTTGGCGAAGCTGTCAACGGACAGTTGAATGTTATTGGCGTTGGTAGCGAGCGATCACAGGGTCTCAAAGACGGCGTGATCGTGGATATCGATAAAGTCGTGACGGCAACACGAACAGCAGTCCAACAGGCTCAGACCAAATCAAATTTGAAATTTGATCAAGTTGTTGTTGGCGTGCCAGCGAAGGATCTACTGATCCAGCCAACTCATGGCATGATCATCGTTGCCGAACAGCCAAAGGAGATCAGCGAAGTTGAAGTCTTCAATGTGGCCACGGCTAGTTTGTCACACAGTATTCCGGCCGAACGAGAAGTTGTGGCGATCACGCCAGAACAGTTTATCGTGGACGGTCAAGGTGGCGTTACAGATCCCAGAGGCATGTCCGCGACGCGGGTCGAATTGGACGCATTCGTCTATTCAGTACCGCGGATCGTGATCAATAATATTCGGAAAGTATTACAAAAAGTCGGCCTACGTTTGAAACACTTCGTTTTAAATCCACTGGCTTTGGCGCAGCTGGCCTTGAATGATGGCGAGCAAGATTTTGGCACTGTATTGATCGATATGGGCGGGGCGCAATCAACTGCCTATGCGATCCATGATCACCAATTGAAGTATGTGGCTGTTGATGATGAAGGTGGTCTAAATCTCACCAAGGACGTTTCGGTTGTCTTGAATACCTCACTTAGTAATGCTGAAAAGATCAAGCGCGATTATGGCATGGCTGATCCAGACCAAACGACGCCAGGCGAGAAGTTCCCTGTGGAAGTGGTTGGCAAAGAAGAGCCTGTCTTAGTTGAGGAAACCTATCTCTCCGAGATTCTGGAAGCGCGCTTCGAGCAGATTTTTGACCGGTTGCAACACGACTTGGCGAAAGTTGACGCTTTGGCGCTGCCGGGCGGGGTGGTATTGACTGGTGGCGTTGCTGAGACAGTTGGTTTGGTGCCTTTAGCGGAGCGCTTGTTGGATGTGACGGTGCGTTTATATTCGCCACAAGAAATGGGGCTACGCAATGCGGGTTTCGCCACCGGGTTAGGCTTGATTGCCTATGCGAATAACTTAAGCGAAATCGAACTGTTAGTCACCAGTGTGGTCAATCAAGGTGCCTTAGATGCGACGATGAGTCATGATCTTCCGCAGCAACCAAATCAGGCGAAACCGCAGAAGAAAGAGCGGCAATATGGCACGCAACCAGAAGCCTCAACCGAAGAAAAGCCAGCCAAGCCCCATAAATCAGGGGGCATCGGTGCCTTTTTCAAGAACTTCTTTGATTGATTTGGCTTTTGTAGACGCAAGACAATAAAAAAACGATGATGTAGTGAATTTAGGAGGAAAACGTATGGATTTTGCAATGGATCCCCAACAAAGTACAGGACCAGTAATTAAGGTCATCGGTGTCGGTGGCGCCGGTGGGAACGCGCTTGACCGGATGATCGAAGAGAGCATCAAAGGTGTTCAATTTATCGCGGCCAATACCGATCTTCAAGTTTTAGCGAAATCAAAGGCGGATATCAAAATCCAGATCGGCCCTAAATTGACCCGTGGCTTAGGTGCTGGCTCGACCCCTGAAGTCGGGGAAAAGGCGGCAGAGGAGAGCGAAGAGGTTCTGACAGAAGCACTGAAAGGTTCTGATATGGTCTTCGTCACTTGTGGTATGGGTGGCGGCACCGGGACCGGAGCAGCGCCAGTTATCGCGCGGATTGCCAAAGATCAGGGCGCATTGACCGTTGGGGTCGTCACCCGTCCGTTTACCTTTGAAGGACCAGACCGCAGTCGCTTCGCCGCGGAAGGCATCGCGGAATTGAAACAGCATGTGGATACGCTGGTCATCATTTCAAATAATCGCTTATTAGAGATCATTGATAAGAAGACGCCGTTGAACGAGGCCTTCCACGAAGCTGACAATGTTTTGCGTCAAGGTGTCCAAGGTATCTCCGACTTGATCACCGCACCTGGGATCGTCAATTTGGACTTTGCGGACGTGACCAATGTGATGAAGAACCAGGGCTCTGCCTTAATGGGTGTGGGTTCGGCCAATGGTGAGAATCGGATCGCCGAAGCCACTAAGAAAGCAATCTCGTCGCCTTTGTTGGAAGTTTCGATCCAAGGTGCCAAGAAAGTCTTACTGAATATCACCGGTGGGCCTGACCTTTCCTTGTACGAAATGGAAGCGGCCGCACAAATTGTTTCCGATGCTGCCTCCTCAGATGTAAACATTCTTTGGGGTACGGCCATCGATGAAAGTCTCGGCGACGAGGTTCGGGTCACCGTGATCGCGACTGGAATCGAGGAGTTGGATGGTGCTAAGCGCCGCCCACAACCAACCGCTAATCGGCAACAAACTAATAATGCAGCAGGCGACCAGGCCAATGCGGCCAACCAGGCGGACCATGACGGCAAATTTGGTGATTGGAATATTTTGACCACCAATGTTAACAAACGTGAAAATGTTGACCAACAATTCAAAGATATTGAAAAACAAGATTTCGATGTTTATCAATCTCGGTCTGCCTCTGGTCAAACTGAGCAGAAGAAAGATGAAGATAACGACGTGCCACCGTTCTTTAAGCGTCGTCGTCAATAATAGTCGGATGATCGGACTGTAATGAGGTGAAGAACCATGTCCTTAAAGAAAATCAGTCGTTTCTTTGGTATCACAGATGATGAAGATGATTACCAAGACAACGAATACGAAGCAGCAAATGAGCCCAATACGGCTGACTTTGGTTTCAAACAACCAGAAATGCCCGCAAGTCACAGTGCGAAGGTTGTGCCGATGACGCAAGCTGGGAATCGTACGCAAGGGCGCAAGATCGTTATTTTTGAGCCACGGATCTATGCTGACGCCAAGGAGATCGCGACTAATCTGTTGGAAAACCAGGCAGTGATCGTCAATTTCAGTCAGCTGGAAGAAAGTCAAGCACGGCGAATCGTGGACTTCCTGACCGGGACTGTTTTTGCGATGAAAGGCGAGATCCAACGAGTCGGGGAGCAAATTTTCCTGTGTACGCCACCGAAATTTGAAATTGAAGGCACCATCACAGATACTCTAAAAAGCGAACAAGGAATTTGATAGCATGACAACTTTTATTATGGGACTATTCTCACTCATTCGGATTTTACTAGACGTATATAGTGGGGCAATCGTCATTTACGCATTGATGTCTTGGGTCCCCAACGCACGGAGTACTCGGTTTGGACAGTTATTGGCGTGGTTAGTCGAGCCTTTATTAGGTGCGATTGAACGCATCTTGCCCTCGATCTTTGGCTTAAGTTTTGCCCCGATCCTGGGAATTTTGATCATCACTGGACTGCAGTGGGCTTTCGGCCGGCTAGGTAACATGATCTTGATGTTACTCTAAAGCGATGGGTCAGCCGACCACAGGCTTGTTCTGCAAGTATTGAGGAGGTGTGGCGATGGATAGCGCCGTTTTTCAACATTTTAGACCCGAGGAGCGTCCGTTCATTGAGCGGATCGATGAGTGGCGAAATCAGGCAATCGATGAATATCGGCCTATTCTCACCAACTTCTTGGATCCACGACAACAGTTTTTGATTGAAACGGTCATTGGCAAGCTGGATGAGAGTTTTCGTTATTGGCAAGCCGGTGGTTACAATCAGGCAGAGCGTAAGCGGGTTATTTTTGCACCCGGGTATTACCAGCCGCAAAGTGAGGATTATCGGATCCAATTATTCGAGATCAAGTATCCGCTGAAATTTGCCGAACTTTCTCACGGGAAAATCTTGGGAACCCTGATCAATTCGGGGATCGATCGAAGCCAGTTTGGTGACATTATTACCGATGGCGAACGTTGGCAGTTTTTCGGGGTCGCGTCGATGGCCGACTTTTTTGTGGAGCAGATCACCAAGATCGGTTCGATCAATGTCCGTGTCATTCCGATGAATGCCATTGAAACGGTCGTTCCGGCCAATGATTGGGTCGCGGAATCACTGGTTGTCAGCTCGATGCGTCTTGATACGATCGTGGCCGATACGTTCAATATTTCCCGGCAGCGGGCCAAGGGTCTGATCGAAGCACAGCAAGTTCAAGTTAATTGGACGACGGTCACCCAACCTGACTTCCAGCTAGACTTGCTGGATATGTTAAGTGTACGAAAGTTTGGACGCGTCCAGCTGAGAAATGTGCTGGGGCAAACGCGTAAAGCCCACTACAAATTGGAAATCGGCACTTTACGGCGCCGTCCATTAAAAGGGCAAGGATAAGGAGGAACTTTGATGGCACTGAAACCAGATGATATTCGGAATAAGAGTTTTGAAAGCAAATTTCGTGGTTGGGATCCGGAACAGGTCAAGCCTTTTTTGACGCAGTTAGCGACTGAATTAGGTGAGCTGCAGGAGAAGAATCAGCAATTGACCCAATCTTTGAAAGAGAGTCAGGAACGCGTTGCTTATTTCACCGATTTGAAAGATGCGCTCAATCAGTCGATCATTGTTGCTCAGAACGCCGCGGATCGGGTCAAAAACAATGCCCAGCATGAAGCCGATATGATCAAAACGGATGCGGAGAAGCAGTCGAAGCAAATGCTGACTGAGGCAACCGAACGTTCGAATCAAATTCTGCAAGATGCTTCCGAGCGGGCGCGTCATTTGACGATCGAAACGGATGAATTGAAGAAAGATACGCGCGTTTTCCATCAACGACTTCAGGTTTTGCTTGAATCGCAATTGGCCATGATCAAGACGCCGGAGTGGCGCACATTGCTGGGCAAGGGTGAAGAGAGTGCCAATCGGGTCGGCGCCTTGCTTGACGAGCCTTTTGATGACCGCGATCCCGATCACGATCATCCTAGTGGTGGTGCCGGATCAGCGGCAGCAACGGCTCCAGCTCAAGCACCTGAGGCCTCAACAACGCCAGCACCAAAAAATGATGAGGCACCAGCTGCCCCCGTGCGACCAGAAAATCCCGCTGCCGAATTTTCAGCGGCATTGAATCAAGGTTCGGTCGTCCCAGAAGTGCCACCAGTTCCTGCGGATCGAGTGACGGATGATGCGGCCGTTTTCCATTATCGTAGCCATACTAATGGTGATGGCCCAGCCGACACAGCGCCTGATGAGGAGAATATGGCTGCGCCTGATCAAAATTATGATGGCGTAACGATTGTTTTTCCTGAAGAAAACGAGTAAGATATAGCTATTATGTGAAATTCTAAAGCTAAGCTAACGATGAATCCCTTTTAGCGAGCTGACGCCAGTGAAAGGTCAGCAGGCTCTGATAGTTGGTGCATCACTTTGGAAGAACAATTGAAGACAACATTAAAGTGGAAAAGGCAACTTTTCAAATTAGGTGGTACCACGGGAATCTCGTCCTATTAAGGCGGGATTTTTTTGTTGTTTGAAGGAGGAACAGGAATGCGTGTCAAAGATACCTTACATTTAGGAAAAACAGCTTTCCCAATGCGGGGCAATTTACCTAAGAGAGAACCAGAATGGCAACATGAATGGGAAGAAAATCAGGTTTATCAGCAACGGCAGAAGTTGAATGCGGGCAAACCGACCTTCATTCTCCATGATGGACCGCCGTTTGCCAATGGCAGTATCCATTTGGGGCATGCCTTGAATAAGATCAGTAAAGATATTGTGGTGCGCTACAAGTCGATGCACGGTTTTCGGGCGCCTTATGTACCTGGCTGGGATACTCATGGTTTGCCGATCGAACAACAATTGACGAAGAAGGGTATCGATCGGCGCAAAATGCCGCTGGTTGACTACTTGGAATTGTGCCGGAAGTTTGCCTTGGATGAGATTGACAAACAGCGGGTTGGATTTAAACGGTTGGGTGTCGCTGGTGATTGGGACCATCCTTACATCACTTTACAACCTGAGTTTGAGGCGGAAGAGATTCGTTTGTTCGGAGAAATGGCGGCTAAGGGCTATATCTATAAGGGCAAGAAGCCGGTTTATTGGTCGCCTTCTTCCGAATCAACTTTGGCGGAAGCTGAGATCGAATATCATGACATCAAGTCGCCATCGATTTATGTGGCCTTCAAGGTCGTCGACGGCCAAGGTGTGCTTGATGATGATACGTCATTGGTGATTTGGACCACGACTCCGTGGACGATCCCAGCCAATGAGGCGATCTGTGTCAATCCGCGGTTTAATTACAGCGTAGTTTTAGCTGATGGCCATAAGTATGTTTTTGCCACGGAACGATTGGCGGCGGTGCAAGAGGCGTTAGGCTTCGAGCACGTCGAGACCTTGAAAACGGTCAAGGGCGCTGATCTGGAAATGATCACCGTGCAACATCCGCTGTATGATCGGACGTCCTTGGTCATCTTGGGCAACCATGTTACCTTGGATGATGGGACTGGTTTGGTTCATACCGCGCCAGGCCATGGTGCTGATGACTTTAACGCCGGCTCGAAGTATCACTTGCCGGTCTTATCCGTGGTTGACGCGCAGGGCAAAATGACCGCCGACGCGCCGGGCTTCACGGGCGTCTTCTACGATGACGCTAACAAAATGGTGACTGAAGCGCTGTCCGCCAAGGGCGCCTTACTGAAATTAAGCTTCTTCACCCATAGTTATCCCCATGATTGGCGGACTAAGAAGCCGGTGATTTTCCGGGCGACAACGCAATGGTTCGCGTCGATTGATGCTTTCCGTGATCAAATTTTAGCGGCGATCGATGGTGTCAAGTTTAAGCCGGACTGGGGCCAAACGCGACTTTATAACATGATCCGCGATCGGGGCGACTGGGTTATTTCCCGGCAACGAGCTTGGGGTCTGCCTTTACCGATTTTCTACGCGGAAGATGGCACCGCGATCATTACCCCAGAAACGGTCAATCATGTGGCTGACCTGTTCGAAAAACATGGGTCGATCATCTGGTTTGAGAAGTCGGCCAAGGAACTCTTGCCGGCCGGGTTCACTCATCCAGGATCACCGAACGGCACGTTTACCAAGGAAAAAGATATTCTTGATGTTTGGTTCGATTCGGGTTCGTCTCATCGGGCTGTTTTGACCACGCGCCCGGAATTAAGTTTCCCAGCTGATCTGATCATTGAAGGGTCCGACCAGTATCGAGGCTGGTTCAACTCCAGTTTGATCACCAGTATGGCGACAACCGGCCAGTCGCCATATCGTCAGATCTTGTCCCAAGGCTTTGTCTTGGATGATCAAGGTCATAAGATGAGTAAGTCATTGGGGAACGTCATCGATCCCAATGATATTTTCAAGCAAATGGGCGCGGAGATCATTCGTCTGTGGGTCGCTTCCGTGGACAGCAGTTCAGATGTGGCCGTTTCGATGGATATTTTACGGCAAATGTCCGAAGTTTATCGGAAAATCCGGAATACGTTCCGCTTTATGTTGGCCAATGTGGCGGATTTTGACGCGGCGACGGAAAGTCTGGCGCCAGAAGCGTTACGTGAGGTTGATCGTTTTATTTTGGCCCGGCTCCATCAAGTCAATGAACAGGCGATCCAGGCTTACGATGAGCTTGATTTTGCCACCGTCTTCAAGCAAATCAACAACTTCCTGGTCAATGATTTGTCAGCCTTTTACTTGGACTTCGCCAAAGATGTTATTTACATCAAGGCTGCCGATGATGCTAGCCGGCGTGCCATGCAAACGGTGATCTATCAGTGCTTGGTGACACTCACGAAGCTGTTGACCCCGATCTTGCCCCATACTAGTGAAGAGATCTGGTCGTACTTGGCTGAGCCAGAAGACTATGTTCAATTGGCGGAAATGCCAACGGCGACGATCAGCACGGCCGATCAAGCGTTATTGACGAAATGGACCGCGATCATGGACTTCCGTGATGGGGTTCACCGCGCCCTGGAAGTCGCTCGCAATGAGAAACTGATCGGTAAGTCGTTGGAGGCCAAAGTGGTCTTGTACCCAACGGCGACCTTCCGTCCGGTTTTAACGGAGCTTCAGGCTGATTTGGCTGAGCTGTTGATTGTCTCACAATTAGAAATCAGCCCAGTGGCCGCGGCTGACGCGCCAGCAACGGCAACCAGTTTCAATGATTTCGCTATTGTGGTCAGCCATGCGGATGGTGCTGTTTGCGAACGCTGTCGCAAGACTTTGACCAGCGTGGGTAGTGATACAGACTTCCCAACTTTCTGCGCGGATTGCGCGGCGATCGTGCGCCGGGAATTCCCAGAAGCTGTGACCGCAGGATTTGAACGGCCAACGAAGTAGGGTGTCCGTAGCGCAGCAATCACGACTGGTCAAGTGACTTTTGTCAGGCTATTGTCGCGTTAAAACGTGTGAAAACACCTTTGCATTTTTTGATTGATGGTTGTAAACTTACAATAACGAACAGAATAAATTAGGTAAAAGGCTGAGTCAAAGCAGATTGATTGACACAGCCTTTTATTTTGTCTTAACTAGGGGCGTCTAGCGGTAACTGGGCGGCGCTCCTGGCTAGACGGTCACGTGGGCTCGACTTCGGGATGGCCATTTCGTAACTGTCCCCACTCACACTGCCCGTTCGTGTAAACTCGAGAGAATAGTGGAGTGAATGATAATGAACAAGAATTATTTAAATGATCAGCGGGTCCAAGCCAAGCGTTGGTTGATTTTAACGGCGGTCGGGATGTTTACTTTCATGGCGACCTTGGATGCCAGCATCGTGAATATCGCGTTGCCGACCATCAGCAAGGATCTGGCTATTCCGATGAATCAGGCGGAATGGATCGTCTCGGTCTACCTGATGGTGATCTGCGCCTTATTGCTGTTTTTCGGAAAATTAGGCGATATTTTCGGAAAGATCCGCATTTTTCGCTTGGGCACGATCTTATTTATCGGCGGCTCATTGCTCTCCGGCTTCAATCAAGGGCTGAGCTTGCTCTTGATCGGTCGGGTGATTCAGGCTTTGGGCGCGGCGATGACCATGAGTACGAACAATGGCATTATTACAGAAGTATTTCCTCTGAACGAACGGGGCAAGGCGTTGGGTTGGATCGGCAGTTTCGTTTCTTTGGGGAGTATTGCCGGACCAGGCATCGGTGGGCTGATCTTAGCAAAATGGTATTGGGGCAATATTTTCTGGATCAATGTTCCTGTGGGCATCTTGACGTTTATCTTAGGCATCTTTGTTTTGCCGACGGATCTGTCTAAAACACCAGCGCGGATCGATTGGTTAGGGACGCTGTCTTTTGCGGCGGCGATCTTGGGGCTTTTTGGCGGGATCTTTATTGGTCAAGACATTGGTTACGGTCATTGGGCAGTGGGTGGCTTGTTGCTATTGGCTGTGCTCGCGTTGATTATTTTCTTTCATCATGAGCGTCGGACACCGGCACCCATGTTACGTCTGGCGATTTTCAAAAATATTGATTTCTCGTTGAGTTTATTGACCGCCTTAATGATTTTTGTAGTCAACTTCATTTTCAATGTGATCGCGCCGTTCTACTTACAAAACGCGCGGGGTTTAGCGGCCAATACTTCTGGTTACTTATTGATGGTTTTCCCAATCATCCAAGTGTTGGTCGCGCCGATTGCTGGTTCGATTTCGGATCGGATCGGACCGGAAAGTTTGACCTTCTTGGGGCTGGTTTTGATCACGATCAGTCAGATCGGCTATTTCTTGACGGATCTGCAAAGCCCGTTATGGCTGTTCACCGCGTTCGTCGGTTTGGTTGGTTTCGGCAATGGGCTCTTTCAGGCGCCCAATAATACGATCGTGATGAGCTCTGTCGCCACCAAAGACCTGGGCATGGCCGGCGGAATCAATGGTTTAGCGCGGGAGTTGGGGATGGTGATCGGGATCACTTTTGCGACGACAATCCTATTTTCAGCCATGAGTCAACGGTTGGGTCGTCACGTCACCACTTATTTGCCGCAGCATCCCGCCACCTTTATTTACGGCATGAAGGTCACTTTTATCATTTCGATCGTTCTGAGTTTGGTGGCCACGA
Source organism: Lapidilactobacillus salsurivasis (assembly GCF_054785215.1). Classification (NCBI taxonomy): domain Bacteria; kingdom Bacillati; phylum Bacillota; class Bacilli; order Lactobacillales; family Lactobacillaceae; genus Lapidilactobacillus; species Lapidilactobacillus salsurivasis. The sequence continues at coordinate 292,999 of NZ_BAAABI010000002.1, read as the reverse complement.
TCATAACGGGGTATCGTTGGTTGAAACATCGCCGGCGCGCGGCGTAAAATCAGTAGTGTTGGTGAACTAAGCCTGGTTGAGCGTATCGCTAGAAATCAGATCAAAAAAGCGACGTCACTTTTTGCAGTGACGGCGCTGTTTTATCGTGAATGGTATCGTGAACGGTATCGTGAATGGTAAAGAGTTGACTGGCGCTAATTCGTCTGCGCATCGTCGTTATTTTGATGGTCGATTTTGAGATCGGCCAGCGGATCAACGGTTTTACGCGTCCGATAATCACTGGTGGTCTCACCATGACTATAGGCCAATAAATGTTGTTTGAGTTCTTCTTCCATCTTGCCCAATTCGACTTCGGCCGCTTGACGTTTCTTGCGGCCATCTTGTTGGATCTTGAGGGTTTGTTGCAAGGTTTCGATCAGATCGTTCTGAGTCTTCTGCAGCGTTTCGATATCGACAACGCCACGTTCGTTCTCCTTGGCGGTCTCGATGGCCGAAATCTTCAACATCTCTGAGTTCTTGGTCAAAAGATCGTTGGTTGTTTGCGAGACTTGTCGTTGCGCGGTCACGGCATCTTTTTGGCGCAAGAGGGTGAGGGCGATCGCCACTTGGTTCTTCCATAATGGAATCGCGGTATTGATCGAGGCTTGGATCTTTTCTGCTAGGGCTTGGTTGGTCCCTTGGATCAAGCGAATCTGTGGGGCCTGCTGGATGGTGATCTGGCGCGCCAATTCTAGGTCGTGGGTGCGCTTCTCCAAACGGTCGGCGAATTGTTTAAGGTCATTGGCCTCTTGAACCGTCATCTGATCACCCGAAGCCTCGGCCTTGGCCAAAAGGGTAGGAATCTCTTCTTGTTCAAGCTGATTGAGTTTGACCTTACCTGCGGCGATATAAACATTCAAGGCGTCAAAGTAAGCCTTGTTCTGTTGATAAAGACCGTCTAACATTTTGTTATCGACAAGGAGATCATTTTTCTGATGGTCGAGTTTCACACCAATCGTATCGATCTGCGCGCCGATTTTTTGATATTTTGCGGTCAGTTCGTAGACCGAGCGGCGAACTTTGCCAAATAGTTTACGGAAAACATTTTTGTTCTCGGCTTCCAATTCGCTGGGATTGGCTTCGTTCAGGCGATACATCAGATCCGTCAAGACATTACCGATCTCACCGGTTTGTTGACTGGAAACTTGATCCAGCATGGTTTGCGAAAAGGCGGAGAGTTGTTTTTGGGCATTGGCGCCATAATTAAGGACCGCCGCTTGATTCTTCGTGTCGATTTGGTTGACCAGCGCGGTGGCCTGGTTCTTTTGTTCAGGGGTCAGTCGGGCCAAAGCCGTTTCTTCATCAGTGCTGGCTTGTGCCTTGGCCGCTGGCGTGGTGGCGGTGGCGTCAAAAGGTGTCGCGAGCAAATCATTGTAAAGGTCTTGATTTTGGTTGCTGGTTTGCTTATCTGTCATTGTTATCTTCACCATCTTTATTGTCTTGGGTACCTTGATCAGGGTCATGATCGCTTTGATCGGTGGTCTTAGTTTGTTGATCCTCGAGATAGTCCGCTTGGATCTGGTTGAGCTGATCTTGCATCTGGGCGATCGAACGGTCGTTGGTGATGTTGAAATCTGGGTGGGCCGGTTCTTTATCGACCCCATCCAAAGTTGATTCTAACTCACTGACGTCATCGTGGACATAATCCAGATAATCCTGCTTGATCTGTTCACTTAATGAAGCCAGCATCTCGACGCTACGATCGAGCACGGCATAGGTGTCACTGGTTTTCATCTCGTGTTGGCTGATTTCTTGATACTTCTTAGCGATGGTCAAGCTAGTAGGCAGGTGCTTATAAAGGAAGTCAGCCGCTTCTTGAAGCCGTTCCGGTTCATTGACCAAGGCTGAGAACATTGCTTTGGTCAGACCGATCGTATCATGATTCAGATTGATGGCCCGCAATTTTGGTACGGCCTGCATGGTTTGTTCCAACTCAACGATCTCTTTCTTCGCATCGCTCATCGTTTCGCGGAAAACGTCGATCTCGGCGTCAGACAAACCGGCTTGTTGGTAATGAGCCAACATTTTCTTGCTAATGGGCTCATTGAAGCCATCGGTGGCCTTCTTGTCGCGGCGCATTGAACGCCGAGTCACAACTAATAGGATCAAGCCGGCCAAGGCGATGATGGCGATGCCAAAAACCGTACTATCCATGGCATCAAATAAAGCTGAGATAATGGTCAGACCGAAAAAGACGATGACCCAAGCTGTTAATAGACCAGATAAAATACTTTTGAATTTCATGATTAACCTCCCGTAATACTTACTGTCTAAATTCTATCATAATTTACGCCAATCTGAATAAGGCTAAGGGTTGATTTTAGTGCCCGTCCATTGATTCAGAAGTCGTTGGGGCAGGGTTGGCGTCTAATTTTTTGCAAAGGAATCAGAATTGTTTTCATTTATGATTCTGGTGCTGGTATAATAACACTTGTTGACTGAAAATATGCAGTTGAAGTCTTGTTGCCATTTCATGTACAAAAAATAAGTTAAATTGAGTGACAAGGCGCCAAAAATTCGGTATGATATTTACTTGTGGAAAGCGGGAGAAGCATGGATTTCACAGAAAAAGTTCAAGGCGATCGTTTGCTGTATGACGGCCATATTTTACGCTTGCATCAACAGGTCGTGGAATTGCCTAATGGGCGACTGGCCGAACGGGAGATCGTCGAGCATCATGGTGCCGTTGCGATCCTGGCTTTAGCGGATTTGGATCACGCTTATTTCGTCCGACAGTGGCGAGCGCCGTTAGCCCATGAAACTTGGGAGATTCCAGCCGGGAAGATCGATCCTTTGGAAACTGATCCCTTGAAAACGGCGCAACGTGAATTGAACGAAGAGATTGGTCAGTCCGCCCAAGACTGGCGCTTACTGGCGACTTTTTATACTTCACCAGGCTTTGCTACGGAGAAGATGTCGTTATATCAAGCTCAAGGCCTGCAAGCATTGGCCGAGAAGCGGCCGTTGGATCCAGATGAATTCCTGGAGGTGCGGCTGTTTACTCTGGCTGAGGCGCAACAATTGTTAAGCACTTCCCAGTTTCTTGATGGGAAAACGTTGATCGCCTTGAAATACTGGGAACAATTGCAGGCGGCCCAACAAGAGAAATGTGGTGAAATCCAAGATGGTCCAAAGAAAGACTAGCTCGCGCCGGACGAGTGCTGAGCCTGATTTGATCGTTGATTTGAGCCAGCCCACTGCGGCAGGACGACGCAGCGAACGTTTAGAAAGCGAACGTCACGGTGAAAATACCACTCCAACTACGCGGATGGCACGCCGGGAGGCTGAACTCGGTCAGCCAGGCACGGGCACAGTCGCGCATCCCAAAATGCGCCGCCGCTTAAACTGGGCATTAGTGATTGTCAGCTTATTGATTATCCTAACCTATTTGGCGTTATTCTTTTTGTAGTTTAGGCCGCGTTTCAAACTTGACCAGCTCATTATTGGCCAAGCTCGGAACTGGTTTAAAGGGATTTTAAAAAGATCAACACATGCGACAGATAAACAAATTAAGAAGCAACCGTGACAAATAACGGAATTATTTACAAGATTTGCATGATAAAAAACATAGAATAGTAGACAGCCACGGATGAACAGTGGATCAGCCGATGATGGAGGAATTAGGATGAAAGTTGGAATTTTGGTCCCAATGGCAGAGGAAATCGGACGGTATCGGAAACATTTACGCGCCGTTAGCGAAGAAGTGATCGGTCAGGTGCGTTTTACCATTGGTCATTATAAGAATGTTGATTTGATTTTGGCGCAATCGGGGATCGGTAAAGTACAGGCGGCGTTGACAGCGACTATTTTATTTGATCACTTTGCCGTCGATTGTGTGATCAATTCTGGCTCGGCTGCTGGCGTTGGCGCTGGCTTGCAAGTGGGTGACTTGGTCATTGGCGATCGGTTGGTTTATCATGATGTTGACGTGACCGGTGGCGGCGATTATGTCTTAGGACAGGTGCCCGATCATGAGACCTACTTCAACGCAGACGCGAAGCTATTGGCGACGATCCAAGCGGCGGCTGCGCAGTTGACCTTGAATAGTGTGACCGGCTTGATCGCTACAGGTGATCAATTCATCGCTGATCCCGAACACGTGGCGTTGATCAAACAGAATTTCCCTGGGGTGCAAGCGGTGGAAATGGAAGGCGCGGCAGTTGCTCAAGTGGCTACCAGCTTCCAAAAACCGTTCTTGATCATTCGCGCGATCAGTGATAATGGTGACGATGCGGCCACGGTTAGTTTTGATGAGTTTGTGGTCACCGCCGGGCGTAACGCGGCGAAATTACTATTGACCGCGATCCCAGAATTCGCCGAGGCGTAAGGCCCAGTTCCTTTGCGGACAGCGCCTCAGTTGGTTTAGACTTCTAATGGAGGTGGAAGATGGAACATTTTTATTTCGATAATGCCGCGACCACGCCGGTGAGTCCGACGGTGGTTCAGGCGATGACCGACGTGTTACGCGATGATTTCGGTAATGCCTCAAGCACGCACTTTTTCGGTCGGCGGGCCCATGATTTGCTGGATCAAAGCCGACAGACGATTGCGCAAAGTATCAACGCCGCTAGTATTGATGAGGTAATCTTCACCAGTGGTGGCACCGAAAGTGATAATACCGCCATTCTAAGCACGGCGGCGGCCTATGGTCAGCGGGGTCATCATATTATTACCACCGCGATCGAGCATCCAGCCGTGATGAAAACAATGGCGCGACTGGAGCAGCAGGGCTTTGAGGTCACGTATTTACCGGTGGATGGTCTGGGTTATGTGACGGTTGACCAGGTGGCGGCGGCCTTGCGCCCAGAGACGATTCTGGTGTCGATCATGATGGGCAACAATGAGATCGGGACGATCGAGCCCATCAAGGAAATCGGGGCGCTGTTGGCGGATAAACCGGTGATTTTCCACACTGACGCGGTCCAAGCATATGGTGTCCTTCCAATCGATGTTCAGGAACTGGGGGTCGACTTCTTGTCGGTTTCCGGTCACAAACTTCATGGCCCCAAAGGTGTCGGTTTTCTTTACGCCAAAACTGGGGTCAAGCTGGTGCCCTTTATGAATGGGGGCGAGCAGGAACATAAACGCCGCGCTGGGACGGAGAATCTCCCCGGCATCGTGGGCATGGCGCAAGCGGTCCGTGATTTAGCCGGAACCAATAAGGCGAAGCGGCGGGAGCAGTTGCTGGTTTTGAAACAGGCGGTTCTAGCCGAATTGGATCAGGCTGGGGTGACTTACCACATTAATGGACCTGATCTGCAGGCGAGTTTGCCCCATGTATTGAATTTATGGTTTCCCGGAGTGCCGACCAATTTGGCCCTGACCAGTTTGGATCTGCGCGGCTTTGCGGTTTCCGGCGGCTCGGCTTGTACGGCAGGCAGCTTGCAACCATCGCACGTGTTAACAGCGCTGTATGGCGCTAACGCCGCGGAAATCAGTGAATCGTTGCGGCTCTCGTTCGGCAGTGAGAACACCTTGGCGCAGGCGCAGGCCTTGGGTCAAGCCTTGGTCGCTGTCGTAACTGATTATTTACAGCAGACGACTTAAGGTGGACTGTACCGACAGCGCTTGTTTTTGTTATAATGAACTCATGATCTTAATTAAGGAGCGAGTTTAATGGCAAAAGATGAAGTTAAGTTATTGGGCGATCAACGCACATTTAAATTAAATCCACAGGTTAAAGCGTACACCTTACGTGATGTGGGTTTTACCAAGAGCAAAAATGGCAGTTTCAACTTGATCCGGCCGCTTTATGGTGAATCACCTTATGTGGCGGTTTTTCAACTGAAAATGACCGTCGGCGCGGATCTGACCACCATGAAAATGAGTATTACAGACCGTAGCGGCTTAAAGGCAATCAATATTTTTAAAGATGAGAAGAATGTCAAGGAAGTTGAGCAGTTCAACTACTTGATCGAGAATTTCATGGAGCGCGACATTCTACTTGTCGTCTCCTAAATTGAGGAGCGAATGTAACAATGGATAATTCAAAGACCCGGGTTGTTGTCGGGATGAGTGGTGGCGTTGATTCCTCAGTGACGGCGCTATTGCTTAAAGAACAAGGTTATGATGTTATTGGTGTTTTCATGAAGAATTGGGATGACACCACGGATTCTGGGGTCTGCACGGCAACCGAGGATTATGAAGATGTTGCGCGAGTAGCCAATCAGATTGGGATTCCGTACTATTCGATCGATTTTGAAAAAGAATATTGGAATCGGGTCTTTGAATACTTCTTAGATGAATATCGGCACAATCGCACGCCTAATCCAGACGTGATGTGCAACAAGGAGATCAAGTTCAAGTCTTTCTTGGATTACGCTTTGTCACTGAACGCGGATTACATTGCCATGGGTCACTATGCTCAGTTGCGGCGTGATCAAGACGGAACGGTTCATTTATTACGCGGTGCTGATGACAACAAAGATCAGACTTATTTTCTGAATACCTTGTCGCAGGAGCAGTTGCAAAAGGTGATGTTCCCCATTGGTCATTTGCGCAAGCCAGAGGTGCGGGCCATCGCTGAGAAAGCTGGTCTGTATACCGCGCGGAAGAAGGATTCCACTGGGGTCTGCTTCATTGGCGAGCGTGATTTCAAGAAATTCCTGAAGGAGTTCTTGCCGGCCCAGCCTGGCGCGATGCGGACACCAGCTGGTGAGCTCAAGGGTCAGCATGATGGCTTGATGTATTACACCATCGGTCAACGTTCAGGCTTGGGGATCGGGGGGTCTAGTGACTCCAGCGAGCCTTGGTTCGTGGTTGGTAAGGAGATGGCGACGAACACCTTGATTGTCGACCAAGGGTTCAACAATCCGCGGTTATTCGCGACGAGCTTGTCTGCTGTGAAGCTTTCGTTTGTTGCTGGTCAGGCGCCGGCAGCTGAGTTCCACGCCACCGCAAAATTTCGCTATCGTCAGCAAGATGTAGGAGTGACCGTGAAAGTGGATCCAGCCGATCCAACCAGTGCTGAGGTCATTTTCGATGAGCCAGTCCGGGCGATCACGCCAGGTCAAGCCGTTGTGTTTTACGAGAATGAAGAATGTTTAGGCGGCGGGACAATTGATGTTGCCTATGACCATACAAAAGTCTTACAATATGTGTAAGTCCAAATGAAAATCGGGCTGTTGACGATGAAAATCGCCCAGCCTTTTTCATTACAGTGATTTAGTGATGGGTAGCTGACTAAGCTTGATAGGCAGGGGTAAGGATGACAAATTTCTTCTTCGTACGACATGGTAAAACAGAATGGAATCTGGAGGGACGGCTTCAAGGCGCGCATGGAGATTCGCCGTTATTGCCGGCTAGCTATCGGGATATTACCCGTTTAGCGAATTATTTGAAGCATGAGCGGCTTCATTTTCAGGCTATTTATACCAGTCCGTTATTGCGGGCGCAGACAACGGCGGTTTTCATCAGCGAGAATTTGAATCAGCCTAATTTGCCGATCTATTTGGAGAAAGATTTGCGCGAATTTAATCTGGGCCTAATGGAAGGTAAAACTTACCAAGAGGTGGAAGGCAAATACCCCCATGAAGTTGATGCGTTTCGCTATCGCCCGGATCAGTTTCAAGCTGAGCGCATCCAGGCGGAGAGTTTCAGCCAACTGATTTTGCGCATGCGGCGGGTCATTGTGGCGATTTCACAGCGTTACCCGCAAACTTCAGCGAATATTCTGGTCGTCAGTCACGGGGCGGCGCTGACGGCGTTGATGCAATCGTTGCTGGGCACCCCTTTGAAAGATTTGCGCAAAGACGGGGGTTTGGCCAATACCAGTTTGACCGAATTGGCCACCTATGATCAGGGGCGAACATTTCAGAAGATCCGCTGGAACGAAACGTCATACTTGGGCAAGAAGCTTGGCACCAGTGATTCGGTTTGAGTAGGTGGGCGGAACCAACTCGGGTCCTTTTTCGCCGGGCCCGGTTCGATCAACACGGTTGGTTGGTCAGACAAGGCCAGTTAACAACAGCCGTGTGCTAGCGTGGTCGCGGCGATTTTTCAATTTGAAAGGAGTTCCGATGGTGAAAACGTCAGATGCGCAACAGCCTAAACGATCCAAACAGCCAGATGGCGCTCAGCTTTCAGTCGCTGAGCAACAACAGGCAATTCTTGCGCTAACCAAACAATTACAACAGAATCCAAATGATGTGGCCAAACTGATTGAATTGGCCACTCGCTTAATGGCGGTGGCTGATTTGACTCAGGCCCAGCAAGTTTTAGCCCAGGCGGCGGTCCTGGCGCCTGATAATGTCGCCATTCCGTACAATCAGGCAGTGATCGCCCACCAATTACGGGATGATCAGCAGGCGTTGGGCTTATTGCAGCCATTAGTCACGTCCCCATTAGCAGCAGCCGTCAATTACCTTCTGGCCGTGATTTATTTTGAGCAGCAACAGCTCCAACTGGCTAGTGCCTTTGCCCTGACCGCGGTGGAACAAACGCCCCGAGGCTTGGCTGAAAATCTCCTTTTGGCCCAGATCCTCACGAAACAGCAGTTGTGGGCGGCGGCGCAAGCATACGCGGAAACGGCCTATCAGGTTGCGCCTGAAAACGCTGATGCGGCCTTTGTGTTGGGCGGTTGCCGCCTGAATCAGGGGCAAGCGGAACAGGGCGCCGCCTTATTGCGACAGGCAGCCGCGCAGGCGCCGCAGAAATATCAGACAGCGGTGACCGCGATTCTGGGTCCGGACCAGTCTGCCGGACCAAACAGGGCGCCCTTGAATTCAGCGCCCGATCCAACGTCAACCGATTCCTAGGTGACAGGCCGGTCTACGTCAGATTCAGCGAGAACCGATAGTGACGTAACCGGCGCGGTAACAACAGTTTTATTGGCAACAGGTGCAGTAGTAACAAGCGTGGCAAGCAACAGCTTCAGCAGCAAACAAAGGCAGCGCTAATATTTTTCGTCGTGGAGGTGCTATGGGCGTGTCAATGATCAATCAACCAGTGACTTTGACTGGCTCAGTTCAGGATATTCGTTTTGAAGATCCGAAAAGTTACTTTAAAATCGTCATCGTAAAAATCAAAGAGGCCGACTTTTCATGGCCGGAACCAACGATCACGGTCAAAGGTGATTTTGGGGAACTGGACTTGGATCAACTTTATGAATTCAAGGGTAAGCTGGTGGTCCATAATAAATATGGCACGCAGGTCCAAGTCACTAGCGCGCAACATTTGGCGCCTTCGACTTCCGATAGTTTGGTTCAATATTTCTCTGGGGATCGCTTTCCTGGGGTAGGCAAAGTCGCGGCGCAGAAAATCGTCGCTCATTTTGGTGTGGACGCGATCGATGAGATTATGGCGGATCCCGAACAGTTGACGACGATCGGCTTGAAGACCAAACAAGTCACCACGATTTTAGACCAGTTACGGGAATCTTATGGCACTGAGAAAATGATTTTGTCACTGACCCAGTTGGGTTTGACGCCTTGGATGATCAGTCAAGCAATGAAGAATTTCGGTGGGCAAACCTTGGACATTTTACGGGAAAACCCCTATCAACTGGCCTTGAAAGTTCCCCAGATCGGCTTCAAGCGGGTCGATCAACTGGCCCAGAATCTGGCGATCGATTTCGATGCGCCGGTGCGGATCCAAGGCGCGGTGATCCAATTCATGCGCAGCAATTTGCTGGAAACTGGCGATGCTTTCGTGACGGCGCAAGCGGCGCTGGAAGGGGCCTTGGCTTTGTTGCGGCCCGCCCGCCGGCAAGTGCCTACCGATGCTCAGATCGCTGACGAGTTGGTGACCTTGGCCAGTGAAGGCTTGATCGTGGTGGAACAGCAGCGGCTTTATTTAGGGGCGACTTATTTGAGTGAGGTCAAGATTGCCCAAGAATTGCACCGTCTGCAGGCAGCCAAAGTCAAGGCCTGGGATGATCACTCGTTCGAAACAGCGCTGCAGCGGTTGGAGAAACGGTATCGCGTCACGTATGATTCTCAGCAGATCAAGGCGATCCGCGCCGGCTTGGATCAACCCCTTTCAGTCTTGACAGGGGGGCCTGGCACCGGGAAAACCACGATTCTCTTAGCGGTGGTTCACCTGTTCGCGGAGAAAAATGACTTTAAACTCAAACAAACCAAAAATGACGAGGATCAAGACGAGGCGCCAATCAAGTTAGCGGCGCCAACTGGGCGCGCGGCGAAACGACTGAATGAAATGACCCAGTTGCCAGCGCGAACCCTGCATAGTTTACTGGGACTGGCGCCAAATGACGATCAGTTCAGCGAAATGACCGGGAACGATTTGCAGGGGCAACTTTTGATCGTCGATGAGATGTCGATGGTTGATCAGCGACTTTTTCAAACCTTGGTGCAGGCCATTCCTAAGGGGATGCAGGTTTTGTTGGTGGGGGACCAAGACCAGCTTCCCTCAGTGGGGCCAGGGCGGGTCTTTGCGGACTTGATCGCCAGCAAGTGTCTACCGGTTACGGCGTTGACGGCGATCTATCGTCAGTCAGACGACTCGACGATCATCAATTTGGCGCGGTCGATCCGCGATGGCGAGGTACCAGCGGATCTGACCGCGAGCTTGCCAGATCGCACGTTCATCCAGTGTGCCCCGGGACAAGTTGCCCATGTGGTTGAGCAAGTCATGCAAAAGTCGTTGCGGCGGCAATTCAGCCTGAACGAGACGCAGGTCTTGGCGCCAATGTACCGCTATGATGGCGGGATCGATCAGATCAACGTGGCGGTCCAAGCCTTGGTCAATCCCAAAAAGACCGCGCGAACAAAAGAAGTCGTGGTCAATAATGGGGTTTTCCGCATTGGCGATAAAGTCATTCAGTTGCAAAATGAAGGCCAGTTGGGGATTTATAATGGTGATATTGGCCAAATTACTGGCATTCGCCCCGCTAAAGGTGAAGATGAAGCTGAGGCCAAGTTGATCATTGATTTTTCTGGATTGGAAGTTGAGATCCCGCAATCATCTTGGCATAATCTGAGCTTGGCTTATTGCATTTCGATCCATAAGTCGCAAGGTAGTGAGTATCAGCTGGTGGTCTTGCCGCTAACAATGAATAATCGCATGATGTTACAGCGGAAATTGTTGTATACAGCGGTGACGCGGTCAAAGAACAAATTGGTCATGGTCGGCGATCCCGCAGCCTTTGTTCAAGCAATCCGTAATCAAGGCAGTGAGCGTCAAACAACATTGGCTCCACGGATCAAGGCGATGTTCCAGACAGGTCATACTTTACTGAAGCCAACCGTGGCGGAAACGGACGCCAGCTATCAGACCGCCACCACAACGGCCTCAACGCCCGCGAGTTCGGCGAAAGTGACGCCCGCTAGCGCGGCGGCGCCAGCGGCCATGTCGACCGCTGAGGCAAGGCCGCTGGAACCTAGCGCTGCCATGGTTAGCCAACAGGAGCACGCAGTTGTCGCGGAGTCAGCGCCGACCCCACCAACTGACAAAAAAACGTTTATTTTAACGCCCCAGTTGATTGCGGCCAATACCATCGATCCCTTGATTGGCATGGCGACGTTACGCCCAGAGAACTGTTAGGCACCAGCCGCCTTAAGTTTCAACCGAGCGCGCAAGCCCAACAGTTACCAGTTTCAATATACAAACCCGTAAACAGATCATTAAATTAAAGAAAATGTCGGAAAACAGAAACTTTTCCGACATTTTTTGTTCTGAGCAATTCAGCCAGCCAGCTGCTCTGTGGGTAAGATCAGGGCACAATTAGCGGTCGCGCTGGACTTGTTCTGGATCGTCAAAGTAGAACAGATCGGCGAAGTCCTGATTTAAGGCCAAGCACAGCAACAGGGCCAGCCGCGCTGAGGGTACGAATTGATTGGTTTCGATATTGCTGATGGTTTGGCGCGAGACGCCGACCAACTTTGCCAAGGCGCTCTGGGTCAAGCCCGCGGCGCCCCGCGCTTGCTTCAAACGATTTTGTAGGTGTAATTTCGGTCTGCTCATGGCTCAACGAAACAGCAGCGGCGCGACCAGGGACCAGCCTGTCGTCACCACCGCCACCAGCAAAACTAAGAGAAAGAGGGCGGACCACCAAGATTTCTGCTGTTGCCAACTGAAGACTTCGTGTCCCAGTCCCGCGACGAGAATCATGAAGAACAGGTCCGTCGTCGGTTGTTTGGCTAAAATCCGAATCACAAAAATGATCAACCAGGCAATCATTAACATCAGATAATGGACGAGGCTGAGTTGGGTGATTCGACCAAGACGCCCCTCATCCCGTTGCTCCGCTTGCGCCACCTGCAATAATTTTTTCTTGTCCATGTTACCAATGCTTCCTTTGCTTTTGATTTAAGAACAAGGCCTATTTTAGGAATGCTAAGTAAACTTGTCCATCGATTTTCGCTGGTGGGCCCCACCCTTTGTGGCGAATTCCCGCCAAGAAAAAATCGGTACCGTGGGCCGCAGCGTAATCGAGGCAGAACGAACCCTTAGAACCCCAGACAAAAAGCGGGATCAGCCACATGATGTTGTGGTTGATCCCGCTGCGCAGTGTGAGAAATCAGATCCAGAAGGGGTATTGTTGATTGTGAGCGGTCAAATGAAATTCATGTGCGCCCATGTCTTCGCCGTCCATTTGACCGAATTGAGCTGGTGCAATGTGGAGTTTGAGGGTTTGCCCCCGAAAGAGGTGGACCGCGGGACTATTCAAATGTTTCCCATTGGTCAGCATCAGAATGAAGAGCCAAATGAACTTCGGCAAACTCGGCTTTTCCAGAATAATCAAATTCAACTCTTGAATATGGGGATCGGCGGCGGGTACGATTGGAACCCCACCACCGAAATAGGCAATGTTAGTCAAAGTACTGAGATAGGCCTGCTCGAAATGGAAATGATCGGCGCCAAGCTCAAGATCCAAGGCATAGGGCTGTTGGTGTTTGAGCACCGAAATCAAATTGATCACGTATGCCAGGTTACCCAGGTGCCAACGATTCAATTTGCTTTTCCACGGGGAGTGTTCGGTGAGGTGGACCACATGGGCGTCAAAGCCCATGCCGAAATTGTTGATCAGGTAATAGGGCTGGCTAGGCTCTGCGGCGCTGTTCTGCAAGGCCAGCGCGAACACATTCAGTGGCGTCGGCGTGCTGATTTGCTGCAAACGTTGGATAAATTGATCGACTTTCCGGGGCAAATGCAGACTACGGGCGAAATCGTTGCCTGAGCCAGCGGGGAAATAGGCGATGGGAATCTGAAAATGCGGGCGCATTGGGTGGTGGAGACCGTTGAGCACGTGATTGACGGTGCCATCACCGCCAACGATCAGGATGGTAAACACGGGCTCACGCAGCGCTTGGCCCGCGCTGGTAGCGGCGGCTTCAAGCGCCAACGCCTTTTGGCCCAATTGTTCGCCTAACAAGACACCGTGACCAGAATATTCGGTAAAAATCGGTTCATAGTCAACCTTCGCCGCGGTCATGCTGGCGGCAAGTTGCGGCCAGACTTTGGCGGCGGCGCCACTACCGGCCTTGGGGTTGATAATGACCACATATTTCATTAATGAATTCCTCCCAAGTAACGATTGAATCGGCAGTGGAGCGACATTGTCTAAAGCCTGTCAATTCAAGCAAAAAATGAAGTGTGGCAAAAAAGTGAGGGTCACTTTTTTGCCACACCAGTGAAAAATAATTCAGTTTAATTCGTGCTGATCAGCATCGGTAAAATCATTGGATGCCGTTCGGTTCGGGTAAAGAGGAATTCCTGCAAGGCGTCGATAATGGCATCGCGTAGCATTGCCTCAGTGACCTTGTCTTCGTCAGCGAACATTTTGCGGATCAGATTGTAGATGCGTTTCTGGGCCGCTTCGATCAAGGAACCAGATTCACGCATGTAAACGAAGCCGCGTGAAAGAATATCTGGCCCTGCTAAGACCAATTTCTTCTTATAGTCGATCGTGGCCACGACAACCACCAAGCCTTCTTCGGAGAGCAGGCGTCGGTCGTGGAGCACCACATTGCCAATATCACCGATCCCGGAGCCATCAACATAAACGTCATCAGCCGGGAAGTGTCCCGCCAACCGAGCTCGTTTGTCGGTCAGCGCTAAAACATCACCGTTTTCAAGAATATAGCTATGATCCAACGGTACGCCGCAAAGTTCCGCTAATTCAGTATGGATCTTCAACATCCGGTATTCACCGTGGATCGGCATAAAGAATTTCGGTTTCATCAGGCGCAACATCAGTTTTTGTTCTTCTTGGCCACCGTGACCTGAAGTATGGATGTTGTTGACTTTGCCGTGGATCACGTCAGCGCCGGCTTCTGACAATTGGTTGATCAGATGGTTAACGCTGATGGTGTTGCCGGGAATCGGATTACTGGAGAAAATCACGGTATCGCCAGGATTGATTGAGATCTGGCGGTGGGTCCCATTGGCGATTCGACTAAGGGCGGCCATGGGTTCACCCTGGGAGCCTGTACAAAGAATCATGACCTTGTTCGCAGGTAGGCGATTGATTTCGTGGGCGTCGACGAGCACGCCATCGGGAATCTTTAAATAGCCTAACTCTTGACCATTGACGATCGCGGTTTCCATACTCCGACCGAAGACCGCAACTTTACGATCGTGTTCGATCGCCGCTGCAATGGCTTGAGCCACCCGAGAAATATTCGACGCGAAGGAGGCGAAGATGATCCGACCCTCAATGCCTTCAAAGATATGGCGAATTGAATTTCCGACAAAACGTTCAGATTTGGTAAAGTTCGGAATTTCAGCGTTGGTCGAATCAGACATCAGTAACAGGACGCCTTCTTCTCCTAAACGGGCCATCCGTTGCAGGTTGGGGGCAGGCTGATCGCCAACAGGGGTCAAGTCAAACTTAAAGTCACCTGTTTCCACCACCACCCCTTGAGGTGTATGCACCGCCACACCAAGCGTATCAGGAATCGAGTGGGTGGTCCGGAAGAAGGTCACACTGACCTTCGGGAACTTCAGGACCGTGTCCTCATCGATCTGATGCAGTTCAGTCGTGCTCAACAAACCATGTTCTTCCAGCTTACCCTTGATCAGCGCTAAGGCCAGGGGGCCAGCGTAAATGGGAATGCTGGGGATTTGTTTCAGCAGGAATGGGATCCCGCCAATATGGTCTTCGTGACCGTGGGTGATCACTAAGGCTTTAACTTTATCAATATTTTCGGCGATGTAACTATAATCCGAAATGACATAGTCGATCCCTAATAGGTCATCCTCAGGAAACTTGATCCCGGCGTCGATCACAATGATCTCGTCTTGAAATTGGACGCCGTACATATTCTTGCCAATTTCGCCGAGACCACCAATGGCGTAAACCGCGGTTTCGTTATTTTGGATTTTTAACTTTTTAACCATTAGTTAAACTCCGTGAGCTTAAAGTTAGGACTCTTTTGCTCGTATTCCAAGAAATTTCCCGTTAATTCTTGGATCGATTCAACGTTGTACTCGGTATTCTGTTCAACCAAGGCGCGAGCGGCAACGCTTGAATTGGCCTCGAGGTAGAGGGCTTGCGTTAACTCCCGTTGTGGGTTGCGAATTTCGGTGGGTTGATATAATACTTTATAAATCAAATTAAGAACTCCTTATTATTAGCATTTATTTCCGAACGTTTGGTCAGCCAAACAAGTCGGTTTCACGTGCCAAAAAAGGCGACGCAAAACCAACTGCCTGACTCACAGTTATTTTGATATTATCATAATTTCCGGTCGTTGTATACCGAAACGGTTGAGGAAACAGTCTTCCACGGGGAAAATTTATCCCCCCGATCGGTGTGCAGCATTGAGCACCTTCGACCTTTTTCCTGCGAGAATAGGGTATACTGAGGGCAAAAGGAGGCGACGCGCCATGCAAATCTTTCTCAGTGTGATTCTTGGTCTGTTGGTTATCACCATTCTCGGCATCAGCGGTCATCATTACTGGCTGATTCGCCAACAACGGCGGCAGCAGCAATTTCTCGATGCACAATTGCGCCAAACACTTGTTAAATGGCAAGGGAAATACCCTTTTATCGACTTCGCTAGTTTGACCAGCGCCGTGCCTGTTTCGATTTGGCATCGCGATGTGCTCTTGTTCGAGTATACCGTGCAGATCAAAGCACCGCATACTTTGCCGTTGACCGCCGCCGAACTGACCGCCTTATTGAATGAGATTCTAAAATTGCCAGCCCCTGTCCATGTGACAGAATGCTGGCAACTAAAACAAACTTTTCATTTCGACGTGGCTTATTTAGCCAATCAGGCGACGATCCGTTATATGCATGATATGGGCCGAATCAAGACGGCTGATCAATTAGTCGCAGCGCAAACCGCGCCTTGGAAACCGGCCAGCTCACCCACGGAAAGCGCGCAGTCGGCCCAACCTAAAAAATCAGCGACGAAGCCAACAATCAAATGAGACTTTGGCCGCGAAATAGACGCGTTGGGGTGTTAGTCGATCAGGACAGTACTGTCGTCGGCTAGTTGGAAAGGCGTCTTGGTGTTGATCAAGTCGTAGTAGAGATGACCATTCAGATGGTCGATCTCATGTTGACAAACGATCGCTGGGTAGTCGCGTAGTCGAATCTTGTGCGTTTGACCAGAGGTGTCCTGGTAACGCATGGTGATCCGATCGTGGCGGACCACATAACCGTCAATGTCCTTGTCAACGGACAGGCAGCCTTCGCCTTCTGATAACGCCGCCGGTTGGACCGAGTGACTGACGATCACTGGATTGATGATCACTTCTTTGAACAATGGTGTGGGATCATCCTCAGGGCCCGGCACCAAGACTGCCGCCATCATCTTAGAAACACCAACTTGCGGCGCCGCTAAACCAACGCCAGGACGCAGCCCATATTTCTCAGCCAGCTTAGGGTCTTGACTATTTTCCAGATAGGCCATCATTTCTGTGGCCAACTGGCGATCTTCGTCGCTTAAGGGAAATGCGACTTTCGCGCCGACTTGGCGAAGAACAGGATCGCCATCGCGCACGATATCATTCATTAAAATCAAAATCGTTCCTCCACTCTAATAAGTTTCACAATGAGTCTAGTTTATCAAAAATAACCGCACAATTAAAGGCACTGATCGGAAAACTGCTGAAATTAGTCGAATTTGGCTGAACACAACTTTCTGGCCGCAGCTTTTTTGCGGGTAACTAGCGTTGATCGTTGGCCACGATATTATTGCCGCCGGTGAAGGGGACGTCCAGAAGTTGCCGCGACACCATCGAAGCGGCCAAGGTTAAGACAAGGCTGTGCAAACGGCAAAAATTCATCAGAGCAAACAAAAAAATTAGTTAAGGTTAACTGTTGCTAAATCAACCTTTTGCGTGGCTTCTTTGAAAAAAAGTGATGGCGATTGGTTGCAATTGTCGGAAAAGTCGTTATCATTAGAAGTGAGAGAAATCTGAATAAACACCTGTTAGGTGAGGCTCCTATACAAACACACGCTACTGCTCAGAAACATCGAGAGATGCCCATGAGTCAGCTGGAATTGCCTTCAAGGCTTTTTCTAATGTAGCTGAATTTGATTCTACGTTGTATAGTGCTAAAACTCGACAGTGATCCTGCTAGAATTGGCACACTCACTGACGAGTGTGCCTTTTTTGATCCCGGCATGGTGGCAGCAGGTTATTAATTGGAGGTGATCGCGTGTCAGCTGGTCCGCAAGCAAATCAAGCTCAGATAGAAAATGAAGAAACAGAACCTGGAGGTAACCACCGATGTTATTTACAAATAAGAAGACCGCGATCGCTCACAATAAAGCCGCGGCCCTGATCAAGACTAGCCAACAATCCGCTGCCAGCGTCTTAGCGTCCTTAGCCACCCGAACCACGGGGTTGACCAGCGCTGAAGCCGTGGCTCGCATTGAAAAGTATGGCCTGAATCAGGTCATTACCCGTGAGAAAAATAGTAAATTGAAATTATTGGGTCAAGCTTTTCTAGACCCCTTTGTGATCGTCTTGATTTTTCTGGCGATCTTATCAACCTTAACGGCGGATTACGATGGCGCGATCGTGATGACCATGATGATCCTCTTGTCCGTTGTTTTACGCTTCGTTCAAGAATTACGGTCGCAAAAGGCCAGCGCCGCGTTACAAAAAATGATTGAAAATACCTGTGCCATCACCCGGCAGAATTTGACCAGTGAACGACCTATGACCTCGGTGGTTCCCGGCGATATCATTGAATTACGCACGGGTGACTTGATCCCGGCCGATGCTTATCTATTGAAGACGAAAGATCTGTTTTTGAATCAATCCTCAATCACCGGCGAGGCGATGCCCGTTGAGAAATTCGCGGAGGGCCAGCAGCCGTTGTCTTCAGATGAGGCCAGCGATAATCAAGTTTTTGACCGCAATAATTTGGTTTTTATGGGGACGGATGTGCTCAGTGGTAGCGGGCAAGCGGTCATTCTTCAGACCGGCAGTCACACCTTGTTTGGTGATCTGGCCAAATTAGCCACGCAAAAGCGGGGCGCGACCCAATTTGATCGCGGCTTGCGGCGGATTTCGCGGCTTTTGATCGTGATGATGATTATTTTAGTGCCGATCGTATTCTTGATCAACGCGCTGACGAAAGGTGATTGGACCCAGGCGTTCTTCTTTGCGGTGGCCGTGGCTGTCGGCTTGACGCCGGAAATGTTGCCGATGGTGGTCAACAGTAATTTAGCCAAAGGGGCGACGACGTTAGCGAAGAAGAAAGTTATCGTCAAAGAATTGCGGGCGGTCCAGAACCTGGGCGCCGTGGACGTGCTCTGCACTGATAAGACCGGCACCTTGACGCAAGATCAAATCACCTTGATGTCCCATTTGGATCCTCAAGGTAACAGTGACGCGCGGGTGTTACAGTACGCCTACATGAATTCCTACTATCAAACGGGCTGGCGCAATTTGCTGGATCAAGCGGTGATCGACTATGGTCAAGCGACCAAGCACGCGACCTTAATGACCGATTTCCCGGCGGAATTGCAGAAGGTCGATGAGATTCCCTTCGACTTCAATCGGCGGCGACTCACCGTTGTCGTCAAGAATGATCAGCACCAGTGGATGGTCACGAAAGGCGCCTTCGAAGAAATCATGAAGATCAGCGATCAGGTTGAGTGGGACGGTCAAGTGCAACCGTTAACGCCGGCGATTCAGGCGAAAATGGTGAATTTGAATCGGCAGTTGAATGAGGAAGGCATGCGGATTTTAGGCATCGCTTATCGCCTGGATGTTCATGAACAGGCCACCTACCAAATCAGCGACGAGAAGCATATGGTTTTCGCTGGATTAATGGGCTTTCTTGACCCGGAGAAAGCGACTGCTAAACAAGCAATCCAACTTTTGCAAGCCCATGGGGTCACCGTTAAGATTCTCACTGGGGACAATGGCGCGATCACGCAACATGTGGCGGGCAAAGTGGGGATTCGCGATACCAGCTATCTGGAAGGTCAGGCACTGGTTGATCTCAGCGAGTCGGAATTGGCGGCGGTCGTGGAGGAACACGACTTGTTCGTCAAATTGAATCCGGTCCAGAAAGCGCGGATCATCAAGGTATTGCAGGAGAAACACACTGTGGCCTTCATGGGTGATGGCATCAATGACGCTCCGGCGCTGCGGCAGGCGGACGTCGGTATTTCGGTGGATAACGCCGCTGATGTGACCAAGGAAGCTAGCCAAGTCATCTTGCTAGAAAAGAGTCTACTAGTGCTGGAAGACGGCATCATTGAAGGGCGAACCGTTTATCGGAATACGATGAAGTATATTCGGATGACGATCGCATCCAATTTCGGTAATGCGCTTAGTGTTTTGTTGGCGAGTATCTTCTTACCATTTCTGCCAATGCTGTCACTACAGATCCTGGTCCAAAACTTGATTTATGATCTGGCGCAAATGTCCTTACCTTGGGATCACGTTGATGATGATTCTTTGCGGGCACCAACGCCATGGCGCACTCAAGGATTATTGCGTTTCGCTTTGATTTTCGGCCCGGTCAGTTCGATTTTTGATCTGATTACTTTCGCCTTCATGTGGTTTTCGCTCCAGGCCAATACCGTGGCGCAAGCCGGCCTGTTCCAAACGGGCTGGTTCCTAGTCGGGCTGACGACCCAAAGCCTGATCATCTTCGTTTATCGGACGACCCAAGTGCCCTTCTTCAAGAGTAAAGCGGGCAAACCAGTGATTGTCGCGACGATTGCGGCGATTCTGATGGGCTTTCTCGTGGTCTTCGGTCCATTGCAACACACCTTTGGCTTTGTCGGCTTACCGAACCAATACTGGCTGTTTTTGCCAGTAGTGGTGTTGGCGTACTTGATGTTATCCGACTTCTTAAAGGAAAAATTACGGATCGACTTGAACTGAATTAGCAATCAAATAAGACAGATATAAAACAGCAGTCGGCAGCGCTTGTGGGTGTAAACCTTCACAAATGAAGCCGGTTGTTTTTCTGTGCTTCTCTTCACAGACAGCGGCAATGATAACGCTTTTTTGGAATCTTAAGATAAATCGCTTGCAAGTTGGAATTGAACATGTTATCTTAAAATCAAATGCTGGAATATAATACAGTTTATTATTTTTTGTATTACAGAAAAGTGAGGCCGGAGAAATGGTTAACGGAAAAATCGATTTTGCTAAAATCGTTGATACAGAGGCACAGGAATTCCCGGAGATCAAGGTATTGAACGAGGCGGGCGAGATCATCGCGCCTGATCTGGATCCCCAATTATCGGATGAACAGTTGGTTGAACTGTTATCAAAAATGGTTTTCGCGCGGACGTTGGACCAACGCTCGACTGCCTTGAACCGTCAAGGACGTCTAGGGTTCTACGCGCCAACCGCGGGACACGAAGCGTCACAAGTGGCCAGCGAGTATGCCATGGATCGCGGCGATTTTATTTTGCCGCGTTATCGTGACGTGCCAGAGCTGGTTTTGCACGGATTACCGTTAGCAAAAGCATTTCTCTGGTCCCGGGGTCATCAAGCTGGTAATGAATATCCGGACGACTTTCGTGCTTTGCCACCACAGATTATTATTGGCGCCCAATATGTTCAGGCGGCTGGGGTCGCTTTGGGCCTGAAGAAGCGTGGCAGCAAGCAAGTCGCCTACGCTTACACCGGGGATGGTGGGACGTCGCAAGGTGACTTCTATGAAGGCATTAACTTTGCTGGCCATTTCAAAGCACCGGCGATCTTTGTGATTGAGAACAACGGTTTCGCGATTTCCGTCCCACGAGCGGAACAGACAGCAGCGAAAACATTAGCGCAAAAAGCCGTGGCCGCTGGGATTCCTGGCGTTGTGGTTGACGGAATGGATGCGTTGGCCGTTTACCAAGTGATGGCGTCAGCACGGGAATGGGCCGTGGCTGGAAATGGTCCTGTTTTGATCGAGACTTTGACTTATCGTTATGGGCCGCATACCTTGTCTGGAGATGATCCTAAGCGTTATCGGACGCCGGAAATGGATCAACTTTGGCTGAGTCGTGATCCGTTGATCCGGATGCGGAAATATTTGACGGATAAGGGCCTTTGGAGTGAAGCGAAGGAAGCCGAAATAGTTGATCAGTATAAGGCTGAGATCAAGGCCGCAATCGACGAGGCCGATCAAGCGCCGAAGCAAAAAGTCAGTGATTTCTTGAAGAATACGTATGAGGTCCAACCTCAAAACATTCAGGAACAATTACAACAAGTCGAACAGGGGGAGGCAAACTAAAATGGCCCAAAAAACAATGATCCAGGCAATCACCGATGCCATGGCGATCGAATTAGCCAACGATGATAATGTTTTAGTTTTCGGTGAGGACGTTGGTAAAAACGGTGGTGTCTTCCGGGCCACGGAAGGCTTGCAAGCAAAATTCGGCGAAGATCGCGTTTTTGATACTCCTTTAGCGGAATCTGGCATCGGTGGGTTGTCCATCGGCTTGGCCTTAGAAGGCTTCCGTCCGGTTCCTGAAATCCAATTCTTCGGTTTCATTCTCGAGACCATGGATTCAATTGGCGGACAAATGGCGCGGATGCGTTACCGCATGGGGAATACGCGGCAAATGCCGATCACGATCCGCGCGCCGTTTGGTGGCGGGGTCCATACGCCGGAAATGCACTCGGATAATTTCGAAGGCTTGATCACGTCTTTCCCAGGGATCCGCGTTGTGGTCCCAAGTAATCCCTATGACGCCAAGGGTCTCTTGATCAGCGCGATCCGGAGCAATGATCCAGTGATGTATTTGGAACATATGAAATTGTATCGCTCTTTCCGTGACGAAGTGCCTGATGGCGAGTATACCGTGCCATTGGATCAGGCCAATGTCACTCGGCCGGGTCGCGATGTGACGATCGTGACTTATGGCGCGATGGTGCGTGAGGCTGCCAAGGCCGCTGACGAGTTAGCGAAAGAGAATATCGAAGTGGAAGTGATCGATCTGCGGACGATCGCGCCATTAGATATGAAGACGATTATCACCTCCGTTGAAAAAACAGGGCGGGCTGTCGTAGTTCAAGAAGCACAGCGCCAGGCTGGCGTCGGTAATCAAGTGATTTCAGAGATTTCCCAACGGGCGATCTTGAATCTGCAAGCGCCGATCGGTTTCGTGGCAGCTCCTGACACACCTTTCCCATTTGGCCAGGCCGAGACGGCGTGGCTCCCTAATGCCAGTGATATTGTTGCCGAAGTTAAGAAAACCGTGAATTTCTAGAAAAGTTGGAGGTCAGATAATCGTGAGTTATATTTTTAAATTACCTGAATTAGGTGAGGGCATCGCGGAAGGCGAGATCGTTAAGTGGCATGTTGCCCCTGGTGATCAAGTTAAAGAAGACGATATCATCCTCGAAGTCCAAAACGACAAGTCGGTTGAAGAGATTCCCTCGCCAACTGACGGTCAAGTGACGAAAATTTTAGCCAACGAAGGGGACACGGTCACGGTCGGCGAACCACTGATTGAATTTAATGGTTCCGGTGAAGAGCCGGCGCCAACTGCCGCTCCAGCAGCCGCGGTCGCGCCGAATACGCCGGCGGCACCGGCAGCAGCTGGGTATTACCAATTCAAATTGCCTGAGCTGGGTGAAGGTATCGCGGAAGGCGAAATCGTTAAATGGCATGTGGCTCCTGGTGAAACGATCAACGAGGACGACACGTTGCTGGAAGTTCAAAACGATAAGTCAGTCGAAGAAATCCCTTCACCCGTCACCGGGAAAGTGATCCAATTGATTGCTAACGAAGGCGAAACAGTCACCGTTGGTCAACCGCTCGTTGAAATCGACGCGCCTGAGGCCAACCCGACCGGTGGCGCCACGGCGGCCCCTGCCGCAACCGCGGCTGCGGCGCCAGTGGCAAACCCAACCAACAGTGCTGTGACACCAGTGGCGGTGCCACCGGTCGCGACGAGCACGCCTGGCCAACCAATCTTGGCCTTGCCGTCAGTGCGGCTGTTTGCGCGGGAACAAGGGGTCGATCTGGCTCAGGTGACAGCCACCGGCGCTCATGGACGAATCACGAAAGATGATGTGACCCGGGCCGCTGGTGGCGCGCCTGTAGCGGCTGCGACTGCTGCTACCCCAACGGTCGCAGCGGCCGTGACCCCAGCCACTGCTGCTCCAGCGGCAACGCCAGCGCCAACGCCGTTACCAGCATTTGCTAATGAGACGCGGGAGAAGATGTCGCCAATGCGTAAGGCCATCGCCAAAGCCATGGTGACCAGCAAACATACTGCGCCGCATGTGACTCATTTTGACGAAGTTGAAGTGTCCGCGCTGATGGCGCATCGCAAGCGCTTCAAGCAAGTGGCTGCTGATAAAGGCATCAAGCTGACGTTCTTACCATACGTTGTCAAAGCGTTGGTGATCGTGTTACGCGACTTCCCAATTCTCAATGCGTCGTTGGATGACGCCACCCAAGAAATCGTTTATAAGCATTACTTCAATGTAGGCATTGCCACAGATACACCACACGGTTTGTACGTGCCGAACATCAAGGACGCGGATCGCAAGAGTATTTTCACGATTGCCCAAGAGATTTCTGAAAATGCCCAGAAAGCGCAAGATAGTAAGTTGAAGCCCGATGAAATGGCGCACGGTTCAATGACCATCAGTAACATCGGTTCTTTAGGTGGTGGTTGGTTTACGCCAGTGATCAATTACCCTGAGGACGCGATCTTAGGCATTGGTAAAATCGCCAAAGAGCCAATCGTCAACGCGGATGGTGAAATCGTCGTCGGCAATATGTTGAAGCTGTCCTTGTCTTTCGATCATCGTTTGATCGATGGCGCGACGGCGCAAAAGGCATTGAACGAGTTGAAACAGTTGTTAGCAGATCCAGAATTACTGTTGATGGAGGGATAATTAAAGATGGTTGTTGGTGATTTTGCAATTGATTTAGAAACAGTTGTGATCGGTGCCGGCCCTGGTGGCTACGTAGCGGCGATTCACGCGGCCGAATTGGGCCAAAAGGTGACCGTGATCGAACGCGAATATGTCGGTGGCGTTTGCCTAAACGTGGGCTGTATTCCATCGAAGGCCTTGATCAACGCGGGCCATCGTCTCCAAGAAGCGCGTGACGCTAGCGCTTTTGGGATCAGCAAGACGGACGCGACGATCGATTTCGCGAAGACCCAAGATTGGAAACAACACCAAGTGGTGGAGCGGCTGACCGGTGGGGTGCGGATGTTATTCAAGAAGCACAAGATCGATTTGATCGAGGGTGACGCCTTTTTGAAAGACGATCACAGTTTACGAGTAATCAAGTCCGACAGCGCCCAAACCTACACGTTTAAAAATCTGATCATCGCGACCGGTTCACGTCCGGTTGAAATCAAGGGCTTTAAATTTGAAAAGCGGGTCGTTGATTCGACTGGTGGTCTGAATCTGCCTGAGGTTCCGAAGGAATTGGTGGTTATTGGCGGCGGCTATATCGGTTCTGAATTAGCTGGCGCTTACGCTAATCTTGGCGCCCATGTCACGATCTTGGAAGGCACACCATCGATCTTACCGAACTTTGACCAAGATATGGTTAAGTTGGTGTTGGATAGCTTCAAGAAACGCGGCGTGACCGTGATCACTAAGGCGATGGCCCAGTCGGCGACCAACTTTGACGATCATGTTGAAATCAAATATGAAGTCAACGGCCAAACTGAAACGATCAAGGCAGATTATGTGATGGTCACCGTGGGTCGTCGTCCCAATACCAATGATATGGGTCTCGAACAAGCTGGGGTCACAGTTGGCGAACGGGGATTATTGCCGGTCGACAATCAAGGCCGGACGAATAAACCAAATATTTACGCGATTGGTGACATCGTTGCTGGCGCGGCGTTGGCGCATAAGGCGTCTTACGAAGGCAAGGTCGCGGCGGAGGCAATCAGTGGCAAACCAGCCGCTGTGGATTATCGGGCGATGCCGGCCGTTTGTTATACCGATCCTGAGTTAGCTTCGACTGGCTTGACGTTAAAGGAAGCCAAGGCGGCTGGTTATGACGCGAAATCCGACAAGTTCCCATTCATGGCCAATGGGCGCGCGATTTCATTGAACGCCACAGAAGGGTTCGTCAAGTTGATTTCCAACAAGGCGGACGGGACTTTACTGGGCGCTCAGATTGCCGGCTCCGGTGCCAGTGACTTGATTTCAGAATTGACTTTGGCCGTTGAAGGCGGCATGAATATCACTGATATCGCCTTAACGATCCATCCCCATCCAACGCTAAGTGAAGCGATTATGGATGCAGCTGATGTTGCAGAAGGCTTCCCGACAAATATTTAAGCGAGCAATGAAATCCTTGGTTGTGACGACCAGGGATTTTTTCTGTGGGGCGTCTTGTTGAAAAACCGCAGGAATTTAAGGGGCAATTGACTTTTTGGTGGCGAAAGCCGGGCAGAACGAGTAGAATATGAGAAGATAACGTCTAAAAGACGATTTAGGAGCGCATATGGAACACAATTACAGTTATCCGTTAGATCCAGACTGGTCCACCGCCGAGATTTTGTTGGTGATGCACCTTTATAATTTAGTTGAAGCGGCTTACGAGCATCAAGTCAGTGTCGCTGAATTTCGTAATGTCTGGCATGAGTATACTCACTTTTATCCGGCAAAAATGGATCAACGGCGTTTGGATCATGAATTCAACGCCGTCAGTGGCTACTCGATCTATCGGGTGCAGCAAGCAGTCAACCAAGCGGCGCCTGGGCAAAAGACGATTACGATGAAATGAGGGAGCAGCATGATTTTCGAGCCATTAAAAATCCAATATGATCTAGTGAGCTGGCTGTCACTGGCCGGTGATCGGATCAGGCAAAGCATGCTGGGACCGATTCAGGTTACGACGAAATCAGGACCAAACGATTTGGTGACCAATATTGATCGGCAGATCGAACAATTTTATGTTCAGCAGATTCGCGCGGCTTATCCGGAAGCGAAGATTTGCGGTGAAGAGGGGTTCGGCGACAAAATTACCGATCTTCAAGGGTTGGTTTTCTTCGTGGATCCGATTGATGGGACGATGAATTTCGTGCGCCAACGGCAGAATTTCGCGACGATGATCGGCGTGTTTCTCGATGGCCAACCACTGGTGGGCGCAATCGCCGATGTGATGCGGTCTGAATTGGTCGTTGGTGGCCCACAGATTGGCGTTCAGTTCAATGGGCGACCGCTCACACTACCAGACCAGCAACCGCTGGCAGAAGGGCTCTTAGGCGTGAATGCGCTGATGTATGCCCATGACCGCTACTCACTGCAGGCATTGGCCGCGCAAACTTCAGGTGTTCGCGTTATTGGCAGTGCCGGGCTAGAGTTTATCAGTCTGATCACCAACCAGCAAATTGGCTACATTTCCGCCTTATCACCTTGGGATGCGGCGGCGGGCTGGGCAATCGGCAGCGCCTTAGGCTTAGAAGTTCATAATTTAGCCGGGACCATGCCCGCCTTGCGTCAACGCGAAGTGATCGTGGCTGGAATTCCGGCGATTTGGCCCGCTTTTAAAAAGTTGCAAAACTGAAACCGGTTTTATGAATAATTTTCTGTAAGCGGCCGGTTTTTTGTGTTATTATCTTACTTGACTGTGTCACAACAAGAGCGTACTTATGCATTTTGGAAGGAAGAAAATCATTGAAAACACGTGAAGACATTCGAAATATTGCCATTATTGCCCACGTCGATCATGGTAAAACAACGTTAGTTAACGAATTACTGAAACAATCTGATACTTTGGACGAACACATCAACTTGGAAGATCGAGCAATGGACTCCAACCCGATCGAACGGGAACGGGGCATTACAATCTTATCCAAGGTTACAGCCGTAGATTACCACAGCCACAAGATCAATATCTTGGACACGCCAGGACATGCGGACTTCGGTGGCGAAGTGGAACGGATCATGCGCATGGTTGACGGTGTGGTCTTAGTCGTCGATGCGTTTGAAGGCACAATGCCCCAGACGCGGTTTGTTTTGAAAAAAGCCCTGGATCAACATTTAACTCCGATCGTCGTCATCAATAAGATCGACCGTCCTGGCGCTCGTCCTGAAGAAGTTGTGGACGAAGTGTTGGAATTGTTCATCGAATTGGGCGCGGACGAGGACCAACTCGAATTCCCCGTTGTTTATACCAGCGCGGTCAATGGGACTTCCAGTATGGATGCTGACTTGGAGACGCAAAAGCATACGATGGATCCTGTTTTCGACACGATCTTGGATACGATCCCCGCACCAATCGACAACAGCGATGAACCTTTGCAGTTCCAAGTTGCCATGCTGGACTACAACGATTATGTTGGTCGGATCGGCGTTGGTCGGATCTTCCGCGGTAAGATCAAGATCGGCGATAGCGTTTCTGTTTTGAAATTAGACGGCTCAACTAAGAATTTTCGGGTCACCAAGTTGTTTGGCTTTTTCGGCTTGAAACGGATCGAAGTCACTGAAGCCAAAGCCGGTGATTTGATCGCGGTTTCCGGGATGGAAGATATTTTCGTTGGGGAAACGGTTACGCCAGTTGATCATCAAGATCGCTTGCCGATTTTGCGGATCGACGCGCCAACCCTTCAAATGACATTTGCGGTCAATGATTCCCCATTCGCTGGTCGCGAAGGTAAATTCGTGACCCCACGGAAAATCGAAGATCGCTTGAAATCCCAATTGCATACTGACGTTTCTTTGCGGGTCGATGATACTGATTTGCCTGGCGCTTGGGTCGTTTCCGGGCGGGGCGAATTGCATTTGTCGATTTTAGTTGAAGAAATGCGGCGGGAAGGTTTCGAATTGCAACTTTCACGGCCAGAAGTTATTTATCGCGAAATCGATGGTCAATTGTCTGAGCCATTTGAATTGGTGCAGATCGATACGCCGGACCAATACGTTGGTTCTGTGATCGATTCGATGGCGCAACGTAAAGGCGATATGCAGAACATGGAATCCATGGGCAATGGTCAGACGCGTTTGACCTTCCTGGCGCCTTCACGAGGCTTGATTGGTTATTCGACTGAATTCATGTCACAAACTGGTGGCTACGGCATCATGAGCCACTCTTATGAGAAATACATGCCTGTGATCCGCAACTGGGAACCTGGTCGGCGTAGCGGCGCCTTGGTTTCGATCAACCAAGGGCCCTCAACGACTTATAGTTTGCAGTCGGTTGAAGACCGAGGCGAATTGTTTATCGACGCGGGGATCGATGTCTATGAAGGCATGATCGTTGGTCAAAGTAATCGGGATCAAGATATTGCCGTCAACGTAACGAAGGGCAAGAACTTGACCAACACTCGGGCCGCTGGTAAAGACCACGCGGCGGCGATTCGGACACCACGGTCATTGTCTTTGGAAGAATCGATCGAATTCTTGAATGAAGACGAATACTGCGAAGTGACGCCCACAAAGACGCGTTTACGTAAGAAGATCTTGAACACCAACGAACGGCGTAAGTCAGACAAGCGTCGTAAGATGGCCAGTCAGGATAACTAAGCCACACAACTGCTTCAACTGAGGCTTGAGCGTCAGGACAGATCATTATTTTTAGCTAAAATTTGGCTAAAGTGATGATCTGTTTTTTATTTTCTGGTGGGCTATGCTAAAATATAGGGGTTAGTGTTTGTGGCGTTCAGACCTGGCCGTTTGGTGGGACGCTAGTTGCGCCGCCGAGATTTGCCGGTGTTGGCGCCTTGCTTCAGAATTGGGAAAAGGAGGGCAGCGGATTGCGCGAAAAATTTAAATTGATCGACTATTGGTTACTGGTGCCGGTTTTGTTACTAGTGCCACTGGGGGCGATCATGGTCTATTCCGCCAGCTCTAGTATGTTGGCCAATGTTGGGCTGCCTGCGACGTATTATTTGAAAAAACAGCTTATCTTTGCGATGATCGGGCTCTTTGGGGCTACTTTCGCTTTTGCCTTACGCGCTGATGTGCTCTATCGTAAACGGTTCGTCCTCTTTTGGCTGGCGCTTACCTTTATTTTGATGGGGATCTTGGTGATCTTGCGGATTGTGCGGCCTAGTGCGGCAATCAATGGGGCCGTGGGCTGGATCAGCATTGGCGGGTTCACGATCCAGCCGGTGGAGATGGCCAAGTTGGCCTTGATTCTGTATTTTGCTTTTATCTTCGGGCGCCGGCAGCATGTCCTGTACGCTGGTCATTATTTAAAGAGTCTCACGCCACCGCTAGTCGTTGCTGTGATCTTGATGGGGATGGCGGCGTTGCAACCCGATATTGGCGGCGCCAGCATTCTTTTATTGATCAGCTTGGTGATGATCGCGGTCAGTGGGATTCCTTGGATTTACTCGTTGGGAATCATTGGCGGCTTGACCGCAGTATTTACGGTGGGTGTTCGTTATTTGGGTAACGCCAGCGCCAATGCACCGATCTTGAAGCTTTTCAAACTCGAATATCAGCTGGACCGCTTCCGGGCGTTTGCTCATCCTTTTCAGTTGGAGCAGCATGGGGGCGCCCAGCTGGTCAATTCCTACTATGCGATCAGTAATGGGGGTTGGTTTGGCAAGGGACTTGGCAATAGTATTCAAAAATCTGGCTATTTGCCAGAGCCCTACACGGATTTCATTCTATCGATTGTCGCCGAAGAGCTAGGAGTGATCGGAGTTACCGTCATTTTGATCTTGCTAGGGATCATTATTTTGCGTAGTTTCCTAATTGGGTTACGCGTCCGGCAAACTTCCTTGGCCTTGATTTGTTTCGGAATCGGGACCATGTTCTTCGTCCAAGTGTTCTTTAACGTGGGTGGCTTGCTGGGACTCTTGCCAATTACCGGGGTGACCCTGCCCTTCATCAGTTCTGGGGGGTCGAACTTGATTATTTCTTTGATCAGTATCGGAATTCTAATGAATATTAGCGCCTTTGCCAAGAAGCAAGCGGCGCTGAAAGAGGTGAGATCGTGATGTTTAAAATCAAAGAGAGAACGGCGCTAGCTGTCTGGGTCTATTCCCTGAAACAGTTGCGGCAACTACGACATTACGGCCTGGTCTATTACGTCTCAAAACGAATGAAGTATGTGGTGCTCTATGTGGATCTGGATCAGGCTGAGCGGGTGACCAAATCGTTGAGCCGGTTGCGCTTTGTTCGCAAGGTGGAACCATCGTATCGCCGCAGCCTGGATCTTAATCTAGGCCAACGCTTGGATCAAGCGGCGGCGGCAGAAAGTCGTGGTGATTAACGGTGCGGATCATTGCAGGCCGCTTTGGCGGGCGCCGTTTATTGGCTGTTCCTGGCAAACAAACGCGACCGACGACAGATAAGGTCAAAGAAGCCTTGTTTAGTATGATTGGCCCTTATTTTGATGGGGGAATCGCGTTGGATCTGTTCGCCGGGACTGGTGGCTTAGGAATTGAGGCCGTTTCCCGTGGCTGCGACCAGGCGATTTTGGTTGATAAACAGCGGCAAGCGCAAGCGACGATCAGCCACAATTTGGCGGTGACCAAGGAACCAGAACGTTTCCAACTGATGAAAATGTCGGCGCAACTGGCCTTGGATCAATTGGCGGCCACTCAAACGGTCGTTGATCTGGTCTTCTTAGACCCGCCATACCGATTTAAGATCATGGCCGAGTTGATGACAACGATGGCCACAGCCGGGTTGTTGGCGCCGGCCGCGATCATTGTCGCTGAAACGGATCACAGTACTGAGCTGATCACACCGCCGCTGGGGTTTAGCCAAATCAAGCATCATGATTACGGCTTGACTCAGATCACGGTTTATCAGTATACAAAGGAGTAATCGGTTATGAAAAGGGTGGCATTATTCGCGGGAAGTTTCGATCCCTTGACCCAAGGCCATTTGGTCACATTGAAAAAAGCGCTGGCGCTCTTTGATCAAGTGGTGGTCGGGGTGATGACCAACGGCAGCAAACATTATCTCTTATCCGTTGACGAACGGATCGCGATTATTCGTGATGCGGTCGATCAAGATTCGCGCGTGCAAGTGATCGCTCGCCCAGCCGGGTTGACCACCGATTTGGCCCGGGAAGTTGGCGCCCAATTTTTGGTTCGCGGTCTCCGCAATAGCGCTGATTTCACCTACGAATCAGGTATCGCGGCGATGAATGGGAGTTTGGCCCCGGAGATCCAAACGGTTTTCTTGTTGACCGATCCTAAGCTGGCCTATGTTTCGTCGAGCATGATCAAAGAAGTTTTGACCTTTGGTGGCGATGTTTCGACCTATTTGACGCCGTTAGCCACACAGTTGCTGCAGGCGAAGTTGGTGCCATCGACCACTGAAAACCCGGCTAGGTGATCAAGTTCCCGCTTGATCCGAGTTTGTTAAATTTGGAAAAGAAGGCGTTCGTCCGTGATGAAAAAGAATTGGGTTCGCTCCTTATTGTGGGCATTGGCAGGCTTGGCGGTGATCGCCTTTTTTGCGTTGCCATTACAACAATATATTGAACAGCCGGGGTCCGCTGAATCGCTGAAACCATTCGTAACCGTGGACGGCAAGCACGATCAGAAGAAAGGTAGTTACATGTTGGTCACGGTGGGGATCCGCCGGGCCACGCCATTTAGTTGGTTGTTGGCGCAAACCAATGATTTTCAGGAAACGGTCAGCCGCCAAGATCTGATGGGCAGCGCTGATTCTGAAACTTACAATCAAATCCAAGAATATTACATGACCAATTCGATCAATAATGCGATCACCCAAGCTTATCGCGCCGCGGACGCGACTTATCATGTGGATTATTTGGGGATGTACGTGATGTCGGTCTTGGACAATTCCTCATTGCAAGGGCAGGTCAAGGTTGGTGACACGATCACCGCCGTCGATGGTCAGCACTTCAAAAACAATCAAGGTTTCATTGATTATATCGGCAAACAGAAGTTGGGACAGCAGGTAAAAGTGAGCTATCTGCGTGGTTCCAAGGCGCACACCAGCACGGCCAAGTTAATCAAATTACGCGGGACAGATCGGATCGGGTTAGGCATCACCTTAACGGACCGAACCAAAGTCACCACGAAAATTCCGGTCAAAATCGACGCTGGCGATATTGGCGGTCCGTCTGCGGGGATGATGTTTTCCCTGCAGGTCTATGAACAGTTGACCGGCAATCAATTGCGCCGCGGTCGCAAGATCGCAGGTACTGGTACCATCGCTGCCGATGGTACGGTTGGCGCGATCGGTGGCATTGATAAGAAGGTCGTCGCGGCAGATCGGGCGGGGGCGACGATTTTCTTCGCGCCGAATGATCCGGTGACGAAAGCAATCAAGAAAGTTGATCCAGATTACCTGAATAATTATCAAACCGCCAAGCGAGCGGCCAAGAAGATCAACACCAAGATGAAAATCGTGCCGGTCAAGAAGTTCAGTGATGTGTTGGCTTATCTTGAAGCGAACTAACTGTCAAAACCTGCGCCCCCAACATCGTTGGCCCCCGCTGAGCGCGACTGAATGTTGTCAATCTCGCCACTAAAATCAAAGTAACACCCGCAAGCAATCAAGAAAAGATGATTGCTTGCGGGTGTTTTTGGTTGTTTTGCGTATTTATCTTCGAGGTGAGAAATATGGAACAAGTCCGGGAACGTTATCGCCAATATCGTTGGCGGATCTGGTTGGGCCTGGGGTTATTGCTGCTGTTACTTGGTGGCGGGGCGATTTCTTTAGTTCGGCGCCAGCGTCAAAACCAAGCTGCTGATCAATCGCTTTTGGAGGCCACCGCTGCAGGCACATCGGGCGCTGTGGCCACGAGCACGACTGATGCTAGTGCTGCCGCAGAGTCTTCAGGGGCGACCACCAAGCCTTCAGGCGCTGACAAGCAAGCGGCGGTGATCTACGCCGAAATCAAAGGCGCGGTTCAGCGCCCTGATGTTTACCGCTTCAAGTCTGATCAACGGGTCATCGACCTATTGGAACGCGCTGGTGGATTAACTAAAGACGGTGATGATCGCACCATCAATCTGGCCAGTCCATTAACCGATGGCCTGAGTATTTATGTGCCCACGAAAGCAGAAGTCGCTCAGAGCGGTGGTCCTGAATTAAGTGGCCAATCAGCTGGGTCAACCACAAGTACAAGTCCTGCAGAGGGTGCCGGGGATCAGGTTGATCTGAACCACGCGGACGCCGCGACCTTGCAAACAATCAGTGGCATTGGCCCGAAGAAAGCCGAAGATATTATTGCGTATCGCGAGCAGGCCGGCGGGTTCAAATCCGTTGATGAATTGACCCAGGTAAGCGGGATCGGGGACAAGACCTTGGCGAAGATCCGCGATCGGCTTTGTGTGCGGTAACGCGATGATCGAGTGGATCAGTCGAAAGCGGTCACGGCCGCAGCACAACCGGGTCGGTGAGGACCACGGCTGGGGTGGCAAATTGATTTGGGTCAGTTCGCTGATGGTGATTTTTGTCGGTTTCTTCGAAAGTCAGCAACCTTGGCTGGCTTGGCTATTGCTAGGTTTAGTTTTGGAACGGCTGGTTCGTTTGCACCAGTGGCGCCTTTTAGGGATTGCCCTGTGCTGCAGCGGTCTGCTCGTGGGCCGGCTGGCTTGGTCTGAGCAACGTCAACAACAAGTTCCGGAGACGACCCAGCAGCTTTATTTCAAGGCGGATCAGATCAAGCTTAATGGCGATCAACTAACGGGAAGCGCTCAAACGCCCGCAGGTTGTCGGGTCTTTGCGCTGGTTAAAATTCCTCAAGCTGCCGTCAAACAAGCGCTAGCGGCCAATTCCGCTGGCATCGTCGTTGATCTGACAGCGACTCGCGCTGAACGTTTAGCTCCGGCACCGAATCAAGCTCAATTTGATTTTGCCCGCTGGGGGCGGCATCGTGATTTGATTTGGCAGGTTAGTGGCACGCTGCAAACTTGGCAACCGCGGCCACCAACAAACTTAAGTGAATGGATCGGATGCAAGCGAGCCGCGCTACTGAGTTATTTCGCCAAGTATCCCCGCTATTGTCGCTTTCATTTGCGGATGCTGGTCACCGGTTATTCTGATCGGTTGGATCGCCCTTTGCAGGAGTTGCTCAGCGCTTGGGGGTTGGTCCATTTATTCGCGCTATCTGGCTTTCATGTGAACTTATTGGTTCGCGGCTGTCGCTGGCTGGCGGCGCGCTGCCATTGCCCTGACGAACTGGTCTGCGGGCTGCTCTTGATTTTGTTACCGCTATACGGCCTGTTTGTCGGTGGACAGATCGGGATCATTCGGGCAATTTTAAGTTTTCAATTGCGTTGTTGGCAGCGCTGGCGGCGGCGGTATTGGCCCCCGCTGGATCTGTTCGCAGTCAATTTGCTGATTTGTCTCTTGCTCAAACCAAGTTGTCTCTTTGAATTAGGACCACAATTGAGTTTCGGCTTGACGCTGTTGTTGATCATCATACCGGCAAAAACCAGTTATTGGCGCTTACAGTTACGGCTTAGTGGGGTTACCGGGCTGATTTTGATTGCGCAGACGGGTGTTTGGTCGTGGTGGGCATTGCTGGGAAGTTTCCTTTTGGCGCCCTTATTTTCCGGGCTGATTCTACCCAGCGTATTGTTGACCTGGCTTTGGCCAGCCACCAGCGCGCTCTGGGAACCATGCTGGCGGTTGCTGTACGCTGGTTTGGCCTGGTGTACCCAGCTCTTTTCTGGGCGTCTTGTTGTGGGAAAACCGGCCAGCTGGGTCGTGTTATTGGCGCTAGTGCTACTTCTGCTGCAAGGCGAAGCGCCACGACTGGTTCCTAGTTTGCTGGCGCCCGCAGCTGGGTTGTTATGCGTCAATTGTTTACTGATCAAGTGTCCTTTGGTGGATCGCGTGACCCTGATCGATGTGGGGCAGGGGGATAGCATTCTCGTCCAAACGGCGTGGCCCCGGCGAACATTACTGATCGATACCGGTGGTCGTTTAGGGTTTCAGCGCGCCGGTTGGCAGCAGCGGCAAACCACTGCTGGCGCCTTACAAACCACCTTGCCTTATTTGCAGGCCGCGGGGATCCAGCGGCTTGATTATTTACTTTTGACTCACCAGGACGCGGACCATCTTGGTGATTTGGTCGAGCTTGTCCAGCAAATGCCGGCCAAAACGCTACTGTTACCAGCGGGGATGGCGGCGAACCCTCAGGTACAGGCCAAGTTGCGCCAATTACAGTGTCGACCCCAGATCCGTTCCTGTTTGGCGGATGACCAACTTCAAGATCAACGACTCCAAGGGCGTTTCCTAGCGCCGACCAAGCCTGGTCTTGGAACCAACGAGGACTCGCTGGTGCTACTCCTGCGCTTAGGCAAGATCCAATGGTTATTTACTGGCGATTTGGATCAGACCAATGAATTGAAAATCTGCCAACGCTATCCGCAGCTGCGGGCGGACTACCTCAAGGTGGGGCATCATGGCAGCCAAACCTCCAGTCACCCGCGCTTTTTG
The DNA here is from genome assembly GCF_054785215.1 of Lapidilactobacillus salsurivasis. Lineage (NCBI taxonomy): Bacteria > Bacillati > Bacillota > Bacilli > Lactobacillales > Lactobacillaceae > Lapidilactobacillus > Lapidilactobacillus salsurivasis. The sequence continues at coordinate 257,257 of NZ_BAAABI010000002.1, read as the reverse complement.
GCCCAGTTACAGTTGCGGGGGGCCTTTATTTCGGCTGGGCGGGCGAATCGCTATCACCATCCGGCGCTAGCGACTTTGGCCCGGCTACGCGCTGCGAATATTCCGTTTATGAACACTGCCCGTTATGGTATGATTGAATGGAGTCAGGATCCATGGGGACATCAACGGATCCAAACGAAGTTGACAGGAAGTGAAGGAATTCGTGGTCAAGACGGCAACGAAAATGATCAGCCTCGAACAACTACAGAAAATGACACTGGCGGATTTACCACCAGTGATCCTAGTTCTCGGGCAAGAACAGGCGCTCTTACAACAGATCCAAACGTATTTCGATCAACTCTTGACCCCTGATGAACGGCAAATGAATCTCGGGCGTTATGATCTTTCGGAAACGGGCTTACCGGTGGCTTTGGACGATGCCGCCTCAGTTCCATTCTTTGGCGATTGGCGCTTGATTATTTTAACGGCGCCGTTTTTCCTGACGGGGGCACCGACGCGCAATAAGGTTGAACAAGATCCCACCTTATTGATGGCTTATTTAGAGCAACCACAACCCACGACGAAATTGGTGATTTGGGCCGAGTACGAGAAACTAGACGAGCGAAAGAAAGTCACCAAGACTTTGAAGAAAACCGCGCTGATCGTCAACGCTGGCAAGGTCCAAGGCACAGCTTTGAACCAGCGTCTGCAACAGGATGCCCAGCGGTTGGGAACGACAATCACGGGTCCAGCGTTGAATTTGTTGCTCCAACGGACCCGGGAAGATTATTCCTTGGCTTTACAGCAACTGGAGAAATTGGCTTTGTTCGCCGGACCGCAAGCGACGATCACGCCGGAGATCGTGACGACCATGGTCGAACAAATCATTGATGATAATGCCTTTGAGTTGGTTGCGGCGACGCTGAACGGGCAATTACAGCCCGCGCTGCAAATCTATCAGCAACTGATTATCACTGGTCAAGAACCGATCGGCTTGTTGGCCTTGCTGCTGACCCAGGTGCGCCTATTATTGCAAGTTAAGATTCTCCAGCAAAGTGGTTATACCCAAGGGACGATCACGCAGCAGCTGAAGATCCATCCTTACCGTGTTCAGTTGGCCTTGGCCCAGGCGCGACGGTACCAGCTGATTAGATTGGAGCAAATGTATTTGCAGTTGGTCCAGTTGGATTATCAGATCAAAACCGGCCAAGTCGATAAAACCAACGGCTTGGAGTTACTGATCACTCGTTTCGCGACGCAGCCTTAACGGAGCTTCGATCCAAGCATCCACCAATGCTTGGATCAGCCTTCACGACTGAAGAGAGCATCGTCGGCCTAAATGGCCAAAGCGGATCTTTAAGCGCTAGAAAGTGCCGGCCCAACACAAAAAAACGCCTGAGAGTAATCTCAGACGTTTTAGTTTAAAACTGATTCAATTGAATTAGTTAGCTTGGTTTAAACGAGTTAAGCGTGATTTGTCACGCGCAGCTTTATTGGCATGGATCAAGCCTTTGGAAGCAGCCATATCGATCGCACGGATTGCTTCAGTGTATAATGCACCAGCATTTTCAGCGCTTTCTGCATGAGCAGTTTCGAATTTCTTCACTGCGGTCCGCATTGCTGCTTTTTGGCTCGCGTTTTGAGTCCGAGCTTTATTGTTCGTACCCACACGCTTGATTGCAGATTTGATTTGTGGCATTGAGGTCACCTCCAACTATAGAAAAATAAAAACTTGCCAAAAAATATTATATCAGAACAGGCTAGATATGCAAGGGTTCCAGCGAATTTAACCGATTTCTCACCCCTTTTTTCCAGCCTTAAGGGGAGAAACATAAATATCTGCTTGCTTTTTGGGTAAATATTCGCTAAAGTATTGTTGTTATACCAATTACTAGGTTTGACGACTCACCGACGTTTTACCTTGTTTTTGGACAATTTCAAAGAGGTGAAAGAAATGGCAATTTCGAAGGAAAAGAAGAACGAACTCATTACCAAATATGCGCGTCACGAAGGGGATACTGGTTCTCCTGAGGTGCAGATCGCAGTTTTAACTGAAGAGATCAACACACTGAACGCGCATTTGAAGGTCCACAAGAAGGATCACCATTCATACGTTGGTTTGTTGAAAAAGATCGGCCATCGCCGTAACTTATTAGCATATCTGCGGAACAATGACGTTGTTCGTTACCGTGAACTTATCAAGAGCTTGGGCTTGCGTCGTTAATAGCCTTACCAGCGAGGTCGCTTCGATCTCGCTTTCTTTATACATAAAAATCTATTGAAAAGGAAGAAGAACATGGAACAAGATAAACATATTTTTCGGCGGCAGTGGGCTGGCAAGAATCTCCAAGTTGAGATCGGTCAGATGGCGAAACAGGCTGATGGCGCTGTTTTTGTGCGCTATGGTGATTCAGCGGTCTTAAGCGCGGTCGTTCATAAGGCGGCCCGTGAAAATCAGGATTTCTTTCCCCTGACAATCAATTATGATGAGAAGATGTTCGCCGCGGGCAAAATCCCCGGGGGCTTCAATAAGCGTGAAGGTAAGCCGAGCACGCACGCGACTTTGACCGCACGTTTGATCGATCGGCCGATTCGGCCGCTATTTCCAGAGGGCTACAATGATGAGGTCCAGATCACGAATATTGTCTTCAGTGCTGATCCGGAGGCCGGACCAGAATTGATGGCGATGTTAGGGTCGTCCTTGGCTTTAGGCATCTCACCGATTCCTTTCGCCGGACCAATCGCGGGGGTGAAAGTCGCCCGCGTTGACGGCGAGCTACAATTGAATCCGACCAGTGGCGCTTTACCTGCTTCTGATCTGGATTTGACGGTTGCGGGTTCAGCGACGGCCATTAATATGGTCGAAGCCGGCGGTGACGTGATTGCTGAGTCCGAAATGTTGGCGGCTTTACAATTTGGCTTTGCCAAGGTCCAAGAATTATGCGCCTTTCAACAGGAAATCATTGCGGCGATCGGTGCGCCTAAGCTGGACTTTGTTAGTCCTAGCGCGCCGGCTGATTTGGTGACCGAAATCAATGATCTCTATCAGGCGACGATGCGCCAAGCAATTTTGACCACCGACAAGTTAGCTCGCGAAGACAACATTGCCGCGGTCAAAGAATTGGCCCATGATCATTATGCCGGATTAGCGGCCAGCGATGGCGCGGACTCGATTTTGCCGCTGGTGGATCAATTGCTAGACGATTTGGAGCGCCAAGAAGTGCGGCAAATGATTTTGGAGCAGCATCAGCGTCCCGATGGTCGGGCTTTAGACGAATTGCGCGCGTTATCCGCGGAAGTGGGACTATTGCCACGTGCTCACGGCTCAGGTTTATTCACCCGCGGGCAAACCCAAGTCCTGTCTGCGTTGACTTTAGCGCCATTGGCTGAAGCGCAGACGATCGACGGTCTGTTACCGGAATACCACAAGAATTTTGTCCATCACTATAATTTCCCTCAATTTTCGGTTGGGGAAACAGGCCGCTATGGCGCGCCGGGCCGTCGAGAAATCGGTCATGGGGCGCTTGGTGAGCGGGCGATGTTACCGGTCATTCCGGATACGGAAAGTTTTCCTTATGCGATTCGCTTGGTTTCCAATGTTTTGGAATCCAATGGCTCGTCCTCCCAGGCCAGCATTTGTGCCAGTATTTTGGCGTTAATGGATGGCGGGGTTCCCATCAAGGCGCCGGTCGCTGGGATTGCCATGGGAATGGTCAAAGAAGGCGCGGCCTACGCGATCCTGACCGATATCCAGGGTATCGAAGATCATTTAGGTGATATGGATTTCAAGGTTGCCGGTACTACTGAAGGCATCACCGCGCTGCAAATGGATATCAAGGCCGAAGGGGTCACGAATGAAATTCTAGCCGAAGCCTTGGCCCAAGCCAAAAAAGCCCGGTTAGAAATTCTCCAGGTATTGACGGCAACGATCCCAGCGTCACGGACAGAATTGAGTCAATATGCGCCGAAGATCGAGCAAATGATGATCAAGCCAGCGCAGATCAAAGACGTGATCGGCCGTGGCGGTGAAACAATAAACGAGATTATTGACCAAACCGGTGTTAAAATCGATATAGAGCAAACTGGACAAGTCACGATCAGCTCTGATGATCGCGAAGCCATTGAACAGGCGAAACAAATCATTACCGACTTGACGCGTGAGATCGAAGTCGGCGGTGTCTACATGGGAACAGTCAATCGCATTGAAGCTTTCGGTGCTTTTGTGGAACTGGCTAAGGGTAAGAACGCCCTCATTCACATTTCCCAACTGACGCCAGGTCGCTTGAACAAGGTTGAAGACGCGGTCAAATTAGGCGATCAACTCTTAGTCAAAGTTATCAGCATTGATGGTAAAGGGCGGATCAACGCTTCACGGAAAGCGTTGTTGGCCACGGAACCGGAATAAAGAATAAGTAAGGAGCAATAATGTTACAGAATTTAAAAGTAATTCCATTTGGCGGCGTTCGCGAAAATGGTAAGAATATGTATGCCGTTGAGGTCGAAGATGAGATCTACATCTTCGATTGCGGCTTGATGTACCCTGAGAACGAGTTGTTAGGGATCGACGTGGTCATTCCTGATTATAGTTATTTGACCGAGAACATTGACAAGGTTGTGGGCATCTTCCTGACTCACGGCCACGCCGATGCCATTGGGGCCCTGCCTTATTTCTTGGCAGATCATCCCGTGCCGGTTTTTGGCTCGGAGTTAACGATTGCCTTGGCTAAGATCACCGTCGCTGGAGAGAAGAAAACCAAGAAATTCAAGGATTTTCATGTCATTGACGAGAAAACCGCGATCGACTTCAATCACGCCACTGTCTCATTTTTCAAGACGACCCATTCAATTCCGGGTTCGTTAGGCGTTGATCTGAAGACGGAAGCGGGACACATTGTTTATACCGGTGATTTCAAATTTGATCAGGCCGCTAAACCGATGTTCCAAACGGACTATGGTCGCCTGGCCGATATTGGACGCGACCACACGATCATGTTACTCAGTGATTCTGCCAACGCCGAATCACCTTATGAGAATAGCAGCCAGCGTGATATTGCCAGCTATATCACGGAGACTTTCAAATATCATCCCGGCCGGATTATTGTGGCGTCCGTTGCCAGCAATATCGAACGGATGCAACAGATTTTTGACGCTGCCGCGAAAACCGAGCGTCGTGTCATTTTGACCGGCCAAGATTTAGAAAAAATTGTCAAAACGGCGTTGAACTTGAAATATCTGACCTTGCCGAAACCTGATTTACTGGTTCAATTGAAAGATTTAAAGACCTTGAAACCAGAACAAACCATTATTTTAGAGACCGGGCGCATGGGTGAGCCCCTGAAGTCCTTGGAGAAAATGGCCACGAACAACCATCGCACCTTGCGGATCAAGGAAGGTGATTTGGTGTTCATTACAACAACGCCATCTCACGCCATGGAAACGACAGTCGCCAAGACACGGGATCTGATTTATCGTGCTGGTGGCACGGTCAAAGCGATTAGTGATGATCTCCATTCATCCGGTCATGCCAATAAAACGGACTTGCAATTGATGATCAATTTATTGCGCCCGGATAACTTAATGCCGATTCAAGGCGAGTATCGCCTATTAGAGGCGCATACTCATATCGCTGAAGAAACAGGCTTGCCGCTGGATCACATTTTCGTGACCAAGAGTGGCGATGTGGTGCAATACCATCAGGGCGAATTCAGTCTAGGCGCGGCGGTCAACGCTGGTGATACCATGATCGATGGTAAGGGCGTTGGCGATATCGGTAATATTGTTTTACGGGATCGGCGTCTATTGGCCGACGATGGGATCTTCATCGCGGTCGTTACGATCGACCGGCGTAAGAAGAAAATCGTGGCGAAGCCGAAACTGACTTCCCGTGGGTTCGTTTACGTCAAGGCTAACCGTGACCTGATGGCCGAAAGCGCCTCGATCATTGTCAAAGCAATCGAAAATAATTTAGCGCATAAAGAATTTGATTGGAACAACCTGAAACAAGACGTGCGCGAAGATCTCAGCAAATATCTGTTTGATCAAACCAAACGACATCCAGTGATTTTACCAGTCATTATGGAAGTCAATCAAAATCGGCATCGTTGATGCACAGTAAAAAAAGGGCCGCGGCCCTTTTTTACTTGGCGCGACTGCTGTTGGAGGTAGTATGATGAGCCAATTTCCCGAATCAGTCCAGAGTTTGATGACACTCGCGGCAGAGGCGGCCGAACAGGACAACTATTCCCAAGCCTTGAAGTATTTGAATCAGGCTTTGGCGATCGAACCAGATTTTACCGTCATTCAAGCCTATTTGGAAACGGCTAAGGCGGCTGAGAGTCAACCGGCGCTCCGTCAGTTATTGCGAGCGCCGGAAACAGTTCAAGCTTTCGCGACGGCGCGGCGGCTACCCGATTATTGGCAGGCGTTGTGGTCGGCGGGCCTTTATTTGACTTTGGACCAGTCTGGCTATGATCTGGCCCAGAATCAAGCCGCCTTGAATGGGACCGATTTGACCACCTGGCAAGCTTGGGTCCAACGAGTCGGTGAGCTTAAGCTGAGTGCTAGCGAATTCGCCCAATGGGAAAATCGGCTGCAACAGCTGACCTTGACACAATTGAATGGGGACGTGGCCGATTTCTTTACCGATTTGGCGACCTTGCCGCCGCAAAGTTTCTATCGACTGAGTCAAACGCTGCTGCTGAACGCTTTACTGTCACCAGTGATCCGGTTTCAGTTGTTGCTGGAGTTGGCGGCGATGTCCCAGACCAAGGACCTGTCGATTTTTTGGCAAGGGGAGGTCCGGCAGTTTTCGACTCAAGCCCTGCAAAGGTTTGAACAAAGCGAGCCTTACGTGACGTTACGCGCGGGTATTGATGTCGCAATCGAAAGTGGTCAGTTGGCGGATTCACAACGAGATCTGGCCCAAAGCAATCTGTTGACCTATCTGATGTTGACAGCGCCCTTTAGTCAAGCGGAACTCCAGCCCTTGGCCGCGTGGCAACAACTGGTTTTAACGGGGAGGGTCCCCACCGATGTTTCTCAGCAAACGCGGGCCCATTTGAACTTTTGGCAAGGTGAGGAGACCAAATTATTGCGCAGTTTACAATAGTTTGATATTGTAGTGACAACGAGGTTTTCGGCCTCGTTTTTATGTGGAGTTGGCGCAATTTGTTCCTAAAGTTAGTTTTAGGGCGATTTAATTCAAAATTTTCTTATTTTGCGAGTTTTAGGTATTTACAATTCGGTCAACTCTCCGTATAATCATTAAAGGATATTCCTTTAGCAGCATGGTATTTCCGCGGCTGAAGTAGTATAATTAAACATAGAGAATTTTCGGCGCAATTGATACGCCGATTCTTCTTGCAATTTTACAGGAGGTTCATTTAATAATGGCAGAAAAAGAGCATTACGAACGAACTAAGCCCCATGTAAACATTGGGACTATCGGCCACGTCGATCATGGTAAGACTACCTTGACAGCCGCAATTACTAAGGTGTTAGCTAAGAAGGGTCTTGCAAAAGCCGAAGATTACAATCAAATCGATAACGCTCCAGAAGAAAAGGAACGTGGGATCACAATCAACACTTCTCACGTTGAATACGAAACTTTGAAGCGTCACTACGCTCATATCGATGCCCCAGGACATGCTGACTACGTTAAGAACATGATCACTGGTGCCGCTCAAATGGACGGTGCGATCTTAGTTGTTGCCGCAACTGATGGTCCTATGCCTCAGACTCGTGAACATATCTTGCTTGCGCGTCAGGTTGGTGTTGACTATTTGGTTGTCTTCTTGAACAAGGTTGACTTGGTTGATGACGAAGAATTGATCGACTTAGTTGAAATGGAAGTTCGGGAATTATTATCAGAATACGATTATCCTGGTGACGATATTCCTGTTCTCCGTGGTTCAGCTTTGAAGGCCCTTGAAGGCGACCCAGAACAAGAAAAAGTTATCGAAGAATTGATGGATACCATCGACGAATATATCCCAACACCAGTTCGTGACACTGACAAGCCATTCTTGATGCCTGTCGAAGATGTCTTCACGATCACTGGTCGTGGTACTGTTGCTTCTGGTCGTATCGACCGTGGGACAGTTAAGATCGGCGACGAAGTTGAAATCATTGGTTTGAAGCCTGAAATCCAAAAGTCAATCGTTACTGGCTTGGAAATGTTCCGTAAGACTTTGGATCTTGGCGAAGCCGGCGATAACGTTGGTGTCTTGTTACGTGGCGTTAACCGTGACCAAGTAGAACGTGGCCAAGTTTTGGCTAAGCCAGGTTCGATCCAAACTCACAACAAGTTCAAGGGTGAAGTTTATATCTTGAGCAAAGATGAAGGTGGCCGTCATACACCATTCTTCTCAAACTATCGTCCTCAGTTCTACTTCCATACGACTGACGTTACCGGTGTCATCGAATTACCAGATGGCGTTGAAATGGTAATGCCTGGCGATAACGTTACTTTCGAAGTAGATTTGATTGCGCCAGTTGCGATTGAAAAAGGGACTAAGTTTACGGTTCGTGAAGGCGGACGTACTGTTGGTGCCGGTCAGGTAACTGAAATCTTAGACTAATCATTCGTTTAAAACGGCTAAAAGACTCGATTGCTCGAGTCTTTTTTCTTTTGCGCGAACCTGACGTGAAAAAATATTAAGAAACCGAGCAACTTGACGACTTTTTGAGAAAGTTTCATTTACTTTTTTTGGCAAATAAGATAGTATTAATTAAGTATGTTAAAGAGATAGATGTAATTTAATATCGGAGGTAAATTGAATGTCTGCCACATGGGAAAAGAAGGGCACCAACGACGGTGAACTCACTTTTGAAATTAGTGTAAATAAAATCGATGAAGGTTTAGATGCAGCCTTCAAACGTGTTAAGAAGAATTTAGCTGTTCCTGGCTTCCGGAAGGGGAAAGTGCCTCGCCAAATCTTTAATCAGATGTATGGCGAAGCTTCCTTATATGAAGACGCTTTGAACGTGGTCTTGCCAGATAGCTACGAGGCAGCCCTGGCTGAGGCTGGGATCGAACCTGTTGATCAGCCTGAGATCAGCATTGAAAAGATGGATCCGAAAGAACCTTGGATCATCAAGGCTAAAGTTACCGTTAAGCCTGAAGTTAAGTTGGGCGACTATAAAGGTCTGTCCGTACCAACGGCTGACGTTGAAGTCACTGACGCAGATGTTGACGCTGAATTGGCTAAGCGTCAAGAACAACAAGCTGAATTGGTGCTTAAAGAAGATGGCGTCAGCGAGAAGGGTGACACTGTTGTCATCGATTACGCTGGGACGATCGACGGCGAAGCTTTTGACGGTGGTTCTTCCGAGAACTATTCGCTTGAATTAGGTTCAAACAGCTTCATTCCTGGTTTTGAAGATCAATTGTTGGGACATAAATCCGGTGACGAAGTTGATGTGACCGTGACTTTCCCTGAAGATTATCAAGCCAAGGAATTAGCTGGTAAGGAAGCGCATTTCGCCACGAAGATCCATGAAATCAAGACGAAAGAAATTCCTGAACTTGACGATGACTTCGCTAAGGATATCGACGAAGAAGTTGAAACGTTGATCGAATTGAAAGCCAAGATCAAGGATCAATTGACGCAAAACAAGCAAGAAGCCGCTGATGCTGCTAAGCAAGAAGCCGCTTTGAACAAAGCTGTTGCGAATGCTGAAATCCTTGACTTGCCTCATGCAATGATCGAAACAGAAGTCCATAATCAAATGGATCAATTCCTAGGCAACATGCAACGTCAAGGCATCAATCCAGATATGTACTACAAATTGACGGGCACGACTGAGGAAGATCTCCACAAGCAGTTCGAACAAAACGCTGACCAAAACGTTAAGACTAACTTGGTTTTGGAAGCAATCGTCGCGGCTGAAAAGATCGAGCCAAGTCAAGAAGAAGTTGATCATGAAATCAAAGATTTAGCTGAAGAATACAACATGGAAGAAGATAAAGTTCGCGGAGCTTTGACGGATGAAATGTTGAAGCACGATATCGCCATTAAGAAGGCCATTGATATCGTCACTGATTCTGCGGTTGAAGAAGCAGAATAGCGCCAGTTTCTGAAAAGGAGGACTGAACGGTTTGTGTTCAGTCCTTTTTTCCAACAAGGTATCAAAGGCGAATTGCTTTACAGCCGCGGGCAAAACATGCTATCATCGGTCATTGATCGAGCATAAAAAAGGTGGACGAACGATGTTTGATAATATGCAAACTACAGGAACGGTCAAGTGTTCGTTCTGTGGTAAGACCCAAGACCAAGTCAAGAAAATCATTGCTGGTCCCGGCGTTTATATTTGTAATGAATGTGTTGACTTATGTAAAGATATTTTAGATGAAGAATTACAGGCTGACGCGGTGGATCAAAGCGTTGATGTGCCTAAGCCACGGGAAATCTTGGATTTCTTGAACGATTATGTGATCGGGCAAGATGACGCGAAGAAGGCCTTGGCCGTTGCCGTTTATAACCACTACAAACGGGTCAACCATATGGCTGTCGCTGACGCGGACGAAACCGAGTTGCAGAAGAGTAACATTGCCTTGATCGGACCAACTGGCTCCGGGAAGACTTTCCTCGCCCAGAGTTTGGCGCGGATCTTGAATGTGCCTTTCGCGATCGCTGACGCGACAACTTTGACCGAAGCAGGTTATGTTGGTGAAGACGTGGAAAACATTCTGTTGAAATTATTGCAGAATGCGGATTACGACGTCGATCGCGCGCAACGTGGGATCGTTTACATCGATGAGATCGACAAAATCGCCAAAAAGAGCGAAAATGTTTCGATCACTCGGGATGTTTCAGGTGAAGGTGTCCAACAGGCGCTTTTGAAGATTCTAGAAGGGACGATCGCTAACGTGCCACCTCAGGGCGGACGTAAGCATCCGCAACAGGAATTCATTCAAGTTGACACCACGAATATCCTCTTTATCGTTGGTGGCGCTTTTGATGGCATCGAAAACATCATTCGCAATCGCTTAGGCGAGCAAGTGATCGGTTTCGGCGCGGCCAGTGAGCAGAAAGTTAAGATCGAAGATGAAGCCCACATCATGCAACAAGTTGTGCCGGAGGATTTGATGAAGTTTGGGATCATTCCTGAATTCATTGGCCGGATTCCAATCGTGACGGCTTTGAATAAACTGAGTGAAAGTGACTTGGTTCGAATTTTAACGGAACCGAAGAACGCGTTGGTCAAACAATATCAGAAACTGATCGAGTTAGACGGCGTGAAGTTGAAATTCACGCCTGACGCTTTGAACGCGATGGCTCATGAAGCTATCGAACGCGATACCGGCGCCCGGGGTTTACGGGCCATCATGGAAGAAGTCATGCAAGATACCATGTTTGAATTACCAGATCAAACGGATGTTTCTGAAGTGATCGTGACCAAAGAGGCTGCTGAAGGTTTGCAAAAGCCTGAACTGGTCCACACCAACGAACAAGCATCTTAATCAGTAACTTGGTGCGCTCAACGCCACGCCGTGATTCATGTCGTCCGGGGTGCGTTGGACCCACCAAGTTTTTTGATTACTTTTATGAAGTTGGTTCGGCAAGAGCAAGCTGACTTCGGTTTAGAAAAGAGGGAACCCATGCACGTCCAAGATATTAAATTACTGATCAGCGCGGTGGCGCCGGAGCAGTATCCCGTCAATCAATTACCAGAGATCGCGTTGGCTGGCCGTTCCAATGTGGGCAAGTCATCCCTGATCAATCGCTTGGTCCAGCGGAAGAATTTCGCCCGCACCTCCAGCCAACCGGGCAAGACCCAAACTTTGAACTTTTATCAATTGAATCAGGATCTGACGCTGGTGGATGTTCCTGGCTATGGTTACGCCAAGGTTTCCAAGAAGCAACGGGAGCAGTTCGGCCAAATGTGTGAGGCATACTTCACCAGTCGCAAGCAGTTGCGCGGCGTGGTGATCTTAGTTGATGGCCGTCACGATCCCACCGCCGATGACCAGACCATGTATGAGTTCGTTCATTACTATCACCATCCGATCCTTGTGGTGGCGACAAAGATGGACAAGGTGACGCGCAATCATCAAGCGGGAAATCTTCAACGGATCCGCAAAGTTTTGCAAATGGACCCCGCCGATGATCTGCAAGCGTTCAGCGCTGTTTCAGACTTAGGCAAGGCCGAAGTTTGGCAGTGGATCGCGGATAAAATGTAGCTTGGCTCAGCAAGTAACCTGGATTCACCGCGGTGTGCCTGCGTGCGTCTGTCCGTTACCGTGAACCAGTCGTCAGCGGATTATGACGATCTTTCGCGGTGGCAGGCGGCAGCCAATGGTTTCAGCGCAAATAAAAAGCAGTGACCACATTTTCCCAACTTCAGGGTGAAAATGTGACTCATTGCTTTTTTTGCTGATTATTTGTCTTCTTTAGCAGCTTTCGCTTCCGCGGCGGCAGCAGCTTGTTCAGCCTTTGCGGTCGCAGCTTGTTTAGCTCTGATCTGTTGTGCCATGACCCCGTTTTTCTTATCTTCGGGGAGTGTGGCAAATTTATCGAACAGGCTGGTCAATTTATCATCGCGTTTCATTGTGATTGCCATTTTGGTCACCTACCATTCGCCATAATCATAGCATAGATCCCGCCGCGGTCAAAGCTTTTTCTCACAGCAGCACAGCACCTGGAGATCGCCGGCACCTCTTGGCGACAACGGTGCGGATCACTCGAGCGCCGCTTGCCGTCAGCTAAGTCCAAGTGAGCGCCCGCCCACAAGTTTGGACCCAAGCGCTTGGCCCAGTCGCTTGCTTGTGGTCTGGCTTGGTTTATAAAAGAGCAGCTGTAAGAATAAATATTCATTCTAAACAATAAATTTGCCTTTATCTTGAATATTTATAAAATATATGCTATGCTTTGGTCATTCTAAAAGTGGGTGAAGATATGGAAACAATTTTGAAAACGCAGCAATTAACTAAAAAATTTGGCGATAATCTCGTTTTAAAAGGAATCGATTCCGAAGTTCAGGCCGGACAAGTTATTGTGATCATTGGCCCCTCAGGCAGTGGCAAAAGCACTTATCTCCGCTGTTTAAATCTCTTGGAGCAACCAACTAGCGGACAAGTTTTCTTCAAAGATCAAGAAATCAATGAGCTGGATGAGGCTCATTTGGATCAGATCCGCGAGAAAATGGGGATGGTCTTCCAATCCTTCAATCTTTTCGCCAATTATACCGTTTTGGAAAACGTCAATTTGGCGCCAATCAACGTGCAACATCTAGATCAGGCTACGGCCAATCAACAAAGTTTGGCGTTGTTGGAACAAGTGGGGCTTGGCGACAAGGCCACCGCTACGCCAGCCAGCCTGTCAGGCGGCCAGCAACAACGGGTAGCGATCGCCCGAGCGCTGGCGATGAAACCGGATGTGATGCTCTTTGATGAGCCGACTTCCGCCTTAGATCCCGAAATGGTCGGCGAAGTTTTGAATGTGATGCGTGATTTGGCGAAAACCGGCATGACGATGGTGATCGTCACTCATGAAATGGGTTTTGCCAAGAACGTCGCCGATGAAGTTTGGTTTATGGATGACGGCCAGGTGGTTGAACAAGGTACCCCTGAACAGGTCTTTGAACATCCCCAAGAGCAGCGGACCCAAGATTTCCTGTCGAAAGTCTTGGTCAGCTAACAAAAAGAATCCCAAAATGGGATTCTTTTTTGGTGGGACAATTTATCATTGGGCCCGGCGCTTGATACTAGCCGCAGACGACCGGGCCTAAAATCGGCTAAAGCAAGCACCGCCTGGCAATTGCACCGCGCGCTTTGTTTTTAAAAGTAAGCAAAATATCGTATAATAGAATCAGTGGAAGATTTCAAGGTGGGCGTCAAGGCGTGCGCCGTTTTTTAATGAGGTGTAGAATTGGCTTCTGAACATTTAGAGCATAAGTTAGCGTTATTGCCAGATTTGCCTGGCTGTTATTTGATGAAGAATCTGAACGCTCAGATTATTTATGTTGGCAAAGCGAAAAATTTAAAAAATCGCGTGCGCTCGTATTTCAAAAGTAGCCACACCGGGAAAACCGAACGTCTCGTCGCGGAGATCGTCGATTTCGAAACGATCATCACCTCAACGGACAAGGAAGCTTTTCTGCTGGAAATCACCTTGATCCAGAAATATCAGCCCTATTACAACATTCGTTTGAAGCAGGGCAGTGGGTATCCCTATATTAAAATCACGAACGAACGTGATCCGCGCATCATGATCACAGGGGAAATCAAAAAAGATGGCGCTTATTATTTCGGGCCGTACACCAATGTTTACGCGGCTGAGGAAACGATGCATTTCTTGCAGAAGGTTTATCCTTTGCGCCGCTGTGCCGGTCATTTAGGGCGGCCTTGCCTGTATTATCATATGGGGCAGTGTTTGGGCGCTTGTTTCCGCGAGGTGCCTGAGGCGGAATATCAGGCCCAAATTGAGAAAATCAAGCGGTTCCTTAATGGGCAAGTGGGTGCGGTGAAGCAGAAGTTGACGCGGGAAATGAATACGGCGGCGACTAGTTTACAGTTTGAGCGGGCCGCGGAATTACGGGATCAGCTGCATTACATTGATGCGACCGTCGAGAAACAGAAAATTATTTCCAACGATAATACGCCGCGGGATATTTTCGGTTATTATTTGGATAAGGGGTGGATGTCGGTCCAAATTTTCTTCATTCGCCAAGCGCGTCTGATGAAGCGGACCAAGCGCTTATTCCCAGTGGTCACAGATGAACCCATGGAAGAATTGAGTACGTTTATTTTGCAGTTTTACAATCGAAAGAACAATGTTTTGCCCAAAGAGATCTTGGTACCGAAGGAGTTGGATCATCAAGTTCTGAGTGAGATTTTGCAGGTGCCCGTCAAGACACCGGTGCGCGGGCGCAAGCGTGAATTGCAGGCGCTGGCGAATAAGAACGCGAAATTGGTGCTGAATGAGAAGTTTCGCTTATTGGAGTTGGACGAACGACAGACCATTGGGGCGCAAAACGAAATATTGGCGGCCTTGGGCTTACCAACGGGCCACGTGATCGAGGCCTTTGACCATTCCCATATCCAGGGGACGGATCCGGTGTCGGCGATGGTCAGTTTTCTCGACGGGCGCCCGGACAAACATAATTACCGTAAGTATAAGTTGCGCGGTGAGGTCGAACATCAGCGTGGCGCCGATGAAGCCGCCAACACGCGGGAAGTGATCCGCCGCCGCTATACCCGTCTGCTTAAGGAAGGGCAGAATTTGCCCGATCTCATTTTGATGGATGGGGGCATTATTGAAATGGCCGCCGCCAAAGATGTCCTGGAGAATGAACTCAATTTATTCATTCCGGTGGCGGGGATGGTCAAGAACGACAAGCACAAAACCGCGCAGCTGATCTTCGGGGAGGCCGGGACTCCGGTAACGTTGGATCCCAAATCTCAGGGCTTCTATCTGTTGCAACGAATCCAAGATGAGGTCCACCGGTTCGCGATCACCTTCCATCGGCAAACTCGGAGTAAGAATGCCTTGTCCTCACGTTTAGAAACGATCCAAGGGGTGGGACCCAAGACCCGCACGAAATTACTGAAGCATTTCGGTTCACTGAAGAAAATCAAAAGCGCCTCATTGGCGGATCTGCAAGCACTGGGCATTTCCAAAACCGTGGCGCAAACAATCAAGCTGTCGATTCAATGACGGCTTTTTTTGTTGGGCCAGTGGGTGGGGCAAAGCGGGCGTCAAGAACGGGACGGCCCGTTGGTCATGTTTTCGTTTTGTCCAAGTTTCGTGAATAAATAAAATAATTTTCGCAAAAATAGTGCATAAATATAAAATATGGTGTATACTAATGCTATTAATTTGGTAGAGGATGTTTTTGATGAAAACAATCAAGCAGAAAATTGGGGCATTATTGGTACTAGGCTTATTGCTGGTCAGTAGTTTCAGCGGGGTGGTCAATTTGCGACCGACGCAAGCAGCGGCGACCACGGATCCAACTTTGACCGCGATCAAGAAGCGCGGCTACATGGTTTTGGGCGTTTCCGCGGACTATCCCCCTTATGAGTTCCACAAAACGATCAATGGGGAAGACAAGATCGTCGGCTTCGACATCGCCTTGGCGCGGCAGATTGCCAAGGATATCGGCGTTGAACTGCATATCAAGGAAATGGGTTTTGATTCCTTGCTTGGTAGTTTGAAAACCGGCAAAGCGGACATGATCGTTTCGGCGATGACACCAACGCCGGAACGGAAGAAAGAGGTGGCGTTCTCCGATTCATACTTAACAGTGGGCCAATCGGTGGTCGTTCGTAAAGACGATTTGGCTAAGTATAAGAGCGTGATGGATTTCAAGGGTGAGAAGGTCGGCGTTCAGAAACAGACCACCCAAGAAACCGTGGCCAAAGATGAGCTGGCAGGGGCCCAGATCACCTCGCTAGAGAAAGTGACGGACTTAATTCTTAACTTGCAACAAAAGAAGGTTGCCGGCGTCGTGGTCGAAGAACCGGTAGCGGCCGCTTATGTCCAAACTAACTCAGCCTTGGCCTTATCCAAGGTCAAGTTCACCAACTCGGATTATGATTGCGCGGTAGCGGTGCCTAAGGACGCGCCAGCCTACTTGGCCAGCGTTAATCAAACCATTCGCAAGGTCAAGAAGAACGGCCAATTTGCGGAATGGCGGAAGGAAGCTAACGCGCAAATGCTGACCAAGCAGAACTTTCTGCAAGGTTATGGGAGCTATTTCCTTAAAGGTACCGGGATCACGATTGTGTTGACCATTATTGGTGTTTTCTTCGGGAGTCTCTTGGGCACCTTATTAGCCTTGATGAAACGGGCCAAGAACAAGCTAGTCAAAGCAATCGCCGTGGTTTATATTCAGTATTTCCGGGGCACCCCGTTGCTGGTCCAGGTTTTCATGATCTACTTCGGTACCCAGATCTTGCATCTAGATGTTTCCGCCTTTGCCTCCGCGGCGATTGCCTTAGCCTTAAATTCCGGGGCCTATGTTTCTGAAGTCATTCGTTCTGGAATCGAGGCGGTAGCCAAGGGGCAATCGGAAGCGGCGCGTTCTTTAGGCCTTTCCCAGAAGCAAACGATGCGCTTAGTCGTTTTGCCGCAAGCGATCAAGACGATTTTGCCTGCCTTAGGGAACGAATTTATTTCACTCTTAAAGGAATCGGCGATCGTCAGTGTGATCGGGGTCGGCGAATTGATGTTTCAAACCAGTGTGGTTCAGGGCTCAAGCTTCAAACCATTCTTACCATTGGTGATCACTTCTCTGATTTACTTCGTGTTGACCTTGTTGCTCTCCTTGCTCCTGAAATATTTCGAAAAGAAGTTGCACGCCAAGGACACGGTCAACCAGGTCGCCGATTAGCGGCACTTGATTGAAGTTCGCAACGTGAGTGGCCTTTGTGACAGCCAGCTCTGGTGGCGCTTTAGCCTTTGCTGTTGATCAAGGGGTAGCGACCACCAGGTGATCAAGCACCAATAAAACACCGCCATTCAGCGTCTAAGAAACGCGAAATGGCGGTGCTTTTTGTTTGGCCAGGTGAGCCCAAGTCATTTTGGTGGCGAAAACCCCTGTGACGTCAGCGGGGTACTTTTTATGAGTCTTTGTCGCGGAGGAATCGATGTTCTAGAAATTCATGGTCCCTCAGTGCTTTTTTTTGGCGGTTAGGCCAGATTCACTGTCTGATAATGGCTTCTTCCACAAACCAAGGATCAAGGCAGAAATCACAGAACCGATGATCACCGAAAGCAGATAGGCTAGCTTGTGGTCTGCCAGTGGTAGGACGAACAGGCCACCGTGCGGCGCGGGAACATTGACGCCAAAGGCTTGCGAGATCCCGCCACCGATCGCGGCGCCAATCACGCTGGACGTGATCACGCGCAATGGATCTGAGGCGGCGAAAGGAATGGCGCCTTCGGTAATGAAGGAAATTCCTAAGATATAGTTACTCAAACCTGAATTGCGTTCTGATTTGGTCCATTTGTTCGGCCAGATCGTGGTCGCCAAGGCGATCGCCAGTGGTGGCACCATCCCACCGACCATCACGGCGGCCATCAAGGAGCCGTTTTGGGTGGTTTCAAAAGCACCAATAGCAAAGACGTACGCGGCCTTGTTGAAAGGACCACCCATATCAATGGCCATCATTCCGGCCAATAGCGCGCCGAGGACGACGGCATTGGCGGTGCCCATGTTGTTCAAGAAGTTGGTCAGGCCCAGATTGATCATGCTGAAAATCGGGTCAACAATGAAGAACATGATGCCGCCTGTCAGCAATAAACCGAGGATCGGGAAGATAAAGATGGGTTTCAAACCGTCCAGTGATTTCGGTAGGTTTTTGAAGACTTTTTTCAGCCAAAGGACAATGAAGCCGGCGATGAAACCAGCGGCTAACCCACCTAAGAAGCCAGCGGGACTCTTGGAACTGACGACGCTCATGCTGGCCTGGCTGGCCATGTAACCACCGACTAAACCGGGCATTAATGCCGGTCGATCACCAATTGCTTCGGCGATGTAGGCCGCCAAAACAGGAATCAGAAAACTGAACGCGGCGTTCCCAATTTGGTTGGGGAAGGTGAACCACAGGGATTGGTCACCAACGAAACGTTCCAGCAAGAAAGAAATTGCCATGATGATCCCGCCGGCAACGACGAAGGGCAGCATGTGGGAGATCCCGTTCATCAACTGACCATAGGCTTTGTGGCCGATCGATTCGTGATCAGCTTCGCCTTGGTCAGCGGCCGTTGCGGCGACGGCATCGCCGTCCGCATGGTAGATCGCGCCTTGTTCGTTGAGGGTCTTTTCGATTAGTTCATGGGGTTTCTTGATTCCGTCAATGACGGGGCGGTTCAATAGATGCTTGCCGGAGAAACGCGCCATTTCGACTTGTTTATCGGCGGCAATGATCACCCCTTTGGCCCGTTTGATATCGGCGGCGGTCAGTTGGTGTTTGACCCCCTCAGAACCGTTTGTTTCAACTTTGATCGCGACACCCATTGCTTCGGCCTCTTTGATCAAGGCCGCTTCAGCCATGTAGGTGTGGGCGATCCCAGTGGGGCAGGCGGTAACCGCGACCACAAAAGGTTTTTCTGTTGCTTCTGGGGTTGCTGCGGGGCTGGTTTGCGCGGCCTGAGCTTGCTCTGCTGCCGCTTCGGCCGCTTCTTTAGCGTCCTTGGCCGCTTGGGCGGCGCCGAATAATTGCTGAACTTCTTCTGGTGTTTGCGCTTGTTTCAGCTTGGCCACCAGGTCAGGATCGATCAATAATGAGGAAAGCGCGGATAATGCTTGTAAGTGGGCGTTGTTGGCCCCAGCCGGTGCGGCGATCATAAAGAAGAGATGAACAGGTTGGCCGTCCAGCGCGTTATAGTCAACGCCTTGATTACTTTTGGCGAAAAGAACGGCCGCGCGGGCGACCGCGTCAGTCTTGGCATGGGGCATGGCGATCCCATCACCGATCCCGGTGGTTGATTCAGCCTCACGTTTCAAAATGGCCGCGCGATAGGTCGGCACATCTTGGACAACGCCGGCTTGGTGGTAACGGTCGATCATTTCATCGATGGCCGCTTCTTTCGTGGTTGCTTTGAGATCCATGATCATGGCATCTTTGATCAGTAAATCTTTAACTTTCATGTTAAACCTCCCAGAGTTTTTTCCTTATTTCTTCCAATTAAAGTTGCGAAAATCCGCAAGTTTGTTGCCGCTTAACGAACTGTGGTGATCTTGATTTGCGGGCGAATCGCCTCGATTTGCGTCCGATCCGCAATATCCTCAGTAAAGGCGGTGGCGCTGCCGCAAGCCAAGCCGTACTCAAAGGCCTGAACAGGATCATGATGTTGACTGAATTCACCTACAAATCCGGCAATCATTGAGTCGCCGGCGCCCACGGAGTTGACCACCGCTCCTTGTGGCGCCGCGGAATGATAAATGTGATCCGCCGTAATCAAGTAGGCGCCGGCGCCAGCCATGGAGATCAGCACATGTTGTGCGCCAGCAGTCAGTAAGCGCTGACCATGAGCCAACAGCTCGTCATCATTGGCAAAAGTAGTCTGGAACAGTTCGGCTAATTCGTGATGGTTAGGCTTGATGACCAAAGGGTGGGCTGGTAAGGTATCCAGCAGGGCTTGGCCAGTGGTGTCGACCACAAAGTCGGCGCCTTGCGCTTTGGTCAATTTGATCAATTGCGCGTAGAAATCGGTGGGTAGATCAGGTAAAAGACTGCCTGACATGATCACCACGTCCCCTGGTTTGAGTTGGTGGAATTTGGCGGTGAAGGCGGCGATCTCCGTCGTGGTTACTTGAGGGCCCGGCGCGTTGAGTTCGGTTTCTTCGCCAGCGCTGAGTTTGACGTTGATGCGACTATTGGCGGCGATTTGGGTGAAGTCGCTGTCGATTTGTTTCGCGTCCAGGGATTGTTGGACAAAGTGACCGGTGAAGCCGCCGAGAAATCCCCAAGCCCGATTACCGACGGCCAACTGATTGAGGATTTGGGAAACATTGATTCCCTTGCCCCCAGCAAGATATGCTGTTTCCTTGAGACGATTGACTTGGCCCAATGCCAGCGCTTCACCACGCATAATGTAGTCGATGGCTGGATTGACCGTAATGGTGTAAATCATAAAGTCAGCTCCTTGATGTTAGTTTGATGATAATGTTGCCGGATCTTATCGGGAATATGATTGGTGACCAACGCCGTCAACTGTTGTAAGTTGCCGAACGTGGCGAAGGCCATTTCTGAGAACTTGGACGCGTCGGTCATCACCACCGTTTGTTTGGCGTGACTGATGGCGACTTTCTTGACACTGGCCTCATCAATTCTTGGGGTCATTAGATCGCCGGAAGGTGCGACGGCGTTAGTGCCGATCAGCGCCAGATCGAAGCGATACTGAGCCAAGTCATTGACTGTCGGCGCGCCGACTAAGGCTTTGGTATCATTCTTCAAGCGTCCGGCCGGTAAATTCACCGTCAATTCCAATTCAGACAGGCGAGCGGCGGTTGTGATGCTGTTGGTCATCAGGGTCAATCCGTGGCATTCACTTAAATAGGGAATGATTTCTTGCACGGTACTGCCCGCGTCCAGGAAAATAAATTGTTGCTGATGAAGATATTGCTGAGCCACGTATTCCGCAATCTTACCCTTCTCCGAACGATGTAGCTGTTCACGATCGGTTTGAGCTTGATCGGTGGTTAGGTGGGCCAACAAACGAGCGCCACCATGGATCCGTTCCAGTAAACCTTGCTTTTCCAGTTCGTCCAGATCACGGCGAATCGTGGATTCCGACGCGTCGGTCAGGCGCACGAGTTCGTTGATCTTACAAATCTGCTGGTTCGCCAGCAACTGGAGAATGATTTGGTACCGTTGTTCAGTTAACATTGACTCACCTCATGACAGATAATAAATGATTTTCGCAGAAAAAGCAATCTTTTTCCATCATAAACAATCAAAATATTTCAAAAGATTCGCAACGAACAATAAATTAGGAAAACGCCACCAAGATTGCTTCGCTGGGGCTGACCGCTCAATGCCATCTTCTGAAGGTTGGTGACAGGAAATGATTGTTTTGATCACCCTGATTGTTTTCACGCTGAAGGCGACGTGACACTGTCAGGGGCGGCCAAACAGGGCCCAAACAAAATAATGCCACGGATTAACGCTATTCTTAGTTTTTTGGTCGATAATTTGGTATCATAGGTAATGAACTTTTAGACATTAAGTCAAGTGGCAGGAATTAGGAGGATGGATCATCCATGTTTGTTGATCAAATTACAATTGAAGTAAAGGCCGGAAAAGGCGGCGATGGTGCGGTTTCGTTTCGTCGTGAGAAATTTGTTCCCAATGGGGGACCGGCTGGTGGTGACGGCGGACATGGTGGATCGATCATTCTTGTCGGTGACGAAGGCTTGCGGACCTTGCTGGATTTCCGCTATCGGCGTCATTTCAAGGCCGCTGCTGGAGAAAAGGGTATGAACAAGAGCATGTACGGTCGCGGCGCGGCGGATACCTATATCAAGGTTCCCACAGGCACCACGGTTACAGATGCTGATACAGGTGAGGTTTTAGGAGACATTGTCGCTAACAACCAAGAGCTGGTGGTCGCGGCAGGCGGTCGTGGTGGTCGTGGCAATATCCATTTCGCGACGGCCCGGAATCGCGCCCCTGAAATCGCCGAAAATGGCGAACCTGGTCAAGAGCGCTTTTTGAAATTGGAATTAAAGGTTCTGGCGGATGTTGGCCTGGTCGGCTTCCCATCGGTGGGCAAATCCACCTTGTTGTCAGTGGCGACTTCTGCCAAACCTAAGATTGCCGCATACTCATTTACCACTTTGGTTCCTAACTTGGGCATGGTCCAATTAGACGATGGCCGTGATTTCGTGATGGCCGATTTACCTGGATTGATTGCGGGCGCGGCGCAAGGAGTCGGGTTAGGCATTCAGTTTCTCCGCCATATTGAGCGGACCCGGGTGATTTTACACTTGGTGGATATGGATCCCGATAATGGCCGGGAACCGTTGACGGATTATCAGCAAATTCGCCATGAATTGGCGCAATATGATCCGCGTTTGTTGCAACGGCCAGAATTGATCGTTCCGACGAAAATGGATCTGCCGGGCGCGGCGGAACGGCTGGCGGATTTCCAGGCGGCTTTGCAAGCGGCGGGGGAACAAGCGCAATTTATGCCGATTTCCAGTGTTAGTCATCAAGGGGTCCAACCACTCTTGCAGCGCACCGCTGATCTGTTGGCCACGGCGCCGGCAGTTGATCCAATCATGGCGCAACCAGACAAGGATGTGCTTTACAGCTTCGATGAAGATCAAGCGGCTGGCTATACCATTGAAGAAGTGGCGCCTCATGAATTTGAAGTTCATGGTGAGCGGATCGAGAAGTTCGTGAAGATGACCAATCTTGATCACCAAGATGGCATTATGCGCTTTGCCCGGATTTTGCATAACTGGGGGATCGAAGACGCGTTGCGGGAGCACGGCGCCGAAAATGGTGACAGTGTGACCATCGCTGATTTTGTTTTTGACTTCGTTGAGTAAACTGGGAACTTTTGGTGGTTGTTGACGCAGAAATTTTTATTTTAGATGACAAGAATTAAGGGGAGAATCGTCATGCAGCGAAACACTCGCATGAAAAGAAGGTATATCAATGGGTTTAACGGGCTGCGAGCGCTAGGCGTGATCGCGGTGATTTTATATCACCTCAATCCGGATGTTTTTCGTGGTGGTTATTTAGGCGTACCGATTTTCATGGTGCTATCTGGTTATTTGATCACGGATCATTTACTGGCAGATCTGCGGCAAAAGGGGCATTATGATTATCGTGGTTTCTGGTTACGCCGGATTAAACGGTTATATCCAACTTTGATCACAATGTTAATGGCGACAGCTGGTTATATCGTTCTTTTTCAACGGGACCTGTTGGCCAATTTGCATCGAATCGTTGGAACAAACTTGATCTACCTATATAATTGGTGGCAAATCTTCAATGGCCAATCTTATTTTGAGCGGTTTGCCAATAACGAGTCACCCTTTACTCATTTGTGGACGCTGTCGATCGAGGGACAGTTCTATCTGTTATGGCCGCTGTTGGTGCTGGGAATCTGGCGTTGGTCAAAGAAAAAGAAGGCGACAGTTTTCTGGACTAGCATAGGGTTGGCGGTGGTTTCAGCGGGCTTGATGGCTTTGCTCTTCAATCCCAGCGCGGATCCCAGCCGAATTTATTATGGCACCGATACCCGCGCCTTCTCGATTCTTTTGGGTTGCGCCTTAGCGGTGGTTTGGCCCAGCGGTGAATTACGCGATAAATTGGCGGTGGCCGATCGCATTGGCATCGACCTGATCGGCTTGGTTGGTTTCGCCGGGATGGTCTGGTTGACCTTGGCATTGGACGCGCGGTCGTCGTGGCTGTATCGTGGCGGCATGGTGCTGTTCTCTTTGTTCACGGTGCTTTTGGTGGCGGTTGTGGCCCATCCTGGCGCTGATTGGGATCGTTTATTAACGAATCCGCTATTTAATTGGTTAGGGAGTCGAAGCTATGGCATTTATCTCTATCAATTCCCAGTGATGATCTTCTTTGAAAGTCGGATGCGCAATATTGCTGATCATCCGATCTTGTATCCCGTGATCGAAGTGATCTTGATCCTCTTGTTGAGTGAGGCCTCCTATCGCTTTATTGAACGCCCCTTGGCGCGCTTTGATTATCGCCAAACTTGGACTTGGGTCAAGACGCTGTTCACCACGCCTAATAATCGGGGAATGTTGCGCCAACGTTTCGTTGCTGGCATCATGAGTTTGATCATGATCCTAGGCCTGATTGGCGTCATTCAGGCGCCTAGTGTGCGCGCAAACACGGCTGATCATTCGGATTTGGCCAAAACAATCAAGAAAAACGCCGCGCAAACCAAGAAAGAGAATGCTAAAATTGCGGCGGCCGCGCGCTCATCAGCCGCGGAAAGTCGGAAGGCAGCGTCGGACAAATCCTTAAGCGAGTCCTTGAGTATCTCAGCGAGCAAATCCAGTGCCGCGGAAGAATCCGAGGCGGCCAAGAATCCGGTCAACCAGGATTTAGAGAAGTATGGCTTGACCCAAGTTCAGCTCCATGCGGCGCAGAATTTACAGATCACCGGGATCGGTGATTCTGTCATGCTAGGGAGCGCGGAAGGTTATAAGCGGATCTTCCCGAAAATGTACTTAGACGCGACGGTCAGCCAACAAGTCTACACGATCCAGCCTAAAATCAAGGGTTTACTGCAACAAGGCTTAGTCGCGACTAATGTGCTGGTGGGATTGGGAACCAACGGCTCATTTCAGGCCAACGATCTGGACGAGATCATGCATTTGTTTGGACCGGATCGCAATGTTTTTTGGATCAATGTGCACGTGCCGACCCGGGCGTGGCAGAATCAGGTCAACGCAGACCTGGCCGCCGGCGCCAAACGCTTCGCGAATTTACATGTGATTGATTGGTACAGTTACTCGAAGGCGCATGAAGATTGGTTTGCTAAAGATGATGTCCATCCAAATCCCACCGGCTCACCGTACTATTACACTTATGTTGCCAAACAGATCCTGACGACTTTGGCAGCCGCCGATAAGTAGCGCCACGGCAACCCGTGGTGGTGCATAGATTAGAGTGGCAGTGGCCAGTCATGACTGGCCAGTTTGTTGCGGCTTGACCGATTATCAAAATTTGAATTAAGGTATGTGATCGAATGGAGTTAGAGTTTCTCGGAACCGGAGCGGGGGTGCCTGCTCGCGGCCGTAACGTTAGTAGTTTGGCCCTTAAAATGTTAGATGAACGAAATGAAATTTGGCTGTTTGATTGTGGTGAAGGGACCCAACAGCAGATTTTACAAACGGCGATTCGCCCGCGCAAAGTGACCAAAATCTTTATCAGCCATTTACATGGCGATCATTTATACGGGTTGCCCGGTTTCCTATCCAGTCGTTCCAATCAAGGCGGCATCGAGCCCGTCGATCTTTATGGACCGATCGGCCTGAAACAATACGTGCAGACTTCATTGAAAACAACC
This sequence comes from Lapidilactobacillus salsurivasis, assembly GCF_054785215.1. NCBI lineage: Bacteria > Bacillati > Bacillota > Bacilli > Lactobacillales > Lactobacillaceae > Lapidilactobacillus > Lapidilactobacillus salsurivasis. The sequence goes on along the minus strand of NZ_BAAABI010000002.1, from coordinate 231,776 downwards.
GGAACACGCTTGGGTTATCCGCTAAACTTTCATGAATTATCCGGGGCTGGCGTGATTTTCGCCGATGCAGGGATCACCGTCACGACGCTACCACTGGATCACCGGATCGCTTGTTTCGGTTATCGCGTGGTTGAAGCAGACCTTCCTGGCGAGTTATTAGTGGCAAAATTACGCGAGTTGCAGGTTCCCTCAGGCCCGATTTATGGTAAGCTAAAGGCAGGTCAGCAGGTGACTTTGCCTGATGGTCGCCAGTTGGATGGTCGTGATTTTGTAGGCCCGAATAAGCCTGGTCGTATCGTGACCATTATTAGTGACACTCGGCAGACGCCGAATATTTTAAAGTTGGCGGAACATGCCGATGTGTTGGTCCACGAAAGCACTTTCAGTCAGGCCGAGGCACGCTTAGCCCATCAATATTTCCATTCCACGTCGACGCAGGCGGCCAAGGTGGCGCAACGAGCGCATTGCCACCAATTGTTGCTGACTCATATATCTGCTCGCTATCTGGGCAAGGGTGTGCATCAATTGCAGTCTGAAGCGCAACATATTTTCAAGGCAACTCGAGTAGTCAATGATTTCGATATTATCCCAGTCCCCTTCGCGGATTGAGTGATCAGGAGGTAATCGAATATGACAGATTCTGATTTGGCATTACGGCATAAAGTCGTCGTCATCACCGGCGCTTCTTCGGGGCTGGGACGTGATATTGCGCTAGAGGCGGCCAGTCGCGGCGCACGGTTGTTTTTGTTGGCGCGGCGGGTTCCTGAATTGATGGAAGTTAAAGCTCAGTGTGAACGACTGTCCCATGAAACGACGACAGTTATTCCCGTTGATTTAGGTGATCTTGACGCCTTGGAAGCGGCGGTTGCGGAAATTCGTGCGGCCACGCGCCAAGTGGATGTTTTGGTCAACGCGGCTGGCTTTGGTGATTTTGAAAGCTTCACCGACGTTCCGGTGGCGCGGATCGAGCAGATGTTCCGGGTCAATGTGCTGGGGTTAATGATTTTGACGCGGGAATTGGTGCCTTTGTTGGTCAACACGCGGGGCCATATCATCAATTTCGGTTCGATGGCGGGTAAGATCCAAACGCCGAAATCAGCGGTTTACGCGGCGACGAAAGCGGCTGTGATCGCTTTTTCCAACTCGTTACGTCTGGAAGTCAAGCCTTTGGGTATCAAGGTCACCACGATCAATCCTGGTCCGGTCAAGACTGATTTCTTCGCGACCGCTGATCAAGGTGATCAATATCTGGCTAAAATCGCTTGGTTGGCGCTAGATTCAGAACGCTTAGCGCAGCGGATCGTCGGCGTTTTTGGCCGTGATGTGCGGGAGATCAATACACCGTGGATCATGGAAGTCGCCGCGCGCATCTATCCATTGGTGCCGCATTTAGGTGATTTCTTAGCCAGCACATTAGGCAATCAGAAATAGGGGTCGGGCAAATGAAAAAGCAAACGAGTTTCATTATTGGGCTAGTGCTTGCGTTAGTCGTGGTTATCTTTGCGGTTTTGAACGTGGCACCAACCGTGATCAATTTCGGGTTCGTTAAAGTCAAACTACCGCTGATCATTATTCTGATCTTGGCTTTGATTTTGGGCGCGCTGATTGCGTTGTTGTTGTCAACCACGGGGAGTATTTCCCACAAACGCCAACAAAAGCAATTGACGCAAGAAATCAGTTCGTTAAAGCAGAACCAACAGGCGACAATCGATCAAGCGGTGGCTGACGCCCGTGAAAAGCAGCGGCAAGAATTGAAGGAAAAAGAGCAAACGATTGCTGCTTTAGAGGCGCAGTTAACGGACCAACGCGCCTCCCATCAAATGGCCGGTGGTTCCAACGAATCTGAACAATAAGGTTGGTGGCTGGCAACTGGCGTCGGTCAGCGACCCGAAAAATAGATTCCGGCGTGGCGACTGACGAGAAAGTTAAATTTTACTTGCCATCAAGGAACATTGATAGTATCATGGATAGGTGAACGAAAACAGCATCTATTACGTTGCTTTGATCTCGCTTAAATAGTTGATTTGAAAAGGAGTTTTTAAAATGGCAGTTCCTGCACGTCGCACTTCTAAAATGAAAAAGCGCCAACGTCGTGGTCATATCAAGTTGCAAACACCTAACTTGCAATTCGACGCGGCAAATGGTGAATATCGCTTGAATCATCACGTTTCCCCTAAAGGTTTCTACAAGGGTAGCCAAGTGATCAAGAAGGCTGAAGAAGCTAATAATTAGTCCGCCTAGCGGGCTTTTTTATTTGTCCAATTCTGTTAGCAAGGCTAGCTAGTTTTCATTATGATATGTTAAACTGGTGCTAGTGAGGTGTCATAAATGGAAAAGCAAAAGTTTGCCCAATATTTACAACAGATCCAAGTACTGACAATTCCTCGGTGGAGTGAATTGCCGCAATTTGATTTGTACATGGATCAAGTGGTCAGCTTCATCAACAAAATGTTGGAGCCCCTTGAATTTGATGAGTTAACCCCGGCGATGATCAACAATTATGTTAAGGCGGGATTGGTGCGGGCGCCGCAGAAGAAACGTTATAGTCAACAGCAACTGGCCCGGTTGATTGTGATCGCGATCTTGAAAAGTGTTTTTTCGATTGGCGAAATCAAACAAGGGCTGCATTTGGTGGTCCATCCGGATAAGAATTCCCAAACCTACGATTACTTCGTGACCGTCTTTTTGAAAACAATTCAAGATGTGGTCGGCGACTTCGCCAATGAAGTGGTGATCACAGCAGCGAAGCAGGACGATTTGGTGGTGGAAACCACCAATTTAGTGAAGTTGAGTTGTAGCGCCGTCGTTCAGCGGACGGTGGTCTTGAAGCTTTTAGGCAAGCTGGAGGCCCAACAAGCCGAGGAAGCCACACTGAAAATCGAGGAGAGTCAGAAAAAATGAAATTAACGATTCTATCTACCAGTGATACGCACGGCTATTTATTGCCCACTGACTATACTAGCCGCAACAGCCAGAAACCATATGGCTTAACGCGGGCGGCTACGGTGATCAAGGAACAAGTCGCCGCGGCTGGCGCCGAGCCAGTGCTGGTGATCGAGAATGGCGACTTCTTGCAAGGGTCTCCTTTGGCTTACTATGTGGCCAAGGTTAGTCATGATTTGCGGCCACTGTCGCAAGCCTATAATCAAATTCCCTACCAAATCGGCATTGTTGGTAATCACGAATTCAATTATGGTGCCGATTATTTAAGAACCGCGATTCAACAAAGTTCGCGCCATTTTCTTTGCGCCAATATTTTAGACGCGAATGGACAACCTGCTTTTGGGCAACCCTATGAGCTTGTGCGATTTGGAGCTCTGACCGTCGCCGTGCTAGGGCTGACCACGCAATACATCCCGCACTGGGAAGCGCCAGAGAAGATCCAAGGGCTCCAATTCCGGTCGGCGGTCGCCACCGCTGAAGCCTATGTGCCTAAATTAAGAGCATTGGCGGATGTGGTTGTGGTCGCTTATCATGGTGGTTTTGAGCGTGATTTGACCACAAACGTGCCCACTGAAGCGTTGACCGGGGAAAACGAAGGCTCGGCGTTGGCGTTGGTTCCAGGAATTGATGCCTTAGTGACTGGCCATCAACATCGGGAATTAGCGGCGCGATTGGGCACGGTACCGATCACGCAGCCAGGTTCGAAGGGGGAATTTGTCGGGAAAATCACGTTGACGGTGAATGAAGCCCGACAGGTGACCGCTCGTCAGGCCGAATTATTGCCAACGGAAACTGCTCAGCCAGCGCCAGAATTGGTGCGCACCTTGACGCCCACCAATCAAGCGGTGGAGGATTGGCTTGATCAACCTCTGGGCACAACGACTGGCGATTTGACCATTACCGATCCGATGGCCGTTCGATTACGTCCGCATCCTTATATTCAGTTCGTCCAAGATGTTCAGCGAGCGGCCACTGGCGCGAAAATCTCTGGCACTGCCTTGTTCAACAATGATGGCCGCGGTTTTGACCAGGTGATCACTTTCCGCTCGGTGCTGACCAATTACATTTATCCCAACACCCTCGCCGTGGAAAAAATCACTGGCGCCGATTTACGCGCAGCCTTGGAACAATCGGCGGAATATTTCTCGTTGGATCCACAAGGACAAATCGTGGTTTCTGACCGTTTCAAGCAGCCAAAGCCGCAGCACTATAATTATGATATGTACGCCGGAGTCGATTACGTGATCAACGTGGCCCGCCCAGTCGGCCACCGGATCACCAGCTTAACTTATCAGGGCGCGCCAGTTCGCGATGATCAAGCGCTGACAGTGGTGATCAATCAATATCGGGCCGTTGGTGGTGGCAATTACGCCATGTTCACCGCGGACAAAATCGTCCAGGAAAATCCGGCGGACATGACGGAACTGATCGCTGATTATTTACGGCAACATCCTCAGGTCAGCGCTAAGACCGAGGATAATTTCCGCGTAATTGCCCAAGATTAGGCTTGGGCGGTTGGTGTTGGGGACATCTGGTTAAATTTGTCCGTGGGCGTTCGCCTAATTGCAGGTATGCCGGGTTTGGATGGGGACGCAACCGCCTCAGGACGTTTGTCGTGGCTGGAACGCGGTGGGCGCTGTTTTGAGCCAACCCGCAAAGTGCGCGGCTTGTCTCAAAATCAGGTCTTTGTCTAAGTGATAAATCACTAAGACAAATTTCACCGCTGAGCCACACGTCCTGAGGCGGTTGCTAGGCAGAATTGCGCCTATCTGCAATTGAAGTTGGGTATTTGACGAAGTGCTTTTGCAAGCTAGCGGTCAAAATAATGGCCAACTTTTGGGGTGGTACGGCAATGCCAGCGGATTTGAGGTTATCAGCTAGACTATTTCAAGTCGTGCAATCGTGTTGACTGAGCATCACGCCAAATCGTCCACGAGTACGATTCGGCCGATTCATCCAGAACTTGCTTGAGTTCTTCAGGTCAACTATTCCGTTGTTACCAAGATCGAGCTAGTGACCTCTAACCATGATCGTCAATTGCGGAGATCTCTATCAATTGGACATAGCTTGTCAATTAGCGCGAGTGCCCAAAATTAGACTTGAGCGTTGGCGCTGGGTGCATCTGATTAAATTTGTCCGTTGGCGTTCGCCTAATTGCAGGTATGCCGGGTTTGGATGGGGACGCAACCGCCTCAGGCCGTTTGTCGTGGCTGGAAACGTGTTCGCCGACCCAGCTCCCTGCGCTTAGCTACGCAATCGTTCCGGAAGCAAAATACAGCTTCCAAAACAATTGCTAGGCTTATGCTCAGGAGCTACCCAGGTCGGTTCACACTCTGGCGTTGGTGGGCTGTTCGCTCGTTTGGCGGAAGGTCGGGCTGGGGGTGAGTCAGCCGCGATATTATTGTTGGCGATTTATCGCCTAGAATAAGGCCGAGCTTGAAGCTTTTCGGTGGTTTTCCGAAAAGCTTCAAGTCGTGCCCGCCGCGTTCCACCACCCCCAGCCCGACCTGGAGCCTCACCACATCTGCAATCCACCAACGCCCGCGCAGCGGGCTGATTGAACAAATATTTGAAATCATTTGGCAAGCTTGCCTTTTTATGCTACTATAATGCTTTGAAAGAAGGGTCGATCATGAAACGAATCGTGGTTATTTTTTGGTCATTGCTCTTGGGAATCGTCGCGGGATTTATTGGCGCGAAACTCGACCAGAGCAACTTTAACTTACAAACGAGTTTGATCGCCTTTTTCGTGTTCGGTCTGTTATTGAATTTCGTTCCGGGAATTGTCAAGAACAGCTGAGTTCGAGATTGGGTTTTGACAGAGTTAGATGTAAATATCCATTTAGAAAAGTGCTGGCGGCGAAACGTAATGTTTCATCACCCACTTTTTTATTTTGGCGTGATTTGGCAGCGGACGTGGTTCGCCGGGATCAAGACTGGCCGAACTGGGCGATTTGAGCCGTGTGCGCCGCGAATCATCGGCGTATTGGCCGGGCTAGCTTGACCGCAAACTCTGGATCTTTGGTATAATGGATTTATTAGAAAGGAACGAGTGAAATGGCTGATTTTGTTGATTTACAAGTCCGCAGTTGCTTTAGCTTACTGCAAAGCTCGATCACGATCGACGCTTTGATCGCCGCTGCCAAAACGCAGGGACATGAAGCGCTGGCCTTGACTGATTTCAATACAATGTATGGCGCCGTTAGTTTTTATCGGGCGGCGACGGCGGCGGGAATCAAGCCTTTGATCGGACTAACGGTGCAACTTCCAGGATTATTGGCTGAAAATCAGCAGGCGGAATTGATTTTTATCGCGCGCAATAATCATGGGTTACATCAGTTATTTCGCTTGTCCTCATTGAAAATGACGACGCCGGATTTAACTTGGGCCCAACTGGCGACCGAATGTCAGGACCTAATCGTGATCATGCCGGCATTGACCAGCGAGACGGCAGCAATCATTGATTTGCCAGCTGCCCAACAGGATCTGTGGTGGCAACAGTTTCAACCGCTATTTGCGCAAACGCCATTGTACTGGGGGATCACGACCCGTGGACAAACAGGGGCAATGCGACGGGCGGCCACTAAACTGGCGGCGAAATGGCAAATCCCACTGGTGGCCTTGGATGATGTGCGCTATTTGACCAGCGAGGACGCGTTTACCAATGATGTCTTGGCGGCGATTGGCCAGGGCCAGCAACTGGATCAGCCTTTGATCCAGTCCCAACAACAGGGGCAATACTATTTGGATCCGCCTGAAGTCAGCGCCCAACGTTATCAACAGGCTGAGCTTGAAGGCGCGGCGGCCAACACTGTTAAAATCGCGCAGCAGTGCCAGGTCCAATTTGATTTCAAACGAGCGGAATTGCCCCGTTTCCCCACACCAGCAGGGGTCAGTTCGGCGGATTATTTGGCGCAACTGGCGCAACGGGGGCTGGCGCGCCGGTTGCAGACCAAGTCCGGGGTCAAACCTGGCGCTTACCAGCAACGGCTTGCGGAAGAATTGAAGATCATCATTCAAATGGGTTTTGCGGATTATTTCCTGATCGTCTGGGATGTGATCAAACAGGCCCACCAACTCAAAATCATGATCGGGCCGGGTCGGGGATCGGCCGCGGGGTCGTTGGTGGCTTATAGTCTGGGCATTACAGACGTGGATCCGCTGACCTATCAGCTGCTGTTTGAACGTTTCTTGAATCCGGAACGAGTCTCCATGCCAGATATTGATTTGGATATTCCTGATGATCGGCGGGATGAACTGATTCATTACATGCACGATCATTATGGTGACGCGCACATGGCGCAGATCATTACCTTTGGAACCATGGCCGCGAAACAAGCCTTGCGTGATGTGGGGCGGGTTTTGGGCCTGAGTCAGCCAGAGATGAACGAGTGGTCTCGGGCCATCACGGATAGTCGGTTGGATCTGCGGGAAGCCTACAAACACTCCGACGGGTTGAAGAATTTAGTGGCGACCAGCGATCGCAATCGTCTCTTGTTTGTGACCGCGTTGAAAATCGAAGGGTTGCCCCGTCACTTCTCGACCCACGCGGCGGGTATTGTGTTGAGTGCCCAAGCCTTGACCGATACGGTGCCCGTCCAAAATGGCACCGAGGATATTAAGCTGACGCAGTTTCCAAAAGGTGATGTGGAAGCGCTGGGCCTACTGAAAATGGATTTCTTGGGGTTACGCAATTTAACGATCCTTGCCAACACGTTGCGCAGTATTCGCCAGCAGCCAGGATCAGCCGATTTCGACCCCCACCAAATCCCGTTGAATGATCCGGAAACTATGGCCTTATTCCAGCGCGGGGACACAGACGGCGTTTTCCAATTTGAATCGGGGGGCATTCGCCAAGTTTTGATCAAGTTGCACCCCACTAGTTTCGCGGATATTGTAGCGACTAACGCGTTGTACCGGCCCGGACCAATGGAAAATATCGATACGTTCGTGGCCCGGAAAAATGGCCGTCAACCAATTGCCTATCCAGACCCAGCCTTGGCGCCAGTCTTACATGATACTTATGGTGTGTTGGTTTACCAAGAACAAGTCATGCAAGTTGCCGTGTTGATGGGTGGGTTCACCATGGCCCAAGCGGATAACCTTCGCCGCGCCGTCAGCAAGAAAAGTCGCAGCGCTCTTGACGCGGCCAAGGAACAGTTCTTGACCGGGGCCCAAGGGCAGGGCTTCTCCTTGGAAGTGGCGCAAACGGTTTATGATTACATTGAACGTTTTGCCAATTATGGCTTCAATAAATCTCACGCGGTCGCTTATAGCATGGTGGCAGTTTGGTTGGCCTATTTGAAAGTTCATTATCCAGCGCCGTTTTTCTTGGCGCTGTTGAACGCTAACCTGAATAACCAACAAAAAGTCGCGAACTATTTGCAAGAGCTGCGCGGCCGGCACATCAAGATCCATGGACCAGATATCAATGAAAGCCGCTTTGGTTTTATCTTGAAAGGTGAGCAGGTTTACTTTGGTTTCAGTTCAATCAAGGGCTTGCGGCGCGATTGGTGCCAGCAGATCTTGGCGGAACGACAGGCGCGCGGTCGTTTTCAAAGTGTCACAGATTTCTTGAAAAGATTACCAGAGAAATTGTTGAAAACTGACTTTCTCACGATTTTGGCTCAGGTCGGGTGTTTCGACCAATTTGATCAGAATCGGCATCAAACGGTGCTCAACATGACCGACTTAAGTGAAAGTTTGCAGTTGGCCGGCAGCAGTATGCCGTTGTTCGATGTTTTGGCGCCGAAAGTGGAGCACGTGGCCGACTACGATAATCAAACGCGGTTGTCGCTGGAGAAGGAACTGCTGGGCGTTTATGTGTCGGGGCATCCTTTGTCCAACTATACCCAGGCCTTTCAGCGAGCCCGCGCCCAAACCTTGGCCCAATTACCACCAGCAGGTCAGCGGACGACGATCTTGGTGTACCTCACCGGGCTCAAGACAATCAGAACCAAGCGCGGGGAACAGATGGCTTTTCTGAAAGTTGAGGACCTAACCGCCGAAATGGATGTCACGGTCTTCCCGCAAACGTATCGGCAGTCCCACGAACTCTTGCAAAACGGGGCGATCTTGCTGCTGCAAGGAAAAGTCGATCAAAGGGCGGGGCGGCAAGGCCGAGCGCAATTTATTGCCGAACAGATCGCCACCGTTGCCGCCGATCAAAAAGTCGCGACCCTCTTTTTGCAGTTGACCGCCGCGACGGATCAGGTGGCTGTGAAACAAAAGCTTGAAAAAACACTGCTTTCCCATCGGGGACTTTCACCAGTTATCATTCATTTTGCAACAACCAAGAAAAACGTTCGCTTAGATCAACGCTTTCAAGTTCAGGTGTCCAGCGAGCTTCTAGCCGCATTGGCTCAATTGTTGGGTAGTGATAATGTGGTTGTCCGGAACTGACTTTCTGAAAAAAATCGGCGATTTCAAATATTTTTACTTTTTTTCAGTTTGATTTCATGATATTTGTCTTTAATTACAAGACAATTTTCTTTAAAGGTGGTAGACTGATTAAGGACTGTGGTTCTGGAGAGATCCGGGAGCACAAGTATGACAGTGAGAGATTGACTTGAGGTGAAGAAATGAAAAAAATCGGTATTTTAACGAGTGGTGGCGACGCACCTGGTATGAACGCCGCGATTCGTGCCGTAGCCCGGAGAGCTTCTGCAGAAGGGCTTGAGGTTTATGGCATCAACTATGGCTTTGCTGGTCTGGTTGCTGGCGATATTTTTCCATTAGATGAGGCTGTTTTAGATGATAAGATCGCTCGTGGTGGGACTTTCTTATACTCGGCCCGTTATCCAGAGTTTGCCAATGTCGAAGGCCAACTGAAAGGGATCGAACAACTGAAGAAATTCGGGATCGATGCTTTGGTTGTGATCGGCGGCGACGGCTCCTATCATGGCGCGCTACGTTTGACTGAACATGGTTACAACGCGGTTGGTCTACCAGGTACGATCGATAATGACGTGCCTTATACTGACTTTACCATTGGCTTTGATACTGCTTTAAGTACGGCGGTCGAGGCGATCGACAAGATCCGCGACACCGCCACCAGTCATCAACGGGTTTTCGTGGTTGAAGTGATGGGCCGTGGCGCTGGCGATCTGGCCTTGTGGGCTGGTGTCGCTACTGGCGCTGAGGCGATCATCGTGCCAGAGCGGGACTATGATGTTCCGGCCATTGCCAAGAAGTTGGAAGCATTCCGGGAAGCCGGTCACGATAACGCCGTCATTGTTTTGGCGGAGGGCGTGATGAGTGCTCAGGAATTCAAAGCGGAATTGGACAAGTATGGTGACTTTGATTCACGGGCGACCACGATCGGCCACGTTCAGCGTGGTGGTGTTCCAACCGCACGTGATCGGGTCTTGGCCAGCAAGATGGGCAATTACGCCGTTGAGCTGTTGCTTCAAGGTAAAGGTGGCTTAGCGATCGGGATCGAGAACAACCAGATCACTGAGCATCCTATGGAAGAACTGTTTGATGAAAAACATCATGCAGATTTAGACCTTTACGACATGAATAATAAGTTCAATCAGTAAGCATTTTGTGCTATGATAATACACGGTTAGAATGGCGTTCAAGCCTTTTAATAAAATCAATGTAAGGAGCGTTTTTTTTCATGAAAAAGACCAAGATTGTTTCAACACTTGGACCTGCAAGTAACAACACCGACATTATTGTGAAGTTGATCGAATCCGGAGCTAATGTTTTCCGGTTCAACTTCTCTCATGGTGATCATGAGGAACATTTAAGCCGGATGAACATGGTCCGTGAAGCAGAAAAGATCACTGGTAAGCTTGTTGGTATCATGCTTGATACTAAGGGCGCAGAGATCCGGACAACGGTTCAAGAAAACGGTTCTTTTGAAGCTCATACGGGCGATGTTATCCGTGTTTCAATGGATGACAGTTTGACTGGTAACCCTGACAAGATCGCGGTTACTTATCCTGGCTTGTATGATGATACTCATGTTGGCGGTCACGTTTTGATCGATGATGGCTTAGTTGACTTGAAGATCACTGCTAAAGACGAAGCTAATCATGAATTAGTTACAGAAGTTCAAAATGATGGCAAGGTCGGCTCGCGTAAGGGTGTTAACGCGCCTGGCGTTGAGATCCGCTTGCCAGGTATCACTGAAAAAGATGCTGACGATATTCGTTTTGGTTGCGACCAAAACATCAACTTCATCGCTGCCAGCTTTGTTCGTAAAGCTGCCGACGTTTTAGATATTCGTGAAATCTTGGAAGAAAAACATGCTGAAAATGTTAAAATCTTCCCTAAGATCGAATCTCAAGAAGGTATCGACAATATCGATGAAATCTTGAAAGTTTCTGATGGTTTGATGATTGCTCGTGGTGACATGGGTGTTGAAATTCCATTTGAAAACGTTCCTTTCGTTCAAAAGAACTTGATCAAGAAGTGTAACACTTTGGGCATGCCTGTTATTACAGCAACACAAATGTTAGACTCCATGCAAGAAAATCCTCGCCCAACTCGTGCCGAAGTTACTGACGTGGCTAACGCTGTCATGGACGGTACTGACGCAACGATGCTTTCTGGCGAAAGTGCTAACGGCGACTATCCTGTTGAAGCCGTTGCTACAATGGCCCGGATCGATACTCGGACTGAAACCGAAATGAAGAAGCGTAATACTTTAGCATTACAACGGTTTGAAGAATATAAAGGTTCTAACGCCACTGAATCTATTGGCGAATCCGTTGTTCGGACTGCTGAAGAATTACACGTTAAGGCCATCGTTGTGGCAACTTCATCAGGCTATTCAGCACGGATGATCTCGAAATATCGTCCTAACGCTAACATTTTAGCAATCACTTTTGATGAGAAGACGCAACGCGGTTTGACTGTCAACTGGGGCGTTACACCTGTTTTAGCTGCTAAGCCAGCTTCAACTGATGAAATGTTCGAAATCGCTGGTCAAAAGGCGCAAGATTACGGCTTCGCTAAAGAAGGCGACCTGATCTTGATCGTTGCCGGTGTTCCTGTTGGCGAAAGCGGCACAACTAACTTGATGAAGATCCAATTGATCGGTTCTAAGTTAGCTCAAGGCCAAGGTGTTGGCGACGAAACAATCGTTGGCAAGGCTGTTGTTGCTGATAACGCTAAAGACGCGGTTGCTAAAGCAACTGAAGGTGGCGTTTTGGTTGTTAAGACAACTGACAAGGATTACTTGCCAGCTATCGAAAAATCAAGCGCGATCGTCGTTGAAACTGGCGGCTTGACTTCACACGCTGCTGTTGTCGGGATCGCAATGGGTATTCCTGTTGTTGTCGGCGCAGCTGATGCTACTAGCCTGATCAAGGATGGCGAATTGATCACCGTTGATTCACGTCGTGGCGTGATCTACCGTGGCGCTTCTAACTCACTTTAATCATTAGCTGATCAAGTGTGTTGTTCGCTTCATTGAATTGAAAAAGAGCTCGGGACCCGCGAGGGGAACCGAGCTCTTTTTGACCTTGATTACTGGAGGGACTGCCAAGATAAACTTGCGCGTCCACCGCCGCCGTCAGCGCGTCCACCGCCGCACGCAAACGGACCGTGAAAGATAGAATTTAGAATTTTTCCTCATTAACGCCACTTTTTTTGGTACAATGATGGAAGAATACAGGAGATGGGTGAAAATGTGGAAAGCTGGTTATTTCTCGGTTTGATCCTAGCAATCGCCTTGCTAGGTCGGAATAAATCATTGATCATCGCCACCGCGGTGGTCTTGGCGATTAAATTATTACCTCAGGCGGACAAATGGTTGAAATTTGTGGGCGATCGGGGGATCAATTGGGGCGTGACCGTTATTTCAGTGGCGATCCTAGTGCCGATTGCCACCGGGAAAATCGGGTTCAAAGATCTGGTCAACGCTTTTAAAACACCGGCGGGCTTCATCGCCGTTGGCTGTGGTATTTTGGTGGCGGTTTTGTCGGCCAAAGGGGTCGGGCTATTAGGCCAAAGTCCAGAAATAACGGTGGCCTTGGTTTTTGGGACCATTGTCGGGGTGGTGTTCTTCCGGGGCATTGCCGCTGGCCCAGTGATTGCGTCAGGGATGACCTATGTGATCTTGACCATGGTCAATGCCATGGTGAACCGCGGTTGATTCACCACGGTCGTGTAGCGGAAGGAACGGAAAAAGAAAGGATCTTTTAAATGTTAGAACAAGGAACAATCGTGAATGCGACGATCAGTGATCGAAACGAACAGGGCTTTTTTGCTCAGGCTGAGGGTCAAACTTTACGAGTCGATAGTCCGCGGACCGATTTCCAAACTGGGGCTGCCGTCAGCGGTTTTGTCTATCAGAATATGAAGGGGCAGTGGGTCTTGAATACCGAACCACCACTGGTCAGCCGCAGTCATGTCGGCCCCGGCGAAGTTGTTCAGGTACGCCGTGATCTTGGGGTGTTCATTAATATTGGGTTGCCGGATAAAGATGTGGTTTTATCCCTAGATGAATTGCCGGAATTACACAACATTTGGCCGCAAAAAGGCGATCATCTCTACGTTTCTTTGAAAACCGATCACAAGGATCGGTTGTGGGCGGAGCAGGCCGGCGATGAGTATTTCAAGGAACATGGGCGTTTTAGTCAGGAATTCACCCGTAACGAAGCGGTCAGTGGCACCGTTTATCAGGCTAAGAAAGTCGGTTCTTTCGTGGTTCTGACGGATAAACGGTTGGCCTTTGTCCATCATACGGAACGTTTGGACGAGCCGCGGGTTGGTGAAGCGGTTGCTGGCCGGGTGATTGGCTTGACCCGGGATGGTCGGTTGTCGATCAGTCTGCGTCCTTTAGCCTATGAAGAAATTGCCGATGACGCGAAAATGATTTTGGCGGTGTTACAGCGAGCGCCGGAACAACAAATGGCTTATCAAGATAAAAGCGACCCTGAAGAAATCAAGGCTTATTTCGGAATCAGTAAAGGGGCGTTCAAACGGGCGCTAGGTAGTTTGCTGAAACTAGGCTTGATCAGTACCGACCGTGAAGGCACGCGCTTGACCGATAAAGGCCGCGATTATCGTGACTAACCTGTTAGCCGATTATTTACGGTCCTTGCGAATTGAGCAGGGGTTGGCGGAGAATTCGATTTTGAGCTACGGCCGCGATTTGCGGCAGTATTTGGCTTGGTTGACGGCGCAACAACTGACCGCGTTCCCTGAGGATCCAGCCGTGATCAGCGATTATCTTCATGTTTTGCAATTACAAGGAAAAGGCCAGAGCAGTCGCATGCGGGCAGTTTCTAGTTTACGGCAATTTTATCGTTGGTTGCGCCAATGCGAGCTGATCCAGCATGATCCCATGACCACGATCCCTTCGCCCAAGCGCGGGCAGCATCTTCCCGTGGCTTTAAGCGTCGCTGAAGTCGACCAATTGTTGGCGGCGCCCAATTTAGCCACACCACTGGGCCTGCGTGATCGGGCCATTCTAGAAGTGATGTACGCCACAGGTTTACGGGTTAGCGAGTTGGTTCATTTGCAATTGGCCGAACTTCATTTAGACTTAGGCTTATTACAAACTGTGGGTAAGGGAAATAAGGAACGGCTTTTGCCGATTGGCGATGTGGCGGTCAAATATGTTAGACTGTATCTTGACGAAAGTCGACCTAAGCTGATCAAAACAGATCATTTCGTGGGAACCTTGTTTTTGAATTTTCGCGGTCAACCGATGACCCGCCAGGCTATTTGGAAGCTCATCAAGAAATATATCGCTCAGGTCGGCATCAAGAAAGATGTCACACCCCATACGTTACGGCACTCATTTGCCACACATTTGCTGGAAAATGGCGCCGATCTCAGGGTGGTTCAAGAATTATTGGGACATGCGGACATCTCCACGACGCAGATTTACACGCATATTACCCAAAAGCGTTTGCTGCAGGTTTACGAGCGGGCTCATCCCCGCGACTAACGCAGGGCGCGATCAGTTCGGGAGGAATGACATGTTAGTAAAGTATAAACAGGATTACGAGAAAATCGCCTTAGGTTTGCTATCATTTACGCCAGATCTTAAGAAATTCGATCGGCTGGCGGCGGAGTTGAAGAACTACACCAGTGACGATCAATTGGCTTTGTATTTGTGGCGAACGGAGCAGGGGGATTTTGTGGGCATTGTCGGGATCGAGATCCAGTCGACTTATATCCTTTTGCGCCACCTGGCATTCACACCTGATTATCGCAACCAAGAGAACGCGTTTGCAGTGCTGGATGCGTTGACCCAGCACTACGAGGGCAAGCGGTTGATGGCCCCTGTTAATATGACGGAGATCGTCTCGGCTTGGGAGCGCCATCAAGGAACGGCGCCTGCCGCGCCTGAGAAGCAGTAAGTGACATCGATGGAATTAGAAATCAAATTATCGGAGTTTGAAGGTCCACTGGATCTCTTGTTACACCTGATCAAAATTCAACAGATCGATATTTATGATATCCCCATTGCCCAGATCACGGATCAATACCTGACTTTCTTACATGAAACTCAGGCCTTGACCCTGGATGTTGCCGGGGATTATTTAGTGATGGCCGCCAATCTGATGGCAATCAAAAGCCGGATGCTGTTACCCCGGCCGAAATCAGCACAGTTGGATCAACCAGACGAGGCCGAGCAGGATCCCCGGGAGGTGCTGGTTGCCCAATTATTGGCTTATCAAACCTATCAAGAGGTTGGCCACTATTTGCAGAGCCAAGAGCGCGACCGGTCCCAGTATTTTGTGAAGGAAGAGAGTTCGCCGCAAGAAACCATTACCACCCCGTTACCGCCGGATTTGGTGACGGTCAATGAAATGGCGGCCGCCTTAAGTGAGCTGCTCCAGCAGCGCCAAAAGGAAGCACATTTCTCGCAACAAACGATCAGTCGCGAGACTTTTTCTTTGGATGAAGCAATCATTCAGATCGAAGCGCAGTTGCAACAAGCGGCGGGGCAACGGGTGACCTTTATGAGCCTGTTGACCGGTCAGTTCGATCGGGAACAAGTGGTGGTCTTCTTCTTGGCCTGTTTAGAATTAATGAAAAACAAGGTGATCTGTTGCCACCAAAGTACCTTTAGTCAAGAAATCCAGTTGAGTGAGGAGTAATGACCTGTGACCCAGTATCAAGGTGAGATCGAAAGTGTGCTCTATACGGTTGGCGACGCCGGCATCACATTGAAGGAATTGGCCGGGATCTTAGGGATCCATCCCAGCGCCCTCCGGCAATTGTTGGCTCAATTGCAAGCCGACTACCAGGCTGGTCCCGGTGGCTTAACGCTGTTGAGTTTTGGCGAGCGCTATCAGTTGGCGACCAAGGCCCGCTTCGCGCCCTTGTTGCATCAGTATTTTGCCGGTCATCAACCCAATTCGCTGAGCCAAGCAGCCTTGGAAACCATGGCGATCGTGGCTTATCAGCAACCGGTGACCCGAATCGAGATCGACGCGATCCGCGGCGTTCAAAGTACTGGCGCGTTACAAACCCTAATGGCGCGGCAAATGATCAAGGAGGCCGGGCGCAAAGATGCACCTGGGCGCCCGATCCTTTACGGCACCACAGGCTACTTTCTCGATTACTTTGGGCTGAAGGATCTGAAGGATTTGCCTGACTTACAAGATTTTGCCGGCCAGGCTTTCGACCAGCATGGCAATCTGGATCTCTTCTTTGATCAAGCCAGCAAAGAAAACGCTCAGGTCCCAGGTGCCGCTGAACCAGCGGCGGCCACAGATCCCACAACCAGCGCGACCAACGAGTCAGCAGCATCTGTCAGCGCGACCGATGACAAGTCAGCAGCAACTACAAGCGCAACCGATGACAAATCAGCATCAACTGCCAACGCAACATCAACCAATGCCCAACAGGCGTTAACCCAGGAACTTAAGGAGACCAATCATGAGTCAGAATAATGAACAACAAGAACGGCTACAAAAAGTAATCGCCAATGCCGGGGTCACCTCGCGGCGCAAGGCCGAGGCGATGATCGTCGCCGGCCAAGTGGCAGTCAATGGCACCATCGTTCGCGAATTAGGCACCAAGGTGGGTCCCCGTGATCATGTGGAAGTTGACGGTGTTCCGTTGTCAAAACCGCGCTTAGCGACCTATCTGTTTTATAAGCCGCGGGGGGTGATCTCCGCCGTCAGCGATGATAAGGGCCGTAAGGTGATCAGTGATTATTTCGTGGATAAGCAAGAGCGCCTCTATCCGATCGGGCGGTTGGATTATGACGCTTCCGGGCTGATCCTGGTGACCAATGATGGCGAATTAGCGAATCTCTTGATGCACCCCAAGTTTCAAGTCGATAAAACTTATTTGGCCAAAGTTGAGGGCATTCCCACCGCGGCCGCGCTGAAACAATTGCGCCAGGGTGTGGTCATCAAGGGCAAACAAACCGCGCCGGCCAAGGCTTGGCTCCAGAGTAGTGATCGAACCAAGCAAACGGCGTTAGTGGGGTTAACGATCCATGAAGGGATGAACCATCAAGTGAAGTTGATGCTCCAAAAAGTTGGTTATCCAGTGATGAAATTACGGCGCGAGCAGTACGGATTTTTGGATTTGACTGGGGTCCAACCAGGTGAGGCCCGGAAATTGAATACTAAAGAAGTCCATGAGCTGTATCAGTTAGCGGAGCATAAATAGGCTGCTGAGACTGGTGACACGAAGCGCTTGCTCTGGCAGCGCTTTTTTGGTATACTTTAACTGATAAAAAATAAGAATAATAGTTTGTCTTCAGGGCAGGGTGTGATTCCCGACCGGCGGTAAAGTCCGCGACCCGTGTGAACGGTTGACTCGGTGCAACTCCGAGACCGATAGTATAGTCTAGATGGAAGAAGACAGTCTTTTTTGTTATGTTGATCAAGACTGTTGGTTGTTCCCTGACTAACAGTTTTTATTTGGCTAACAGAGGGGCTGCGCGAAGACAGCTGTTTCGTAAAGGAGCGGTTTTAATGCGTAGTAGTCGGCGTTTGCGGTATTGGGTCAGTGTCACTTTGTTTGGGGTGCTCAGCTATTGTTTGATGTTGCTTGAGTTCCCGATTCCCTTTTTCCCATTCTTGAAATTGGATTTCAGTGATTTGGTGCCTTTGTCTGGTCTGATCTTATTCGGCTTCCCTGGCGCCAGTGGGGTGGTCTTGATTCGAGCGTTCTTGCACCTAGTCATGACCGGTTTCTCGGCCCCGGCGTTATTAGGTGAACTGGGGTCAGTGGTGGCTAGTTTCACGTTATTGGGCGTGACTTGGGCCCTGTTGAATCAGCGTTCAAATTGGCGCCGGCGCTTGGCGCTGATTATCAGTGGCACGTTGGCGTTGACCTTGGTGATGGCCATTTTGAATTACTTTATTTTAACGCCGTTGTATGTGCAGGTGACCGGTTTCAAATTGGGCATGAGCTATTTGAAGTATGTGGTGATGACCATCGTGCCCTTCAACTTGATCAAGGGGAGCCTGGTGATGGGCTTGTTTGTCTTATTGGAAATTCATGTGGGCGCTTATTTCCGCAGAAAGCATGGTGAGTTCCACCAAGCAAATTGATCCGGCGTGCGTCGCTTGATGTTGATCGAACGGGACGGCATCGAGAATTAAGCTAAGATCGGCCTAACAAAAACCACTTGTTCCCCACGCTTTCATGACAGCTTGTGATGCCAGCGGTGGAACAAGTGGTTTTCTTTTGATTGTGGAGCGGGGTTTGGCCGCTGTGTCGCGTATTTTAAGGATGAGGCTAGTGGGTGTTCCCCCAAATTCAAAAATCGGTTGGTCCGGTGAGCGCTTGGTTGAAAAGGAACGGCCACTGGGCTGGGATGACGTTAATGGTGACTGGGGTCGGTCAAATCCGGGTCAGCGTCCAATTGTTGGCGCTGAGCTTCGGTATAGGGCTGATTTTGACGAATGATCGCGCCAGTGGGACAATTGGTGTAAGCTGCTTTGAATTGTGCCTGCAAGGGCAAGGGAAGCGGCGTGGTGCCTTGGTTATTGTCGATTTTAACGTAAGCGATGCCTTCTTCGTCATAGGCAAAGAGTTCCGGTGCCTTCAATTGGCAAAGTCCACAAGCAATACATTGAGCAGGAACAACACGGGTATAGATCATCTTTAAAAACCTCGATTGGTGGTGTCGGTGTGCAAGCGACGATTTTATTGGTTACCTTCGCGGATCAGCCGCGACGCTATAAAGCTATTTTCTATCTTCTTCAAGGTAAACAAACGATTTCAAATCTGTTTGCGGGCCAAGAATACGATTTATTGAATCAATTTCATCTTTATCCTAATTTAAAATGGTCCGATTATCAAGCAAGTTTGCGTGAATTGGCGCAGGCTGGTTTGGTGACGCTGGATTCCAAGCAAGCGCTAGTCACGCTAACGGCTGCTGGGCAAACCGCTCGTGAGCAATTACTAGCGCGGGATTTTTGGCCCCGGGCGTACGATTATTGGCGAATGGGGGCAGCGTTGACGCAATGGACGCGACTTTTGCTGGCCGTTCAAGTGGTCAGCAACTTGGACCATCAAATCAAACATTATCAACCGTTAACTGAAAGCATTAATGTTCAAGGCCATGTCAAACGCTGGTTGCGGCGCTGGGGGCGTCAGGGCAGTCAGGGGCTGGCCCGTGAATTAGGTCAGGCCTTTAACGCCTTGCCGCCACGCACGGCTTTGATCATCGCGAATTCCTTTTGGAGCGATTATGATCCAGGTGTTTCCGCGGGCAGTTTGGCGCAGGCGTTGGGCTTGACGGCTGCGGAATTGCCGTTGGCGCAAATCGATTGTTTGGGCCAACTATTGACTTTCGTTCATGGTCACGCGGCGGCTTATCCGGTTTTGGCGCAATTGCTGCCGGTGCCGGCCAGTCCATTGAACGCTAGCGCTGGCTGGACTTATCAACAGGTTTTGTCAGGGAAAAGTTGGACTAAATTGACCCACGACTCGCGTTTGAAGGCAAGTACCCTGAAAGAACATCTCTTACAGGCGGCCATTTTGTGCCCCGATTTTGCTTTGACCGCGCCGGCGATCCAACAACTGCTTACTTTAGATCCCGATGGCTATTTCAGCCAGCGGATTCAGGAGCTGACCGCGTTGGGGCAATTCCAGACCACGGCGCAATCGTCCCAGCAAGGAGGCGTGACCCATGACTGAGATCGACTTAACCAAGTTGCAAACAGAATTACAGCAGCGCTTCGGCTTTGCGACCTTTCGTCCTGGGCAAGCGGCGTTATTACAAGCATTGTTGGCCGGCCGCGACGCCCTGGGGATCTTGCCCACTGGTAGTGGCAAATCGTTACTCTATCAATTCATGAGCCCTCATCTTGACGGACCGATCTTGGTGGTCAGTCCGTTGATCGCGTTGATGGCAGATCAGGCGTCGCGGATCCGCCGGCAAAATCTCGGTAAAGTCGCGGTGATCAATAGTCAGTTAGCCCCTGATGAACGGCAGCAATTGCTCCGTCAGCTAGGCGACTATCGGTTTATTTTCATGGCGCCGGAGACTTTGCAGCAGCCTGTGGTTCAGGCGCAACTGCGTCAGCTCGGCCTAGGCTTATTGGTGATCGATGAGGCCCATTGTATTTCCAGTTGGGGCCCTGATTTTCGCCCAAGTTATTTGCGCTTGGGTCAGTTGCGCCAGCAATTGCGACCACGCCTGACCTTGGCCTTGACCGCGACAGCTAACACCCGCGTTCGCCAGGATATTTTGACGAATTTGCGGTTAAGTCCGGAGACCTTTGTCTATCAAGCGTCGGTGGATCGGCCCAACATCTATTTACGTTTGCAAAATGTGCCAGATGATCAAACGAAGTGGCAGCAGACGCAACAGTTGGTGGCCGAACAGGTGCCGACCTTGATCTATGTCGCCACTCGTCGCGAGGCCGAAGAAGTCGCCTTACGTTTGAACCAGGCCCAACCAGGCACGGCTGCTTTCTATCACGCTGGGCTGGCGACGATCGAGCGGAATCAGATCCAACAATTGTTTCTCAAGGATCAATTACGGGTGGTGGTGGCCACCAGTGCGTTCGGTATGGGCATTGACAAAAGTAATTTACGTCTGGTGATCCATTATCAGTTACCAGCGAATTTCGAAAGTTATTTGCAGGAGATCGGCCGAGCTGGACGTGATGGGCTGCAAGCCTTGGCCGTGATCTTTGTCCAGCCTAATGATCAGCAGCGGCTGTCGCAGCGGCTCCAGACCAATCAATTGACACCAGGGTTGGTCCAAAGATTCTTTGACCAGCCTCAAGATCCAGTGGGGCTCAACCCAGGGCAACAGACGGTTTTGCAAGCTTATCAACAGGCGGGCATGCCCGCTGAACAGGTGATCGCGATCTTGCAAAAAACCGCGCAGTTGCGCTGGCGCCAGTGGGAGAATTTCTGGGCCTACCTGACGTCACAAAGTTGCTTGCGCCAACAATTATGTGCTTATTTTGACCCGGACCCGCCACAGATCCAGCACGATGAGCTTTGTTGCAGTGAGGCGCCAGCTCCCCGGCTGAGTGCCTTGTTGCAACAGTTGAAGTTGGCTCAAGTTGTTCCGGCGAAAACGGCGCCATCGGACCAAATTCGTGATCCTTTCGTGATTTTGACCCGCCTTTTTTGAAAGTTACGTGAGTTTTTTGCTGATTTAGTAGATTTCTGGAAAATATTTCTGAGATTATGATAGAATAATGCATAGACAGAAAAGGGGGTCAATCATGAGTAAGCAAGACAATCAAGATAATCAAAATCAGCCAACGGAAAAAGTCACGCGTCCGTGGGAAAAAAACTTTGATAATGATCGTGACGCCAATGGTCAACTTTCTCGAACAGCAACGAAGAAGCGGGAACGCAACAATACCGTTTTCGTTGCTGTTTTGGTGGTCATTTTGTTGGCCGTGATCGGCAGTACGATCGGTGCTTGGGTCAGCGATCAGAACGCTAAGAAGAGTCCCGAGATCCAGGTTTCTTCCAAAGCAGCACCAAAGAAATCGACGAAGAAGAATACGAATAGTACGACGTCTAAGGCCAATAGCGAATCTGCGACAAGTAGTTCGGAAGAAGCGGCTTCGTCTTCCAGCGAAGCGATCGCCAATAGCAATAATTCAACCGACAACACCACGGACAATTCGACCAGTTCGTCAACCAGCACGGCTGCTAGTTCCAGCACGACGGAGAGTTCGTCATCAACCAGTACGACCGCCGGAACATATACCGTTAAGGCGGGCGATAACCTTTACCGGATCGCGCTCAACAATGGGATCTCATTGGATCAATTGCTCCAACTCAACGGGTTGAGTAGCAATTCGGCGATCGTACCAGGTCAATCATTACGAGTCAAATAAGCAAACTGATAAATTAGTTAAGGAATGATAGGGCGTGCAAATAGCAATCGACGGACCAGCTTCGGCCGGGAAAAGTACCGTGGCCAAACGGGTCGCACAAGAATTAGGATTTATTTATTGTGATACCGGCGCCATGTATCGGGCCGCAACAGTTTTAGCCGCGGAGAACCAGCTGGATTATGGCGACGAGGCTGGCATCTTAGCCAAGTTGACCCAGCAAGAAATTAGTTTCAAACCGGGGGCACCGGGACATGAGCAGCAAGTATTTCTTGGTCAAGAAGATGTGACCTTTGCGATCCGGACACCAGAGATCACCAATAACGTTTCGCAAGTTTCAGCGTTGGCCCAGATTCGCCAAGCACTGGTAGCGCAACAACGGCAGATTGCCAGCGGGCATTCGATCGTGATGGATGGTCGTGATATTGGCACGACGGTTTTGCCCCAGGCGCAGGTCAAGGTATTTTTGGTGGCAAGTGCCGCTGAACGGGCGCGCCGGCGCTACGCCGAAAACTTGACCAAAGGTATCGAGACGCCCTTGGCCCAACTCGAGGACGAGATCGTCGCCCGAGATTATAAAGATTCGCATCGGAAAGTCTCACCGTTGACCAAGGCGGCAGATGCGATCGAAATCGATACAACCGCGCTGACGATTGACGAAGTTGTCGCAAAAATCGTCGATTTGGCGCAAAAAAAGCAATAAATGCAATAAAATTCATTTTTTCCGAGCAAATTAGTACGTTTTACTAGCTTGTTCGCTGCTTTTCTATTAGAATTAATGTGATGTTATAGTGCAGGAGGATAATTATGTCAGAGCAAGATTACAGTCAAAGTGAAATGGAAAAAGCGCTGAATAGCGTTCAAGAAATCAAAGTGGGCGATGTTGTCAAGGGCGAAGTTTTAGCAATCGATGACAATCAACTGGTTGTTGGTGTTCAAGGCGCCGGTGTTGAAGGGGTCGTTCCTTTAAAGGAATTGACCGCTGACCGCAACGCCAAGATCGAAGACCAAGCGCAAGTGGGCGACGTTATAGAATTAGTCGTCTTATCAAGCTTGGGCCACGACAAAGAGAATGGTAACTACCTGTTATCACGGCGTCGCTTAGAGGCACGCAAAGTTTGGTCCGATATTGAAGCTAAATTCAAGGCTGGCGAGACTTTGTCTGTCAAAGTGACCGAGGTCGTTAAGGGTGGCTTGGTTGTTGATGCTGGTGTTCGTGGCTTTATTCCAGCTTCAATGGTTGATGATCACTACGTTGATGATTTGAAGAGCTATGTTGGTCAAACCATGGAAGTCAAGATCATTGAGATCGAACCAAGCGAGAACCGCCTGATCCTGTCTCGGCGTGAAATGGTCAAGGCTGAAAAAGAAGCGAAGAAGGCAGAAATCTTCGCTAAATTGTTACCCGGTGATGTTGTCGAAGGCAAGGTTGCTCGGTTAACTAATTTTGGTGCCTTTATCGATTTAGGCGGCATTGATGGTTTAGTTCACATTTCTGAAATCGCTCACGAACACGTCAACAAGCCAAGCGATGTTTTAAAGGTTGGCGAAGAAGTCAAAGTCAAGGTGCTCAACGTTGATGCTGACAAGGATCGCATTTCCCTGTCAATCAAGGCTTTACAACCAGGACCTTGGGACAAGATCGCTGAGGTTGCGCCAGTAGGTGCGACAATCGAAGGAACCGTTAAACGCTTGACGACTTTCGGTGCTTTCGTTGAAGTTGCGCCTGGTGTTGAAGGTTTGGTTCACATTTCCCAAATTTCTCATCAACATATCGCTACTCCGAATGAAGTTCTTAAAGAGGGCGAAGTTGTTCAAGTCAAGGTCTTGAGCGAAGATCCTGAGAACAAGCGTCTATCTTTATCCATCAAAGCACTGACTGAAAAGCCAGGCGAAGAAGGTAAGGAAGAAGAAGCGACTCCAAGTGATTATGAGATGCCTGAAACTAGCAATGGCTTTAGTTTAGGCGAAATGATCGGCGATGCTTTGAAGAAAGACAGCGACGATTCAGACAAATAATCAGTGTCATACTTTGAAAAAGAGTTTGGACCTTTATTTGGCCCAACTCTTTTTTTACCGATAAAAAATAGAGGTGGTTAAATGGCAATTCCAGTAGTCGCGATCGTTGGCCGACCAAACGTGGGTAAATCGACGATCTTTAATCGAATCGCCCGGGAACGGATCTCCATCGTTGAAGACACGCCAGGGGTGACCCGTGACCGGATCTACAGCCGCGGCGTGTGGTTGAACCATGAATTTAGCATGATCGACACCGGTGGGATCGAATTCGCGGATCAACCGTTCATGACCCAGATCCGTAATCAGGTCGACATCGCGATCGAAGAGGCCGATGTGATCGTTTTTCTCGTGAACGCTCGGGAAGGCATTACAGACGCTGATGAACGGATCGCGCAGATTCTCTTCCGTTCCCATAAGGAAGTGATCTTGGCGGTCAATAAGGCCGATAATCCCGAACAACGCCAAGATATTTATGATTTCTATTCGCTGGGATTCGGCGAACCTTTGCCAATTTCCGGCACTCAGGGAACGGGGCTGGGCGATCTTTTGGACGCAGTGGTCGCACACTTCCCGCCTGAAGTAAATGATGAGGACGACCAATCGATCAAGTTTAGTTTGATCGGCCGGCCTAACGTTGGCAAGTCGTCTCTGGTCAATTCGATTCTTGGCGAAGAGCGCGTGATCGTTTCCAATATCGAGGGGACAACACGTGACGCGATCGACACCCATTTCACTGATGAGACCGGGCAAGAATTTACGATGATCGATACCGCCGGGATCCGTAAGCGCGGCCGGGTTTATGAGGCCACTGAGAAATATGCGGTCATGCGGGCGCAACGTGCGATCGACCGTTCCGACGTGGTTCTCTTCGTCATCGATGGCGCCGATGGTTTGCGCGAGCAGGATAAGAAAGTTGCCGGCTATGCCCACGAGGCTGGGCGGGCGATCATTATTCTGGTCAACAAATGGGACTTGGTCGAAAAAGACACCAAAACCATGGGTGAGTTCACGGAGAAACTTCGGGGACAATTACAGTATTTGGAATACGCGCCGATTATTTTCGTTTCGGCGGTCACCAAGCAGCGGTTGAAACAGTTGCCAGAAATGATCAAAACCGTTTCTGAGAACCAACAACGCCGGATCCAATCTTCCGTCCTGAATGACGTACTCTTGCGCGCCGTGGCGATCACACCGACACCAAACGTGAAAGGTCACCGTCTCCGCGTTTATTACCTGACCCAAGTGGCGATCAAGCCACCAACATTTGTGGTTTTCGTGAATGATCCCGATTTGTTCCATTTCTCTTACCAGCGTTTCTTGATCAACCAGCTTCGGGATAGCTTTGATTTC
Organism: Lapidilactobacillus salsurivasis; assembly: GCF_054785215.1. Taxonomy (NCBI): domain Bacteria; kingdom Bacillati; phylum Bacillota; class Bacilli; order Lactobacillales; family Lactobacillaceae; genus Lapidilactobacillus; species Lapidilactobacillus salsurivasis. The sequence continues at coordinate 206,211 of NZ_BAAABI010000002.1, read as the reverse complement.
TCGGGGACACCGATCCGCTTGATTGCCCGAAAACGCAAGTAAAACGCCTTATTTTACCCTAATTTTAGGAAAAAAGGCGAAAGCTAAGATTTTTTTGCTAAAATCTCGCTTTTTTGGACAAAAAACCTTGTTATATCGCGCTTTCTATGATAACTTTATCAGTGGAATAATGATCTAAAACGTATCATTGTTTCAATTTCATAATTCATGAAATATAAAAGCATGCTTAGCGTGACGCTTGGCTGCGGGAGGTGAATTCCATATGGCAAATAAAGCAGAATTGATCGATAGCGTTGCATCAAAGACCGGCTTGACTAAGAAAGACGCAACTGCAGCTGTCGATGCTGTTTTCAACACGATCCAATCAACGCTTGCTAATGGCGAAAAGGTTCAACTAATCGGCTTTGGTAACTTTGAGGTTCGTCAACGTGCAGCACGTAAAGGCCGCAACCCACAAACAGGTGATGAAATCAAGATCCCTGCAAGTACGGTTCCTGCATTCAAACCAGGTAAGGCTTTGAAAGATGCAGTTAAATAATTAGAACGTTAGACTCGTTGGGGCGCAATGCTCCAACGGGTTATTTTTTTTACTTGATCCTCACGAGACGGCAAACTCGTCACCGGGTTCCGTGAACAACTCAGCGGCGCTATGACCGGGCTTGTCATCGTTGGCAATCGGTTCTTCGGTAAAAGGTCGTGCTGTTCCGTTCAATTTCAGCTGAAATCCGTTATAATAAAAAGGAGCTTGTCTGATTTAGGTGATCAGGCAAAGAAGGGAGTGCCACCATGAGTTATTCAGAACAAATGTTGCAAGACCTAGATGATCAGGATCTGACCGCGGCGCAGCGTGACTTCGCGTTGGCTTTGGCCGAGGATGATGACGCGACATTATTTAGTTTGGCGGAAGAGTTGCAGGCGCTGGGCTTTGATCAGGAGGCGGCGCAGATCGCCAGGCAATTGTTGGCTCATGACCCTGGCGCTGATGAGGCGAAGCTGATTCTGGCCGAAGTGGCGATCGATGACGATCAAACCGATCAGGCCTTGGATTGGCTGAATCAAATTAAGCCTGATTCACCGGTCTATCCAGAAAGTCTGGTCACGGCGGCCGATTTGTATCAAACCATGAACTTGTTGGAAGTCAGCGAGCAGAAACTTTTGGCGGCGCAGCGGCTTTTACCTGATGAGCCGGCGCTGGACTTTGGCTTGGCGGAACTTTACGCCAATATGGGTCGTTATCAGGAGGCGGCTCAATATGATCAGCGTTTGTTGGCGGCGGGGCATGATTATTGGGCCCAGGTTTCGATCAAACAACGCTTGGCCGAGGCACTCTCTGGTTCCGGTGAATACGAAGCCGCAGTGGCGTTGCTCGAGGAGCTAACGAAGAACTTGGCCACAGATGAACAACTGTTCCAATTGGGCGTGCTCTACCATAATTTGCATCAGGAGGAACAGGCAATCAAGGTTTTGACCCGTTTGCAGCAACAAAACGCTGATTATAGCGCCTTGTATGAACCACTGGTTGCCAGCCAGCGTGCGTTGGGTCATGAGGCTGAGGCTTTACAGACGGCCCAGGTTGGTCTAGGCTATGACGCGTTTAATCTGAATCTGGCGCGGTTAGGGGCAGAGGCGGCCATCCAGCTACAACAGCCCCAAACGGCCCAGGAGCTCTTGGAAGCGGGTCTGCGGGTCGATCCTGACGCTCAACCGCTGCGGCTGTTGTTGGCGACGATTATGGCGCAAAAGGGCGATGATCAGGCCGTGATCGAGTTGTTGGCACCGATTGCCACGGCGGATCAGGCCGATCCACAGGTCAACTGGCAATTGGCGGCGGCTTACGATCGCTTGGATCAAGTCCCCGAAGCCAAGGCGGCGTTCTTTGCCGCCTACCCGAATTTGAAAACCAATCCTGATTTTATGCGGCAGTTCATCGCCTTTTTACAAGCGGAGGCCCAGACGTCCGAGTTGATTTTGGCGTTGAAACAATATTTGACGCTCGCTCCGGATGATCCTGATTACAGCGAGTTGCTCTTTGACCTGGAGCATGATCGCGAACGCTAAAACCAGCCACGTTCAAACAGGCGGCGCGACTGCCGAAAAATAAATAGAATCAGTAGCTCATCAAAAAAGCACCCCTAGCAATCAGCTAGCAGGTGCTTACGCCTCACCAAAATAGTGGTGGGGCAGGTTGTGGTTACGGTCAATGGTCGCGCAGCATGCCGTGCGCAAGCGGCTTACTTTTGACGACGGGCAATTCCGTCTGTTTGTTGGGTTAACCGGCTTTGCGTTTAGAAAAGAGAGAATGGTGCGGCCGGGCATAGGTGAAGCCTTCGCCCACAGCTTCGTGGACTTCGAGAATCGTCACAAAGGCCTTTTTGTCACAGGCCATGATGATGCGCTTCGCTTGGACCAGTTCGTTTGGCGCGACCACGCAGTAAATGATTTGGCGTTCGTCGCGTTGGTACCCACCCTCGGCGTTCAAGTAGGTCACGCCACGTTCCAGCTCATCCATTAATTTCTGGCTGATCACTTCATAATGGTCACTAATGATCAGCATCCCTTTGGCGGAATAACTCCCATCTTGGGTCGCGTCCACGATTCGGGAAAAGACGAAGGAGGCCAGCAGGGTATACATCATGTGTTCAATGTCCAGATAGCTCAGTGACGCCAACAACACGAGCACATCGAAGGCCAGCAGCGTTTTGCCCATTGGGACGCCGCGTTCGATTTCCAGGATCCGCGCCAACACATCGCTGCCGCCAGTGGTCCCGCCAAAACGGTAAATCAATCCGGAGCCAAAGCCACCGAAAATTCCCGCCAGCACACCGGCGATAAACAGATCATCATGAAGATTGATCAAATTTCCTACCGGCAAGCGTTGCCAGATCCACAGGGATGCGGACAAGGCCATAGTGCCGTAAATCGTGTAGACCAGGCCTTTTTTGCCGAGAAATCGATAACCGAGAATGATCAGCGGAATATTCAGCAGAATCGTGGTGTAGGCTGGGTCGATTTGCCACCAGGCGCGGAAAAGCAAGGTGATCCCAGTGATGCCCCCTTCGGCCAAATTGTTCTTGATGTTGATCGTCACCAAGCCAAAGCCATAAAAAAGCGCGCCGAGGCTGATCATCAAAATTTCCTTGAGATGTGTCCAAGTGAAGTGAACACGTAGTTTAGCTACCATATCCTGACCCCTTATCCGAATCAAACCACCACTAAAATTAAGAAATAGGTGTTGATAATCAATGTATTTATCTGAGTTTCCCCCAGAATTCCAACAGGCACTTCCTATTCTACAACAAATTGAAGCTAATGGATATGAAGCTTATTTTGTTGGCGGTTCTGTGCGGGACTTTCTCTTAGGCAAGGCAATCGCAGATGTGGATATTGCCACTAGCGCTTTCCCCGCGGAGATCAAAGCCATCTTCCCGGTAACCATCGATACCGGCATCAAACACGGGACTGTCACGGTGCTGGTTGATCACGTGGGTTACGAATTGACGACTTTTCGCACGGAATCGGGCTATCAAGATTTCCGCCGGCCTGATCAGGTCACCTTTGTGCGCTCGTTGGCCCAAGATCTGCAACGCCGCGATTTCACCATCAACGCCTTAGCCGTGCGCCACGATGGCTTGGTGATCGATCATTTCGCCGGGCTGGCCGATTTACGGGCCAAACAGATTCGGGCGGTTGGCGCCGCGGAGGCTCGCTTTCACGAGGATGCGCTGCGGATGATGCGAGCGGTGCGCTTTAGCAGTCAGCTAGGATTCACGATCGTCCCGGAAACTTATCAAAGTTTGATCGATAATCGGGCCTTGCTGGATAAAATCGCGGTGGAACGGATCCACACTGAGTTTATCAAAATGATGCTTAGTCCTAACTGGCAAGTGGGTTGGGCCAGCTTCCTGCAAACAGGACTGGTGGCCCACGTCCCTTTCTTTAAAGACCAAGCGCTAACCATGCCGACGTTTGCCCAGCGCGCCACCAGCGCTCTGCAGGATGAGGCCGCCGTTTGGACCATGTTGGCTGATGTGGCCGCGCTGTCGGACCAGCAATTGACGGTGATGTTACGTCAATGGAAAACCGCCAATCAAGTGATCGCGGCCAGTCGCGCCAGCTTAGCCTTCAGTCGTAAGTTGCAAGCGGGCCAAGCCATCAGCGCGGCCGATCTTTATCAACTTGATGATCAGGTATTGCCGCGGTTGGCAACGGTTGGCGCTAATTTAGGCTGGACGGTGGACTTCGCTGACTTGGAGCAACGTTATCAGGCTTTGCCGATCCATGACGCCCACGAACTTGCAGTGGATGGTGGCCTTTTAATGGCGCGCCTGGGGTTGACTCCTGGTCCGCAACTGGGACGGGCGCTGAAATCAGCGGAGCAAGCTGTCGTTTCTGGAGCTGTGATCAATGAGCCTGAGACCCTGATCGTTTGGCTACGAAAACGATTACCAGATATGATATGATAGGGGAGAACCTAGACTGAAAGCGAGAAAGGAAGTTATCTGGTCATGATTGAAGAACACGTGTTTAAGGAATTACGTTTTTATTTCCGCAATGGGGATGAATGGACGGTTTCTCACGCCGAAATGGCTGATGTTTGGATCGCTCGCGTCACCACTTCTTATGGCCGCATCAATGGTGCGGGTAAGATGCAAGAAATCCATCCTTGCAAGAGCTTTAAAATCGAGATTTTACCTGAGGCAGACCACACCAAGACAACCGATATCAATGCTGGTTCTCTAGAAATGGGGATGTTCGGGCGCGCGATCAAGTACCAAGATATCGAAAAATGTGATCTCGTGTTTGAGGAAAGTGACCGTAAACCATTACGGATCTATTTCCCTTTCAAACAAAAAGATGCCTCGGGGTTGGATAACATTTACCAAACCAGTATCATCTCGCCGCAAAATGGCCATCTCTACGTGGTGATCGACGCGAACCGAACCGTGTTTGATGTTTATCCCGAATTGAGAGCCTAATCTACAGATAAAGGATCAGTCAACGTGAATCAAAGCGAACAAACTTATTTGAATTTTTTGAATGATATTTTGACCCGCGGCCATTATAAATCAGACCGAACGGGGACCGGGACCTATAGCTTATTCGGCTATCAGATGCGCTTTGACTTGAGTCAGGGCTTTCCCTTATTGACCACGAAAAAAGTGCCCTTTGGCTTGATCAAGAGCGAACTGTTATGGTTCTTGCGTGGGGATAGCAATATCCGTTATTTGTTACAGCACAATAATCACATTTGGGATGAATGGGCCTTTGCTAAATTTGTGGCCAGCTCGGCCTATCAGGGACCTGATATGACAGATTTTGGGCGGCGGGCCCTGCGCGATCCGGACTTTGCGCAGGTCTATCGCCAAGAAATGGCTCGGTTTGATCAACGAATCATTGATGATCCAAGTTTCGCGCAAATCTATGGTGATTTAGGCCATATTTATGGGCAGCAATGGCGGCATTGGCAGACGCGTCAAGGCGAGACGATCGATCAGTTGGCCCAGGTGGTGGCGCAGATCAAGGCGACCCCGGATTCGCGGCGGCTGATCGTCAGCGCCTGGAATCCGGAAGATATTCCCCAAATGGCCTTGCCACCTTGCCACACCTTGTTTCAGTTTTATGTGAATGAGGGTAAATTGTCGGCCCAGTTGTATCAACGCAGCGGCGATGCCTTCTTAGGGGTGCCTTTCAATATTGCTAGTTATGCGCTGCTGACACACTTGGTGGCGCGCCAAACTGGCTTGGCAGTGGGCGATTTCGTCCATACCTTTGGCGATGCCCACATTTATGCGAATCATCTGGAACAAGTCAAGACGCAGTTGCAGCGGACCCCTCGGACGCTGCCTCAGCTGGAATTGACGTCAGCGCCTCGGGCGGATCTGGCCGATTATCAAATGGCGGATATCAAATTAAGCGGCTACGACCCAGCGCCGGCGATCAAAGCGCCGGTGGCTGTTTAAGGAGGTCTGCCATGATTGCCTTTGTTTGGGCGGAGGATCAAAATGGGTTGATCGGAGCTCAGGGGCAGCTGCCCTGGCGCTTGCCTGCTGATCTACGACGTTTCAAGGAAGTGACGTGGCAGCAAACGATCGTGATGGGGCGGCGGACCTATGCCTCGTTTCCCCACGGTCCGTTGCCACAACGGCATCATTTGGTCTTAACGCATCAGGCGGCGACGCAGTTTCCAGATGAGGTCGAGGTCTTTGGCAGCGCGGCCGCTTTGCGGCAACGCCTAGCCCAAGAACCGCAGCGTACTTTCTATGTGATCGGCGGCGTGGCCTTATTTACTCTATTTGCTGCCGAGGTGGATTTTCTTTATCAGACGCGAATCGACGGGCACTACGCTGGCGATACTTATATGCCCGCGCTGCCTTGGGCTGACTTTGAATTGACCCAGCAGCAAGATTTCTTGGCCCAGGGCTCTCAGCCCGCCTATCATTTTCTGGAGTTTCAGCGGATCCGGGCCACGGCTGGACCGTCTTCTGAATCCGTCGGGGAATGAAACGATCGCTGGTCCGCTTGCTTGTTAGAACAGCGCCCACGCGTTTGATCAAATCAACATTTTCCCAATGAGAAAGTCAGCCTGCTGACTTTCTTTTTTAATTTTTTCTAAAAGGGTTCGCACTTGACCAGCGAGTGTGGTTCAATAAAGTTAGCTTAAAAATAACGCCACGCTCCTTTGGTTTCTGAAAATGGGCGATTTAGGTGCGCGATCACGTGATTATGCGATTTGAGTTGCCGCGATCACGTGAGTCAGGCGATTAAAGTATACAACTATAATGGGGAGTGAGCAGGTGCGTCGACATCGTAAATGGATCAAATTAATTCTGTTAGTCGCTGTGATTTGGTTTTTCACTGGCGCCGGCAGTCCCTTGCCAGCGCAACAACGGCTGCAAGTTCAGCAACAGGTCAAACAAGTTTCGCTCAAAACCATCGCCTTGATCAAAGCCGGGTTCCAACGGTTGAACGGTGGCGCCACGCCAGCGGCGACTGGCGCGTCGGCTGCGGCCAGCGCGGCTGCGGCGAGTCGTGATTCGGCGGCGTCAACGCGCGCATCGAGTTCGTCAAGTTCGACTGCAGTGGCGCCGCAAACGTCGGATCAGGCGGCGAACACAACACCGATCGAGTCGATCGTCCCAACTGGAAAGTTGCAACGCACTTATTATTATCACTTTGAGGCGCAAACGCCCGACCAAGTGCGACAAGTTTTTACCAGCGCGATTGCCGCGTACAACGCCACCCGACTGGTTAATTTAGTGGCGGGCACTGGCCATGGTGACAGCAATCAGTTGACCTTGGGTACCTACCAGAAGAACCAAGGCGCTGGCGTTCAGACGACGATCGAATTAGGTCAAGGTGGACCGGCGATCACCACTTATCGGCTGGGAACTTACGAGCACGCGCGCAATCAAGGCTCGGCGCAACTGAACGTGGCCTATCCTCAAGCCGTGGCGGTTTCCGTGGCTTTGCATGAAGTGGGCCATAGTTTAGGGTTAGGCCACAGTACCGCGAAAAGTTCGGTCATGTATCCATTGGATCAAGGAGTGACAAGTTTGAGCGCCGCTGATGTGGCGGCTTTGCAACAAATTTATCCTGCTTGATCAGTTCGGAAAAACGGCAATCAGCGATCGCTTACTCGTGTTCGCCAGCCGACGGGAGCGCTGAAACGAGTAAGATAACGTTGAGCGGCTGGAGCGGAGAGAATCGGGGTGAGGTCGCCGTGAAATTGTCCTTGGTGGCTCAGCCACTTAGGACAAGGCTCAGCTTTGAGCTTTTCGGCGTCCTTCCGAAAAGCTCGAAGTGACGCCCACAGCGAGCTCACCCCGATTCTCGCAGTGCAAGCCGCGGGCATGATAGAAACGTGTTCGCCAGCCCAGCTTCTTGCGCTTAACAACGTCAGGCTTCTGGAGGCAAAGAGCGGCCTCCAAAATCCTGACGAGGTTAATGCTCGGAAGCTACCCGGGCTGGCTCACACTCTTTTTTGAAACGTGTTCGCCGACCTAGCTTCCTCCGCTTAGCTACGCAATTGTTCCGAAAGCAAAGCCCAGCTTTCAAAACAATTGCTAGGCTAATGCTCGGAAGCTACCCAGGTCGGCTCGCACTCTTTTTTGAAACGTGTTCGCCAGCCCAGCTTCTTGCGCTTAACAACGTCAGGCTTCCGGAGGCAAAGAGCGGCCTCCAAAATCCTGACGAGGTTAATGCTCGGAAGCTACCCGGGCTGGCTCACACTCTTTTGGGCGAAGTGCCCCTTTTTTGTTGGTTCGGCTAGTCACTTTTAATGAATTTGGCGGCTAATTCTGGTATACTAGCCAAATGAAGCCAATAAAATCATTGCGGTAAGCGCTTGAGAGGAAGCCTAGATATCATGACTAGCAAAATCAAGATTGTGACTGATTCCTCAGTCCAATTGACACCGGCAGAAATCGAACAATATCAAATCACGGTCATCCCACTGACGATCGTGATCGATGACGATGTTTATACTGACGGTGTGAATTTATCAAGGCAAGAATTTATGGAAAAAATGAGCCGATCCAAGGCCTTACCTCAGACCAGTCAACCTTCGATCGGCACGATCCTGGATTGTTACGATCAGTTAACAGCCGATGGTAGCGAAGTGATCTCGATTCATATGACTGAAACAATTAGTGGCACAGTCAACGCGGCCCGGCAAGCGGCCCAGATCTCTCGGTCGACGGTGACCGTGATCGACAGTGATTTCACCGATCGGGCGATGGCGTTCCAAGTGTTACAGGCGGCCAAAATGGCCCAGCAAGGCGCCAGTCGCGAGGCGATCATCGCGGCGGTGGATCAGGTCCGCGACCAAACGGAATTGTATATGTCGGTCACCAGTCTGACGAACATGGTCAAGGGGGGTCGCCTTAGCCGCGTTTCCGGAATGTTATCCAGTCTTTTGAATATCAAAGTTATTTTGCAGTTACATGATGCCCAGTTAGAGGCGATCTCCAAAGGGCGCGGGATGAAGACGATCCAGAATTTCTACCGGGATCTGGTCAAGAAAATGGCCAATGCCGGCGCTTCTGTCAAGATGGTCGGCATTTCTCACGCCGACGCGCAAGCCCTCGCTGATCAAGTTAAGGAACAAATCCAAGCCGTTTTACCACAGGTGCCGATCTTGGTGGCGCCAACGAGCCCTGTAATCGCCACCCATACCGGTGCTGGGGCGATCGCGGTAATGTTTTATCGAGGATAAGCGGGAAGAAAAGTGGGGCTACGGTTCCACTTTTTTGTTGATTTTTTCAGGTTTTAGAGTATGTAAACATGGGTCGTGAAAGTTAATGAAGAAAATGGGACAGGCACTTAAAGTTATCTTGACCATCGTGATCAGCGCGTTGGTCATGTTTTTGGTGCTAGAATTGGTGGTCAAATCACCAGCAGGAACAACCAGTCACGGGGGTCGTTTGACCACCAAGCAAACTAAAGTGAAGGCCACGGTCAACTATGTGGCCATTGGCGATTCGCTGACTTTCGGGTTAGGCGATGCCAGTGAGAGTGGCGGGTACGTGCCCTTGGTCAAATCACAGTTGGCCGAGGTCGATAATGTAACTCTGACCAGTGAGAACTTTGGTAAGAGCGGGGATACTTCCAGTCAAGTGTATCAGCGCATCGTTAAATCCAAGGACATTCAAGCGGGGTTGGCCAAGGCGGATCTGATCACCATGACCGTCGGCGCCAATGACTTGATGCACATCATCAAAAAAGATGTGATGAACATGGATTTGAATAAAGTTAAGGCAGGTCAGAAGGTTTATCAGAAGAATTTGAATCGGTTGATCAAGGAGATTCGCAAGTATAATCCCCAGGCGCCCTTAGTCGTGGCGAGCATCTATAATCCGTTTTATGTTTATTTCCCACAGATCACGGATATGAAAACCAGCATGGGCCTGTGGAATCAAACGACCCAACAGGTGCTCAAGCAATATACGCAAACGTATTATGTGGATATTGACACGGTGATGACCCAACCAAAAGGATCGATCCTGGCGAATAACAAGGCGGGTCAGGATGCCTTCAATCCGTATCTGTATACGGAAGATCACTTCCATCCGAATAATCGCGGCTACCAAGCGATTGCCGGTCGCTTCGTCAAGAAGATCCAGAGTATCAGAACAGCTTGGTTATATCGTTAGGAAATCGAGGAGTAAATCATGGCAGAACAAACGCAAACACAAACTCTACGGCGGACCCCAGCTGCGAAATCCCCTAAGAAAAACAAACCGAAACAACCTTTCAATCTGTGGAAGTGGCTTTTCCTAGTCTTGATCGGTTTGATTTTAGGCGTGGGCATTTTTGTCGGCACGAAGCTATTCATTAGCCCGGCGCCGACCACCTTATCGGCCGACGTGGCGGCGGCTGACGAGCCGGTCATGAATGTGCAGATGACCAAGAAGCAGGTCAATCGGATCGTCGCGTATGGACTCAGTGATTACTTGAAGAGTGATGACATTAAGTATCAGTTCAAATTAACCGATCAAGCCGTTTTGAGCGGCAATTTCGCCTTCTTAGGGACTCAGGTGCCCTTTAACTTATCGCTGGATCCCTACGTGTTGGAAAACGGCGACATCCAATTGAAGGCCCAAAGCTTGTCGATCGGCGCGCTCCCAATTCCAATCAGCCAAGTGATGAACTTTATTGGTCATGACTATAAGATTCCTAGCTGGGTCAGCCTGGACACGAAGAAGAGTACGATCACCCTGCATTTACGCAAGTACAAGATCAAAAACGGGATTAGCCTGCGGGCCACGCGCTTTGATTTAGATAACGATGAACTGGATTTCAGCGTGTATTTGCCGAAATAAGGGCGCAATTCGGACAAGCCGGCAGACGGAACTCACCGGGTTTGCGCTGATTAACTTTGCTGAGGCGCTGGCTTTATTTTTACTGACCTGGTGCCGTACTTTTGATAATGATTTCGCAGGAATAAGAAAGGTGGCGCGCGCATGATCTTCAGACGCAGCTTTTATCAATATTTAATGACCCAACGAAATCCCAACAGCCACGATGAGATCGCGCAGTTTGCCAACAACGCGTTCTTTGATCATAGTTTTCCTAAACAGGAAACGGATTATGACCGACTTTCGCGTTATTTGGAATTGAATGGCAATTATTTGCCGGGCATGACGATTTTCGATCAGGCCTACCAACAATATTTGGAAAGTGAAGCATAGCGAGGGAAAAGATTGAAATCAACAGATCAAGAACAGCCAACTGGGGATCAGGCTGAACAACCCCAAACCGCCGCCCCCAAGGAACCGGAACAAGCGGGAGCAAGCGCGGCGCCTGAGCCGCCTGTATTCGATACAGAGGCGGCCATCAACCTCATCAAGCTAACCTCAAATGAGGGGCAACTGGGGCAACTGTTGCCCAAGCCGCAACGTCCGAAGCGCTTTACTCGTTTGACTTATTGGGTTAGTGTGGCGGTCGCCTTGATTTTAGGTGTGGTGGGCGGCGCTGTTTTCACCATGCATCAGGTGTCGCAACGGCTGGCTGCGGTCAGTGAAACACAGCAGGTCAATCAAGTCTATCACACGATCAAAGCCAATTATTTTCAGAAAGTGAGTTCCAAGAAGTTGATCAACGGCGCCATTTCTGGCATGTTGGACAGTTTGGACGATCCGTTCTCGCAATATTTGACCACGGAAGAAACCTCCAGCCTCAATGACTCGATCTCTGGGTCCTTCCAAGGCATCGGAGCCCAGGTGCGACAGGGCAAGGAAGCCATCGAGATCGTCGCTCCGATCAAGGGCTCACCAGCGGAGAAAGCCGGTTTGAAGGCTGATGATCTGATCCTGACGATCGATGGCCACTCTACCGCCAAAATGACCGTGGATCAAGCCGTCAGCAAGATCCGCGGTAAGCAAGGTAGTACGGTCAAATTGGCGATCAAGCGGGGCAGTGACACCTTCCAAGTCAGTTTGAAACGAGCAGCGATCGATCAAGCTACGGTCAGTGGCGCCCTTTCAGAAAAGGGCTCCAACGTCGGCGTGATCAGTGTGACGACTTTTGCAGAAAACACCGCTAGTGGCATGAAAAAGACGATCAAGAAGCTCCGTCAGGCTGGGGCGACTCGTTTCGTGATCGATGTGCGTGGCAATCCCGGCGGCTTAATGGATAGCGCGCTGGCAGTGACCAGTATGTTCTTAGCCAACAAAAAGGTGATCATGCGGGTTCAGGATCGCGCCGGCCAGGAAGACATTTATCGCGCCAGCGAGAAATATGACAAAGGCTTTAAAGTAACGGAACCAGTGGCGGTCTTGATCGATAACAGTAGCGCTAGCGCGGCGGAAATTTTCGCGGCGGCGTTGCAGCAATCGGGTACGGCGACGCTGATCGGAACCAAGTCTTATGGGAAAGGCACGGTCCAAGCTGTGGTCCCACTAAGCAAAACCAGCGAAATGAAATTTACCACGGCGAAATGGTTGACGCCCAACAAGACTTGGATCAATCACAAGGGAATTACCCCTAATGTGCTGGTGGCTTACCCCGCATTGGCGAATCTGAGTCTGATTTCCAGCGGGAAAACCTTACAGGCTGGTGACGTCAGTGACCAAGTCAAATTGTTACAGCAGAATTTGCAAGGCTTGGGTTACCAGTTGGCGAATACGAAGGGTGTCTATGATGATAGCACCGTCGCCGCCGTCAAACAGGTGCAGACGCAAGCGCAGCTAACCGCTACAGGCGTTTTCAACGAACAGACGCGGATCGCGCTGTATCAAGCCGTGGCCACCTATTTACACGCCCACGATCAAATGTTGACGCAGGCCATCGCCAAATTAACGGCAACAGGGGCCTGATTCACTTAAAAAAATATTTTAGACCCGATTATTTGGGTCAGACGAGCGCTGAGCATCGAGGTTCAGCGCTCGTCTTTTTTTTCGCTTGTTTTAGGATAAATGACTTGTCAAATTTGAAAATGGTGTTATTATTAAAACAACAAGTTATTAATATAGTTACATGTAGGAGCGATGATTTTGATTGAATTTAAAGGGGTCACTAAAGAGTATCAAAGTGGGGCGGCGTTGGCGGCGATCAATTTGCGCGTCGCTTCGCGGGAGTTGTTTGTTTTAGTAGGACCATCCGGCAGTGGCAAAACCACTTTGTTGAAAACAGTCAATCGGTTGGTGGTGCCAACGAGTGGGCAAGTGTTGATCGACGGGGTGGACGTTGCCGCTGGCAATTTGCAAGAATTACGGCAACATATTGGGTACGTGCTACAATCCAGCGCGCTTTTTCCCAATATGACGGTGCTACAAAACGCCGGGGTGCAGTTGGAGGCCTTGGGCTGGTCCAAGGCGAAGATCCGGCCGCGGATCGAACAATTGTTGCAAATGGTGGATTTGGACCCGGCCATTTACGCGAACCGAAAGCCGGCAGAGTTATCTGGCGGCGAGGCACAACGAGTCGGGATCGTCCGCGCCTTGGCCGCAGATCCGAAATTGATGTTGATGGATGAACCTTTTTCCGCGTTGGATCCTGTTTCCAAGCGGCAGTTGCAGCAGTTGATTTTGAAATTGCATCGGGAGTTGGCCACGACGATTATCTTTGTGACGCATGATATGCATGAGGCAATGTTGTTGGCCGATCATGTGGCGGTGATCCATGATGGTCATTTGCAACAAGTGGGGCGGCCACAAGAGATCATTGGCGCTCCCGCCAATGAGTTTGTCGCTAACTTCTTCAAGGACATTATTGAAGACCACCAAACCTTGCGCCAAGTCGTTAAAGCGGGCTTTGGTCAAGCAACGGGCCCGTCACCTAGTCCGACGTTGGTGGCTTTGCCGCCGGAAACGACGATCTATCAATGGGCGGCGTTGATCCAGAACCAGCCGTTGGTTCAGGTCAAGGTTAACCAGACGACATTGGCCGCCACCGATTTGGTGAGTTACTTGGCCAGTTTAGAAAAGGAGGTTGCGACCAATGTTCAATGAAACGATCCATTACGCCCAAACGAATGGGCATGAAATCTTGGTGGCGTTAGGCCAACATATTGAGGTGGCCTTGATCGCCACGATCATCACCATCTTGATCGCGATCCCCTTGGCCGTGGTTTTAATGAACCATCGCCGCGGTGGCGAATTTGTCTTACAGGTGGCCAGTGTGATTCAAACGATCCCTAGTTTAGCGATTTTGGGCTTGTTGATTCCCTTGGTGGGTATTGGGACCGTCCCAGCGATTATCGCGTTGGTCTTGTACGCGATCATGCCGATCTTCCAGAATACATACGCAGGTTTGACCAATATTGATCCCTTATTGATCGAGGCGGCTGATGCCATGGGGGTGTCCAAGCGGTATAAATTGTTGCGGGTCCAGATCCCCTTGGCGATGCCGATGATTCTGTCAGGGATCCGGATCGGCGTGGTGATGATCATTGGCACGGCCACCTTAGCGGCGTTGATCGGCGGTGGTGGTTTGGGAACCTATATTCTCTTGGGCATCCAAACCAATAACAATCCGGCCTTGTTGATTGGGGCGATTTTGGCGGCGGCCTTGGCTTTGGTGGCCAGCTGGTTGATCAAATTGCTCTCCCACACCTCGCTGAAACGGTTGCTGATCGGTTTGGTCGCCTTAGTGGCGGTTGGTGGTGGTGTTTATGGCGTGCGGGCAGCGACCGCGCCGAAAACAGAAACCATCACCATCGCCGGTAAAATGGGGGGCGAACCGGAGATCTTGATCAATCTGTATAAAGATTTGATCGAAGCCGACAACAAGCATGTCAATGTGGAGCTCAAGCGGAATTTTGGCGGGACCAGTTTCCTGTTCAAGGCGCTGAAGGCGCAACAAATCGATATTTATCCTGAATTTACCGGAACCGTGTTGCAATCGTTGGTCAAGACCGATTCAGCAATCAGTCATGATCCGCAAAGTGCCTATCAGGACGCGAAAAATGGACTGGCGCAGCAATTCAAAATGAGCTTATTGCGGCCAATGGCGTATCAGAACGGTTATGGGATGACCGTCACCCGCCAGACCGCGGCGAAATATCAGCTCAAGACCATCAGTGATCTGGCCAAGTATCCGCAACTGCGGGCGGGGTTTGACCCGGATTTCTTCCAACAAAGTGATGGGTACCCTGGTTTACAGAAAACCTATGGCCTTAATTTCAAAAACGTGAAAACTTTGGAGCCGGCTTTACGCTATCAGGCTTTGGCCCAAGGTGATCTGGATGTGAGTGACGCCTATACCACCGATCCGCAGATCAAAAAGTACGATTTGGTGGTGTTGACGGACAACAAGTCGTTTTTCCCACCGTATCAAGGCGCGCCGCTGATGTTAACGAGTTTTGCGCAGGACCATCCGCAGATCGTCACCAGTCTGAATCGGATCGCGGGGAAGATCTCCACGAAAGACATGCAGGCAATGAATTATCAGGTGACCGTTGCGCATCAAAAGGCCGCGGTGGTCGCAAAACGTTACTTACAAGCCCATGGTATTCTCAAGCAGGATTAAGGCCTAGCGCGATCAAAGGTGAGATCGGTTGGCGCGGTGACTTGAAAAATGAATTAACCGCCAACCTGGCTGACTGGGAGATCAGGAGATTTCTGGTAGATTAGTAAGTTTAATGAGAAAAGGGGAAATGACAATGAAATCAACTTTGCAGAAATATTTAGTGACCGGGGCGACCGGCCATCTTGGCCAGCAAGTGGTGGCCGATTTAGTTGCCACGGTGGGTCCAGCGCAGGTCACGGCGGCGGTGCACACGGTGGCCAAGGCCCGAACATTGCAGGCTCAAGGTGTGAACCTGGCGGCGTTGGATTACGCTGATGTGGCTGGGATGACGCAGGCTTTTAGCGGCCAGGATGTGGTGGTTTACATTCCTAGTAAAACCTATGATTTACAGCGGCGCATCAATGAATTTGAAAATTCCTTACAAGCGTTACAGGCTGCGCAGGTGCCTAGTGTGATCTTCGTTAGTTTTTACGCGGATCAAGAGAATGATCCCTTTACCATGGCGCCGTATTATGCTTACGTGCCGCGGCGCTTAGCGGGGAGTGGCTTACACTACGCCATCATCAAGAATTCGCTTTACGCGGATCCGCTGGTGCCCTATCTACCTGAGCTGATCCAGCGTCAGGCTTTGATCTATCCGGTGGGGCAACAGGCAATGGCCTTCATCAGTCAAGCTGATAGCGCCGCGGCGATCGCGGCCTTGGCGACGAAACCGCAACTACGAGACGCCGGACAGGTGTATACTGTAACTCAGGAAGAAAGTTTGACGATGCCAGAATTGGGTCGAATCATGACAGCGGTCACCGGACATTCGATCGGTTATCAACCGGTGACAGGCGCCCAATTCCAGGAGATTTACGCGGCTGAAGGTGACGGCGCCGAACTGGCCAGCATGTATGCGGCGGCAGCGCTGGGTCTGTTCGACATTGTCACCGCTGATTTTGCGAAAATCACCGGTCGTCAGCCAGAAAATATGCGTGCTTTCTTATCGAGAAGTTACCCGGAGAGTGATTGAACATGAAGTTTTCCCATAAATTAAGCGATGCGGTCCATATCTTGGCCTTTGTTTATGTTTATGCGGATGGTAATCTGTCCAGCACGGCGATCGCGGCAAGCATTGAAGCGAATCCCAGTATGGTGCGCCGCATGATGTCGACCTTGGTCAAGGCCGGTCTGCTCAATAGCCAGCCAGGTAAAGTCGCCTTGCGTTTGGCTAAAGCGCCGGAAGATATTAGCCTCTTGGATGTTTATTTGGCGATTGAGGACAACCGTAATTTGCTCCATGTTGATGAGAAAACAAATCCGCTTTGTATTGTGGGCGGTAATATCCAAGGAACCTTGAATGGGGTTTACACCCAGGTCCAAACCGCCGCCGAAACTCAAATGGCCCAGGTGTCACTGCGCGATATCATTGACGATATCCTAGCGCGTCAGGCCCGGAAATAAGGCGGTCCGCCGCTCAAACCCTGCGAAAAGTCAGGATTTTCAACTAAAAATACGACCACTGGCTAAGTTAGCGCGACTGAATGATCAGTAGTTCGGCTAACTTGGTCTTTTTGGGTTCCATTTGCCTGACCTGATCGGTAACTTAGTAGTGCAGTATGACGGAAAACGACCAGCAAACATGATTATTTTGCGCGCCGGGCCCTTTTTTTGGCCACCCGTCGATTCACGTTTCAATATTCCCTGAAAATATTGGCGTTGAATGGTAAAATAGAGTCTGCTCATTAATCATTATTCATTGATCATTAAGCACTAGTCATTGATCAGGGTAGATCAGGCCACGATCAACAGGTCCATCAGAAACAGCAGTTGGCGTGAACCGACGACGAACAGGAATTTTGCGCTTGGCCGCACAGAAGGCCCCCAGTTCCATTCTGTGGCTTTCTGGCGAGGCGTTCGCGAAAATTAGAGTCCATGGGCGCCAGACCCTTGGCACGAAGGAGTTAGAACAATGGCAACAATTCAATGGTATCCCGGACATATGGCCAAGGCCAAACGGGAGATTCAAGAACGCTTAAAACAGGTTGATTTGGTTTTGGAGGTGGTGGATGCCCGCTTGCCGGAAAGTTCCCGCAATCCGATGTTACGGGAATTGATCGGCGACAAGGCACATTTATTGCTCTTGAACAAGGCCGACTTGGCGGACCCGCAAATGACCCAGGCTTGGCAGAAATATTACCAGCGCGAACAGCAACCAGTCTTGGCGTTGGATTCACAACACGGCCAGCCACTCCGTCCCGTTTTGCACGCGGCTAAGCAGATCCTGGCGCCGAAGATCGCCGCGCAACAGCAAAAAGGGGTCCTGAAAACCACGATCCGCGCCATGTGTATCGGGATTCCCAATTCGGGGAAATCGACTTTTCTGAATCGCTTGGCTGGCAAGAATATCGCCCCGATCGGCAATCGACCCGGCGTAACTCGTAAGCAAAATTGGTTGAAAACCAAAGATGATTTTGAAGTGCTCGATACGCCAGGGGTGCTTTGGCCGAAGTTTGAAGATCCCACCGTCGGGCAGAAACTAGCCCTGACTGGGGCCATCAAGGAAGGGTTATATCATGAGGATGACATCACCTTGTTCGCCCTTGATTTCTATCAAAAACAATACCCACAGATCTTACAACAAACTTATCAGTTGACCGCGGCGCAACTGGACCTGCCGGCGGTGGAACTGCTGTTGTTACTGACCAAACAGGCAGGATTGCGGGATGATTACGATCGGATGGCGGCGAAGTTCTTGCTTGATTTCCGTAAAGGTAAATTAGGGCGGATCACTTTGGATCTGCCCCCAGTTGGTTGGGAGGCCACCGTTGCTGATGACTGATCTGAAGTTAGCCGGCGCCGATTCCGGCGCAGAAGCACCTTGGACTTTGGCCCAAATCAAGGCCCGATTGGCTGACGCGCCAGCGCAACCTATTGATCCCCAGTGGTTGCGGCGCTTGCAGGCCGATCCGCGGGTGGGCGTTCAGCACGCGTTGCAGCAGTATCAGCGCCGGGTGCTGGCCGCTGAACAGGCCCAAGCGGCCTTGGCCGGGCGCTTGCGGTTGGAGCGGCAATTCTGGCCGCAGTTTCCCTTGATTGCTGGGGTGGATGAGGTGGGCCGCGGTCCGCTGGCTGGACCAGTGGTCACCGCCGCCGTTATTTTGCCCCATGATTTCGCTTTGGTTGGCGTCGATGATTCCAAGCGACTCAGCGCGAAGAAACGAGCAGCGTTGTATCCGGAAATTCTCGGGCAAGCGTTAGCCGTTGGTATCGGGGTCGGAAGCGCCGACCTGATCGATCGGGAAAATATCTATCACGCCACCGAATTGACCATGGCCCAGGCGATCAATCAGCTGGCTTGGCGGCCCCAATTGATTCTGGTGGACGCGATGACCATCCCTGTCCCGATCAGGCAGGAGAAGTTGATCAAGGGTGATCAGAAATCCGCCAGCATCGCCGCCGCCAGTATTGTTGCCAAGCAGGTCCGTGATCACTTGATGGCGATGTATGATCAGGTTTATCCCGGCTATGATTTCGCTCAAAACGCCGGTTATGGCACCGCGGCCCATTTGGCTGGGCTGGCTCGCCTGGGACCTTGCCCGATCCATCGCCGCAGTTTTAGCCCGGTCCAAGCGGCTGGCCGCTAACGCACAAGAGTGATTATTTTCTTGGCAAAAAGGTCGAACAGAAAAAGTAAAATCGCGATCATCTGCGTACTTGATCATGAGTGTATGATTAAGAATGTAGGTGATTTTTTTGGAAAAAGACGCGGTGTTATTAGCGGCGTTGGCTCAACCGAAGTGGCGTTACCGCGATCGACTGTGGTTGGCGCTGTGGTTGCGGACTTTGGCAACGACTCAGGTGGCGACTTGGCAGTGGCCGCGGCTTGATCAGGAGCTGTTGGCGGCTTGGCCCCAGCGTCCCAGTCAGTTGCAACCAGTCGCGCGGCCGAATATGCCCTTTTTGACGATTCTAGATCCTGACTATCCCCAGGCCTTGGCCGAAATCTATCGACCGCCACTGATCCTGTATTATCAAGGCAACTTGCGACTGTTGACCACCGCGAAATTGGCGGTGGTGGGCGCCCGGGCGTGTACGAATTACACCCAACATTGTTTACGCCGCTTGATTCCACCGCTGGTCCAAAATCAAATCACGATCGTCAGTGGACTGGCGGCGGGGGCCGATCAATTGGCTCATCAAGAAACGCTCTTGGCCCATGGGCAAACGATTGCGGTGATTGGGACGGGTCTGGATATTTTCTACCCCCAGTGCAATCGTTCGTTACAACAACTGATTGGGCAGCGGGGTCTGGTGTTGAGTGAATATCCATCTGGCACGGCACCGACCCGATATAATTTCCCTCAGCGCAATCGGATCATCGCTGGGTTGAGCCAAGGTGTTTTGGTCACGGAAGCTGAGCATCATAGCGGTTCTTTGATCACCGCAAATTTAGCGCTGCAAGAGAATCGCAATGTTTACGCGCTGCCTGGGGATATTTTGATGCCAACCTCTGTGGGGACCAATGAACTATTGGCCGCGGGCGCAACCCCGGTCCTGACCGCTGCCGACGTCTTGGTTGATTTTCAAAATATGGCGGCAATTTAGCCTTTTTCGGGTCAAATCGGCCTTGCTCCGAAATTCTTATGGTTGACAAGCGGTTGAAAACTAGCTTATGATTATTTCCGATTTGACCGTCACCGCTTTTGACGGTCTAGAAGTTTTGATAAATACGTTTTCTAGCAGAAGGAAAGGAGTTTTTGCATGGCCACCAAGAAGAACTTGGTTATTGTCGAATCGCCGGCAAAAGCTAAAACCATTGAGAAATACCTGGGGCGCAATTATCATGTCGTTGCCAGTTTAGGCCATATTCGGGATCTACCAAAAAGTCAGATGGGCATTGATTTTGATCACGATTATCAGCCGAAATATATTTCGATCCGAGGCAAGGGCGATGTCATCAAAGGACTGAAAGCCGCCGCCAAAAAAGCCGATCATGTTTATCTGGCAGCCGATCCGGACCGAGAAGGGGAAGCCATTGCGTGGCATGTTTCCCACATTTTGAACTTGGATCCGACGGCG
Source organism: Lapidilactobacillus salsurivasis (assembly GCF_054785215.1). Lineage (NCBI taxonomy): Bacteria > Bacillati > Bacillota > Bacilli > Lactobacillales > Lactobacillaceae > Lapidilactobacillus > Lapidilactobacillus salsurivasis. Next base: position 185,679 of record NZ_BAAABI010000002.1, on the reverse strand, counting down.
AACAATCGGGTCGTTTTCAACGAAATTACGAAAAATGCGGTCAAGGACGCCTTTAAAGAACCGCGCAGTATCGACATGAATTTGGTTGACGCGCAGCAAGCGCGGCGGGTGTTGGACCGAATCGTGGGTTATTCGATCAGTCCGATTCTCTGGGCCAAAGTCAAGAAGGGGCTCAGCGCCGGCCGGGTACAATCCGTTGCTTTAAAGTTGGTCATTGATCGGGAGAGGGAGATCAAAGCCTTTATTCCGGAAGAATATTGGAGTCTTGCGGCAGAGTTTCAAAAAGGGCGCGGCAAGAAGTTCGCGGCGAATTTTTATGGTTATGACGGGAAGAAGCAGGCTTTACCCGACAACGCTGCGGTTCAGGCCGTTCTTAAGCGGATCGACCGCCAACAACCGTTTGACGTGACCAAGGTGACCAAGAAAGAGCGGAAACGTTTCCCGGCAGCGCCATTCACCACCAGTTCAATGCAACAAGAGGCCAATCGTCGCCTGAATTACAAGACGCGCAAGACGATGATGATCGCGCAACAGCTTTATGAAGGAATCAATCTGGGCAAAGAAGGGACCGTTGGTTTGATCACCTATATGCGGACCGACTCAACCCGGATCTCCAGCGTTGCGAAGCATGAAGCGGCGACTTATCTGCACGAGACTTTGGGCGAGGCATATGCGGCCACGAAGCTCCGAAAGAACAAGAATCCTGAGGGGGCTCAAGATGCCCATGAGGCGATCCGCCCTAGTTCCGTCATGCGGACACCGGATTCATTGAAGGAAATTTTGACTCGCGATCAATTGCGTTTATACAGCCTGATTTGGTCGCGGTTCTTGGCTAGTCAAATGACGCCTGCGGTCTACGACACGATGATGGTCCAGTTGGAACAGAACGGGGTCATTTATCGCGCCAATGGCTCGCAAATGAAGTTCGCCGGGTTCACCAAGATCTATCAGAGTAGTACCGAGGAGCAAAAAGAGAACAAATTACCGGATCTGGCCGTTGGCGACCAAGCTGATCTGGTCAAAACGGATCCGGAGCAGCACTTTACCCAACCGCCAGCTCGTTATACGGAAGCCAGTTTGGTCAAGGCGCTGGAAGAAAACGGCGTGGGGCGGCCTTCAACATACGCCCCAACCATTGATACGATCCAGAAGCGCTATTACGTGAAACTTCAAGGTAAGAGCTTCGAACCCACCGAACTTGGTGAGATCGTTGATAATTTGATTGAGGAATTCTTCCCTGATATTGTCAATATTGATTTTACCGCCAAGTTGGAAAATGATTTGGATGGGATCGAGGCTGGCCAAGGTGACTGGGTCAAGGTGGTCGATCAGTATTACCGACCATTCGCAACGGAATTGAAGACCGCTGAAACACAAATCGAGAAAGTCCAAATCAAGGATGAGCCTGCTGGTTTTGATTGCGACATTTGTGGCGCGCCAATGGTGATCAAGATGGGGCGCTTTGGGAAATTTTACGCCTGCAGTCGCTTCCCAGACTGCCGCAATACCAAGGCAATCACCAAAGAAATCGGCGTTGAATGTCCGAAATGTCATCAAGGTCAAGTTCTCGAACGTAAGTCGAAGAAGAATCGGATTTTCTACGGGTGCTCCCGTTATCCGGACTGTGATTTCGTTTCTTGGGACAAACCAGTCGGTCGCGATTGCCCGGTTTGTCAACATTATTTGGTGGATAAGAAAGTCAAGGGTGGTCACCAGATCCTGTGTCCGAACGGTGACTATCAAGAACAAGTCCAGAAATAAACGCTTGCGTCAGCACAGCAGGACAGTGGTTCAATTCAATCAGGGGCGTAATGAGCCCCCCAAAAAAATTAGCAGCGTTTCTATGCTAGTAGACGAGTAGGCACATAGTTCAAAATCAATTAAATGAGGTTAAGCGATGACCACAGATTATGTTAACGTTGTTGGCGCTGGTTTAGCAGGCAGCGAAGCCACCTGGCAGTTGATCCAACAAGGCATTCCGGTCCATTTGTATGAAATGCGACCGACTAAATCAACCCCGGCCCACCATACCAGTGATTTCGCGGAGTTGGTGTGTACTAATTCACTGCGGGCAAATCAGCTGACAAATGCCGTTGGGTTGCTTAAAGAGGAAATGCGGCGCCTGGATTCCTTGGTGATGGCGGCGGCCGATCGTAGCGCCGTTCCTGCCGGCGGCGCTTTAGCGGTCGACCGGGATCAATTCTCCGGTTATATCACGGCACAATTGCGCCAACATCCCTTAGTCACCGTCATCGCCACGGAGCTGACGGCTTTGCCAACCGGGCCCACGGTGATCGCCACCGGCCCGCTAACCTCACCAGATTTAGCGGCGGCGATCCAAGACCTTAACGGTGCGGCGGGTCTGCATTTCTTTGACGCGGCGGCGCCAATCATCACGAAGGAATCTATTGACTTTGATCAGGTTTATTTGAAATCGCGCTATGATAAAGGTGAAGCCGCCTATTTGAACTGCCCGATGGACGAAGCGACTTTCATGGCCTTTCGTGAGGATTTGGCCACCGCGGAGCAGGCTGAGATGCATGATTTTGAAGACGACCAGGTTTTTGACGGGTGTATGCCGATCGAAGTGATGGCCCGGCGCGGTGTGAAGACCATGACGTTCGGTCCGCTGAAGCCTGTTGGTTTGGAAGATCCCAAGACAGGCAAGAAACCGTTCGCGGTGGTTCAGTTGCGGCAAGATAATGCTGCGGGAAGCCTTTATAATCTCGTGGGCTTCCAAACACATTTGAAGTTTGGCGAACAACGGCGGGTCTTTCGGATGATCCCTGGTTTAGAAAACGCCGAGATCGTGCGCTATGGTGTCATGCACCAGAACACCTTTATGAACTCGCCTGAGGTTCTAGAGCCAACATATCGGTCGCGCAAACGGGCTGATTTGTTCTTCGCCGGGCAAATGACTGGCGTGGAAGGCTATGTGGAAAGCGCGGCCAGCGGCTTGTTGGCGGGGTTGAACGCTGGGCGGCTCTTGCGCGGCCAGGAACTTTACACCGTTGATCCGGCCACTTCATTGGGCTCAATGGCCCACTATATTACCCATGCCAGCAGTCGTCATTTCCAGCCGATGAATGCCAATTTTGGCATCTTCCCAGAGCTGCCCACGACGATCCGTGACAAAAAATTACGGAAAGAGGCCTTGGCTCAGCGGGCGTTAACGGCCATCGACCAGTTAGCGCTCAACGTCCGATCCGATCGTCGGCCCGCGGTTGATGGGGCGTTGAGCTAGGGCCGTTTCACCTAGCTTGTTTGACTAAGACCAGTGGCCGCTTTGACGCTGGACCGCGATAAGCCGCGCCGGCGCTTGACCGTTGGCTAGGCAGGGCGCTGGCTTGTAAAAGCCTGATTTTTGAACTTTAATTCTATTCATTCCTTTCACCAGTATGGTACAGTATACTTATTGGATGAGAGGTTTTTTTATGGCAGAACAACAATGGGTCACTGATTTCGGCCAGTATTTATTGGTGCAGCGGCAGTATTCGCCTCTGACGCAACAGGCCTACTTGGAAGATATTGCTGATTTCACGAATTTCTTGACCGCAAATGGTGGTTTAGCTTCGTATCGTCAGGTTGGCCGGCTGGAAATCGAGACGTTTCTTGATGAATTGACGCGGCGACAATTGGCCCGCGAGACGATCAGCCGGAAAATTTCAGCCTTAAGGTCCTTTTATCGTTATCTGGAAAATCATAAACTAGTTGCAGGCAATCCCTTCGCGACGGTGCGCATCAAGGGCCAAGCCAAAACCTTGCCGCGGTTCTTCTACGAGCAAGAGATGGCCGCTTTATTTGCCGCCGTGGTTGGTGATGAGCCGGTCACAGTGCGTGATCGAGCGCTGCTGGAACTATTCTATGCCACAGGTATGCGGGTCAGCGAGGTCAGTGATTTGACCAACGACCAATTGGATCTGACCATGCGGATCGTGCTGGTCCATGGCAAGGGCAACAAAGATCGCTACGTGCCGTTCGGACATCACGCCCAGGCGGCTTTGCAGCAATATTTACAGGAGAGTCGTCCGGTTTTGATGCGAAAACTACCGCAAGGGCCGGCCACGCATGAGTATGTATTTGTTAATCAGCGCGGGCAACAATTGACCAGTCGCGGGATCGCTTATATTTTGGATCGGATCATCAAGAACTCTAGTGTGAATAGCGATATCCATCCTCATATGTTGCGGCATACTTTTGCGACGCATTTGCTGGATCATGGGGCCGATCTGCGGACGGTCCAGGAGTTATTGGGTCATGCCAGTCTGTCCACTACGCAAATCTATACGCACGTGACCATGCAACATCTTCAGGCGGATTATCGGCAGTATTTCCCCCGGGCTCAGTCCGAAAGTGAGCCTGGCGCGTCTAGCTCAACAACAGAGCCGCCTAAACCAAACACCGCTACCGACTCAGCGGCAAGCCCCAACTCGGCGCGAACTGATCCACAAGCTAAAAAGAAAAAATAAAAGAGGTTGATATTATGACAACGATCGTTGCTGTAAAACATCATGATCAAATCGCCATTGCTGGCGATGGCCAAGTGACCATGGGCGAGAAATATATTATGAAAGCGACCGCCCATAAGGTTCGGCGGATCTTCAATGATCAAGTGATCACCGGTTTCGCCGGTGGTGTGGCGGACGCCTTCACCTTATCAGATTGGTTTGAAAAGAAATTGCAAAGTTATAGCGGCGATTTACGGCGTTCCGCGGTGGAATTGGCCCAAGATTGGCGCAAAGATCCCACGTTACAGAAGCTGGAAGCCATGTTGATCGCCTTTGATCAGGAACATTTATTGCTGATTTCCGGCAATGGTGAGGTGATCGAGCCCGATGAGAATGTGATCGCGATCGGTTCAGGCGGTAATTTTGCGCAGGCGGCGGCGATCGCCATGACTCGGCACGCGCCAGAGATGACCGCGGAAGCGATTGCCCGTGAAGCAATCGAAATCGCGGCTTCCATCGATATTTTCACGAACCACAACATTATCACAGACCAGTTCTGAGAGGAGTCCAGTTTAATGGCACTAGAGAAAACACCCCGGCAAATCGTCGCGGCCTTAGATGACTATGTGATCGGTCAGAATTCCGCCAAACGCGCGGTGGCTGTCGCTTTGTATAACCGCTACCGCCGGCACCAATTGAATGAACAACTACAAAAAGATATTACCCCCAAGAATTTATTGATGATCGGTCCAACTGGGGTGGGTAAAACGGAAATTGCCCGCCGGCTGGCCACGATCGTTAATGCGCCTTTTGTTAAGGTGGAGGCGACCAAGTTCACTGAAGTCGGGTACGTGGGTCGCGATGTTGAGGCGATGGTTCGGGATCTGGCCGATGCCGCTGTCGCCATTGAAGAAAAGGCTGCCTATGATCGGGTTCGCGGGCAGGCGCTGAAAGAAGCCAACAAGAAGTTGATTCGCCTATTGGCCCCAGGTGAGAAAAAGCAACAAAAGCAAAACAATAACAACATGATGCAAATGATGAATCAGTTAATGTCTGGTCAACTGCCCGCGCCGGAAGAAGAACAGCCGGAAAAAGTGTCAGATCAAGTGCTGAATGAACGGTTGGATCTGGCCGAGAAATTGGACCGCGGTCTGCTTGAGAACCGCGAAGTGACCATCAAAGTCGAAGAAGCTAAGAAGAAGAATCCGATGATGGATACCATGGGCACCATGGGCGTTGATATGGGTGATATGTTGAGTTCCTTGTCGCCCCAACGGAAAGTCAGTCGGACATTGCCGGTCAAAGAGGCGCGTGAGTTATTGGTCCGCCAATATTCTGAAAAGTTGGTCGATCGTGATCAATTGCAACAACAGGCGCTGCAACGGGCGCAAGATGACGGGATCATTTTCATTGACGAAATTGACAAGTTGACCTCCAAGCAACAACGTAATTCTGGCGAGGTTTCTCGTGAGGGTGTGCAGCGGGATATTCTTCCGATCGTTGAAGGGTCGCAAGTCAATACGAAATATGGTCCTCTGGACACGAGTCACGTGCTGTTCATTGGTTCTGGAGCTTTTGCGCAAACCAAACCTAGCGATTTGATCCCAGAATTGCAAGGTCGCTTCCCGATTCGGGTGGAGCTGGATGATTTGACCAAGGAAGACTTCATTGCGATTCTGACCGAACCGCATACCGCTCTGATCAAACAGTATGTCGCGTTGGTCGGCGCTGATGGTGTCAAGTTGACCTTCACCAAGGAAGCAATCGATAAGATCGCAGCGGTGGCCAATGAGGTGAACAAGACCAGTGACAACATTGGGGCCCGGCGCCTAGCGACTATTTTGGAAAAGGTGTTGGAAGAGGTTCTCTTCGACGGCCCTGATATGCAAATGGGCGAGATCATGATCACCGAGCAATATGTGGCTGATCGGATCGACGAAATCGCCGCGGATCGTGATTTAAGTAAATATATTCTTTAGGGGGCATTTCCATGGACATTCAAGTACAAAACGAGTTTTATCGGCTGACCGTCAATACGAAGGGTGCCGAAATGCAAAGCCTGATCAATCGCCATACTGGTCAGGAATACTTATGGCAAGCAGATACCCAGGTTTGGGGCCGGCATGCGCCGAACCTCTTTCCGATCGTGGGTAAATTGAAAAACGATCAGTATCGCTATCAAGGCAAGACTTATCAGATGACCCAACATGGTTTCGCCCGAGATTCGGAATTTACGTTGGAGCGCGAGACAGATCACAGTCTGACGTTCTTGTTGAAGGATAGCCCCGCTACTTGGGCCAATTATCCGTTCGCCTTCGAGTTGCGCATCAAGTATTCACTGATCAACCGCTTGATCAATGTGACTTATTACGTGACCAATCCCAGTCCCGATCAACCACTGATCTTCGCGGTCGGTGGTCATCCTGGCTTCAAGATTCCGATGACCCCTGAGCTGAAATTCAGCGATTATTATTTGCGGTTTAAGCCCAGCAAAAGTCGGATTCAGATTCCCCTCAGTCCTGAAGGGGTCGACTATGAAGCCCGCACGCTAGCGCCGACAGATGTGGATTGGCGCATTGATCATGATGTTTTTAAGAATGACGCGCTGATTTTTCAGTTGAACAGTGCCAACGAGGTTCAAATCCGTTCCGATAAAACCCCGCACATGGTGACGCTGGACACGCGGGATGCTCCCTTTGTGGGCATCTGGACCGCTTATCCCCATGAAGGTGATTATATCTGTATCGAGCCTTGGTGGGGCATCGCTGATTTGACCACCGCCACCGGAGAATTGACGGAGAAGTTCGGCATGAACACCTTGGCGCCGCAAGAACGTTTCCGCGCGAAGTATCAAATCAGTTTCGCCTGATCCCACCGTAATTACGGAAGCTGTTAAAAAAGCTGCCACTAGTACCAGCGCACTTTGAATCAGTGCGGCGGGGCTAGGACAGCTTTTTTGCGCGACGAGGTGGGTCGCGGGGTTATTCTAGACGGTTATTGCTTCGGTGGCTTCGGCTTGTGTTGGTGATGGTAATACCAACCAAAGGGCACCAGATTTTCTGTGCCTTGACGGATCCGTTTGATATTCTCGCGATGACGAATGAAAATAAAAATGGTCAAGGCGGCGGCCAAGGCCGTTAGAAATGGATCCCGGTAAAAGAGCGAAAACAGGGTGATCAAGATCATCCCAAGCATGCTGGCCACGCTGACCATGCTGCTGAGCAACATGATGATCACGAAGGTGCTGGCGGCGATCACGAAGAAACTAGGATTATAGGCCAACAACACGCCGGCGCTGGTGGCCACGGCTTTGCCGCCAGCGAATTTGATGAAGACCGAGAAGGAATGGCCTAAGATCGCGGCGACGCCGAAAGCGAGAATGGCGTAATGGGGCAGCCCCAGTCCAAACCACACCGGTAGACTGGCCGCCACAGTCCCTTTCAGGATATCCAAGGCCAAAACCAACAGACCAGCTGGGCGTCCTAAGACACGAAAGGTGTTCGTCGTGCCGATATTACCGCTGCCAAACTGGCGAATGTCCCGATGATAAAAAATTTTGCCGACAATGACGCCGGAAGGAAATGATCCCAGCAAATATGCTAAAATAACTAAGACTGCGATTTTCAAGGTGAGTCCTCCCAAAATGATTGCGTTCATATTGTACCATGTTTTCTCAACCAGTGGTATTCTTGGTCGCAACCAGTGGGGGCCGCGCTGCTGTTAGTCATTAAGAAGCGGCCGCATGGAAGGTGGCGCTTGGGCGAATCACCGGTGTGTGTGGCGACCCAGTCTTGACAGATCGGCTTTTTTAATTTAATGTTTTGAAAGAAGAACATACATTCGTATGAAGCGCTAGTGGGGGTTTAAATGGTTAAACAGAAGTATGATGATAATTCGATCCAGATTCTCGAAGGACTGGAGGCGGTCCGTAAACGGCCAGGGATGTACATTGGCTCCACGGATAGTCGTGGGCTCCATCATTTGGTGTATGAGATCGTTGATAATGCCGTCGATGAAGCGCTCAGTGGCTATGGCAAAGAAATCGATGTTTGCCTGAACGCCGATGGGAGTTTGACGGTCAAGGACCAAGGTCGGGGGATGCCGACTGGGATGCACCGATCCGGCCGGCCAACGATCGAAGTGATCTTGACCGTGTTACACGCTGGCGGTAAATTTACCGAAAATAATTACAAAACCTCTGGTGGGCTCCACGGGGTCGGGGCTTCAGTGGTCAACGCGTTGTCCAGCTGGATGGAAGTTCAAGTTTCCCGCGACCATCGCCTTTATCAGGAGCGGTTTGAACAGGGCGGCCATCCGGTTGGCACCTTGAAGCAAGTTGGTAAGAGCAAGCTGGCTTCAGGAACAACGGTGACCTTTATGCCCGATCCGACGATTTTTGCGAACACTAGCTTTAGTTATGATGTGTTAGCGGAACGTTTGCGGGAATCGGCCTTTCTGTTGAAGGGGATCCAGATCACGCTGACCGATCTACGGGTGACGCCAACACGGACCGATGTTTTCAAATTCGATGATGGCTTGCAATCCTTCGTGCGCTATTTAAACGAGGACAAGGATACCTTGACCGATGTGATCAGCATCGAAGGCACCAAGGACGACATTGAGATCGAATTTGCTGGTCAGTATAATGATGGTTATTCCGAAAATATTATTTCATTCGTTAATAATGTCCGGACTGGCGATGGCGGCTCCCATGAAGTTGGGATGAAGTCGGGGTGGACCAAGGCGTTCAACGATTACGCCCGGAAGACAAACTTACTGAAAGACAAAGATAAGAATCTCGACGGCAGCGATGTTCGCGAAGGCTTGAGCGCGGTCATCTCGGTGCGTATCCCCGAGGAGATCCTGCAATTTGAAGGCCAAACCAAAGGTCGCTTAGGCACGCCGCAAGCGCGCTCGGCGGTGGACGGGCTGATCTACGAACAATTGACCTTCTACTTGATGGAAAATGGGGATACGGCGCAAATGCTGGTGCAAAAGGCGCTAAAGGCGCGTGAAGCCCGGAATGCCGCCCGTAAAGCTCGGGATGAAAGTCGGAACGGTAAGAAGCGGAAGAAGAATGAAGGCCTGTTGTCGGGTAAACTGACGCCAGCCCAGTCTCGGAATCCGAAGAAAAATGAGCTTTATTTGGTCGAAGGCGATTCCGCCGGTGGGTCAGCCAAGCAAGGCCGCGATCGGCGGTTCCAAGCGATTTTGCCTTTACGGGGGAAAGTCTTGAATACCCAAAAGGCCAAATTACAAGATATTATCAAAAACGAAGAGATCAATACGATGATCTATACGATCGGGGCCGGTGTGGGCGCGGAATTTGATTTACCAGCGGCCAATTATGACAAAATCATTATTATGACCGATGCTGACGATGACGGCGCGCATATTCAGATTCTGTTGCTGACCTTCTTTTATCGCTATATGCGCCCGTTGATCGAAGCTGGTAAGATCTATATTGCCTTGCCGCCGCTATACAAGCTGCAGAAAGGTCGCGGCGCGAAAACGCAGATCCGTTATGCTTGGACCGAAAACCAATTGAGCGCGGCCACCAAGGAATTGGGGCATGGTTATAGTTTGCAGCGCTTCAAAGGGCTCGGCGAGATGAACGCTGACCAATTGTGGGAAACCACCATGGATCCGGCGCAACGAACGCTGATCCGGGTCAAGATCGACGACGCCACCTTGGCGGAACGGCGTGTGACCACCTTAATGGGTGATAAGGTCGAGCCGCGGCGACGTTGGATCGAGCAAAATGTTAAATTCACTCTGGATGAGGCCGGCAGTATTCTGGATACGACCGCGGCCGAAGATGTCCAGCAAAATACCGGGACCCAAGATCTTTTGAAACAAGTCGAACAACATAAAGGTGAGTGATCAGGGTGGCGGAACAACCACAGAAAATCGAGGAACTCTCCCTAGAGAAAGTCATGGGGGAGCGCTTCGGTCGTTATTCTAAATATATTATTCAAGAGCGCGCCTTGCCGGATATTCGGGATGGCCTCAAGCCGGTGCAACGGCGGATTCTCTACGCGATGAATCTTGATGGAAATACTTACGATCATGAATTTCGGAAATCAGCGAAGTCCGTGGGGAATGTGATGGGTAATTTCCATCCCCATGGTGATAGCTCGATTTATGAATCTATGGTGCGGATGAGTCAAGACTGGAAACTGCGGGCGCCTTTGATCGAGATGCACGGGAACAATGGCTCGATGGACGGTGATCCGCCAGCGGCGATGCGGTACACGGAAGCGCGGTTGAGTAAGATCTCTGGCGAACTGCTCCGCGATATCGAAAAAGACACCGTCAACATGGTGTTGAACTTTGATGATACGACGGAGGAGCCGACTGTTTTGCCGGCGCATTTTCCCAATCTCTTAGTCAATGGCTCTTCAGGGATCTCTGCTGGTTATGCCACCGAGATTCCTCCCCATAATTTGGGGGAAGTGATCGACGCGACGATTTATTTGATGGCGCACCCGCAAGCAACCTTGGCCGATTTAATGAAGTTCGTCCCGGGACCAGATTTTCCGACGGGAGGAATTTTGCAAGGGGTCGCTGGCGTCAAGGATGCTTACCAAACTGGTCGCGGCCGGGTGATGTTGCGCGCACAAACAGCGCTGGAAACCACCCGGGGTCAACGGGAGCAGATCGTCATCACCGAGCTGCCCTACGAAGTCAATAAGGCCCTGCTGGTCAAAAAAATCGACGAACTGCGGATCCTTAAGAAAGTTGACGGCATTTCCGAAGTTCGGGATGAAACCGACCGCACGGGTTTGCGGATCGTGGTGGAATTGAAGCGGAATGCTGACGGTCAAGGCATTCTTAACTATCTCTTCAAGAACACGGATCTACAGATTTCCTATAACTTCAATATGGTGGCAATCGCGGATCTGCGGCCACAACAAGTCGGCTTACAACAAGCGTTAAGTGCCTATGTGGCGCATCAGCGGGAAGTCGTGACGAAACGCACCGAATTTGATCTCAACAAGGCTTTGAAGCGCCAACACATCGTGGAAGGTTTGATTCGGGCCTTGTCGATTCTGGATGAAGTGATCCGCACGATTCGTGCCAGTAAAAATAAGGGCGATGCCAAAGAAAATTTGGTCAGCGCTTATCAATTTACTGAGGCGCAAGCTGAGGCGATCGTTTCCTTACAGCTCTATCGACTGACCAATACCGACGTGACCGCCTTAGAGGCTGAGCATCAACAATTGTCGGTGGCCATCGCCGGTTATCAGAAAATTCTGGCGGAAGCGACTGAGCTTGATCGGGTGATCCGTACGGAGCTGCAAACGGTCAAGCAAGCTTTTGCCACACCGCGGCTGACCAAGATCGAAGCGGAAGTCGCTAGCTTGGAGATCGATACTAGTGTCATGGTGACCGCTGAAGATGTGATGGTGCTGGTCAGTCATGACGGCTATATCAAGCGGAGTAGCCTGCGTTCTTACCAAGCCACCGGTGCTAGCGATAATGGACTTAAGGATGAAGATTTCCCAATCTACGCCGAACCGGCCAACACCTTGGAACATCTGTATATTTTCACCAACTTGGGACGGCTGATGTATCGTCCGGTTCATGAATTGATGGATTCTAAGTGGAAGGATACCGGTCAACATCTTTCGCAAGATGTGGGCTTGGCTAGCAATGAAACCGTCTTGGCCGTGTTTAAGTTCGCGAGCCTCGATCATGGTGGCAACTTTATTTTGACCACCTCTGATGGCTATATCAAACAGGTCAGCTTAAGCGACTTACAGCCCAGCCGTACTTATCGTTCCCGACCGCAAAACGCGATCACACTTAAAAGCGCGGCGGCAGTTGTGCTGGCGGTTGACTATTTGTTGCCCGAACAAGTGCCTTTCGCTGAGGTCTTTAGTTTCACGCGCCAGGCTTATGGGCTTCACTTCGCCTTAAGTGATGTTCCCGTTGTTGGCGCGAAAGCCGCTGGTGTGCGTTCTAGCAGTTTGAAAGACGACGACACGGTGGCGGCCACCTTGATCTTGAACGCGGACCAACTGGCGGAGCAGCCGATCTTAGGCATCTTGACCCAGCGCGGCGCCTATAAGCAAATGAGCGCCAGTGAATTGCCATTAGGTAATCGGGCCCGTCGTGGTCTTCTGGTCCTTCGGGAGCTAAAGAGTAAGCCTCATCGAATCGTGGGAGTGGTGCTGGTCGCAACCGAGCTGACTGAATTGCAGATCCAGACCTCGACGGCGCAATTCGTCACGCTACAACCAAGTGATTATCCAATCGGAGATCGCTACTCTAACGGCAGCTTTGTCCTAGATACCGATCAAGTCGGGATCCCAACTAAAATTTTACCGATTTTAGCGGATCCTGATGCTGACCCGGATTCGGCTAATTAAAACTTAATGATTGACTGATACAGCCATTCGACCCCGCAACGGCGGTGCTTGTTGGATGGCTGTTTCTGCGTCTTGTTATAATACAACTCGTTTAATCTGTACCTCAATATATATTATTTTGGCATATTTTTTTGTGATTGCGATAACAGTATTACATCATAAACGCTCCGAAACCTTGTAATGATAGCGTTTTACGCTGTTACACCTCCTGAAAATAGGGCAGAGAAAAGGCTTGCAAAACTAATGTGATATGTTATACTTAAATCGTCAAATGTGTTGTAACTATTTTGTTCAAATGGAGGCTATATAAATGAAACAGATGGAAAAAACGGCAACTCCTTCTTATTGGGAAGGTTTTGTTGGCGGAGATTGGCAAACAACGATCAACGTTCGCGACTTCATTGAGAAGAACTTGAACCAATATGAAGGTGACGAAAGTTTCTTGGCTGGTCCTACTGCCGCAACAACTAAATTAAATGATGAAGTCCTGGCTTTGAAGAAGCAAGAACGCGAAGCTGGTGGCGTTTTGGACGCTGACAACAATGTGGTCAGCACCATTACTTCTCATAAACCTGGTTATATTGAGAAAGATTTGGAAACAATCGTTGGTTTGCAAACTGACAAGCCTTTGAAACGTGCGTTCATGCCTTTCGGTGGGATCCGGATGGCCGAAGACGCTTTGAAAGCTTATGGCTTTGACGTTGATGCTGAACAACATAAGATCTTCACCGAAGACCGCAAGACTCATAACCAAGGTGTTTTCGATGCTTACACACCTGAAATGCGGAAATGCCGTCACTACAAGATCATCACTGGCTTGCCTGACGCATACGCACGTGGCCGGTTAGTTTCTGACTTCCCACGGATCGCGCTTTATGGGATCGATCGTTTGATGGCTGCTAAAGCTCATGACTTCGAAAATATTGGCGACGGCGAAATGACTGATGATGTGATTCGTCTGCGTGAAGAAGTTCAAGAACAATATCGTGCTTTGAACGACATCAAGAAGATGGCCGCTTCTTATGGCTTCGACTTAAGCCGTCCTGCTGAAAACGCTCAAGAAGCAATCCAATGGATCTACTTCGGCTACTTGGCTGCTGTTAAGACTCAAAACGGTGCTGCTATGTCTGTTGGCCGGATCGACACCGTGATCGACGCTTATATCAACCGTGACTTGAAGCGGGGCACCATTACTGAAGAACAAGCTCAAGAATATATTGATCATATGGTCATGAAGTTACGGATGGTTCGCTTCATTCGGACTGAAGATTACAACTCATTATTCTCTGGCGACCCAATCTGGGCAACCTTATCACTTTGCGGCATGGGTATTGATGGCCGTCATCATGTTACTAAGACTGCTTTCCGTTTCTTGAAGACCTTGGATAACATGGGTGCTGCGCCAGAACCTAACATCACTTTGTTATGGTCAGATCGCTTGCCAGAAGGCTTCAAACGCTATGCGACTGAAGTTTCGATCAAGAGCTCAACGATCCAATACGAAAACGATGACTTGATGCGTAACGAATGGGGCACTGATTACTACGGCATCGCTTGCTGTGTATCAGCACAACCGATCGCAACAGGGATGCAATTCTTCGGCGCTCGGGCTAACTTAGCGAAGGTCATTCTTTACACGATCAACGGTGGTGTTGATGAATTAGGTAAAGCACAAGTTGGACCTGCTTACGAAGGCATCACTTCTGAATACATCGACTACGATGAATTCATGAAGAAGCTCTCACCAATGATGGACTGGTTAGCTGACGTTTACGTTAACTCCTTGAACGCGATCCATTATATGCATGACAAGTATTACTATGAAGCTGCGCAAATGGCTTTGAAGAACACTGACCTCGATCGGACATTCGCGACTGGGATCTCTGGCTTCTCCCATGCCGTTGACTCAATTTCCGCTATCAAGTATGGCCACGTTAAGGTTATCCGTGACGAAAACGGCATCGCTGTTGACTTCACTGCTGACAATGACGACTATCCACGTTATGGTAACAATGACGATCGGGCAGATGATATCGCGAAATGGTTAGTTCAAGCCTTCTTCGAAAAGATGAACAAACATCATCTGTATCGCGGCGCGAAATTATCAACTTCGATTTTGACGATCACTTCTAACGTTGTTTATGGTAAGAATACTGGGACAACTCCTAATGGTCGTAAAGCTGGCGAACCATTCTCACCTGGTGCTAACCCTGCATACGGTGCTGAAAAGAACGGTGCCTTGGCTTCCTTGCTTTCAACTGCTAAATTACCATACCACTACGCACGCGATGGCATTTCCAATACCTTTGGCGTAACACCAAATACTTTAGGTCATGATGATGAAGCACGCAAAGATACTCTGGTTAACATGGTCGATGGCTACATCGAGAACAATGGGATGCATTTGAACATCAACGTATTCAACCGTGATACGCTGATCGACGCGCAACAACATCCTGAAGAATATCCGACATTGACTGTTCGTGTTTCCGGGTACTGTGTCTACTTCGCAGACTTGACGAAGGAACAACAAGACGACGTTATTTCGCGGACTTACTTCGAAACAATGTAGTTCTACAACACATTTTAGTTAGGGAGCGCTGTCCAAGCGCTTTCTACAAAAGGCAATAAACAACTACGGTTTATTGCCTTTTGTAGTTTGAAAGGAATGACTGTTATGGTATTAGCGACAACAACAAAACCAGTGATGGGCTATGTTCATTCGATTGAAACATTCGGTTCCGTGGATGGACCGGGGATCCGCTACGTGATTTTCCTCCAAGGTTGCCGGATGCGTTGCGAGTTCTGCCATAATCCCGACACTTGGAACATCGGCACTGGGGATGAAATGACCAGCGACGAGATTCTAGCTGACGCCATCAAGTATCGTGCTTTTTGGGGCAAACGCGGCGGCATCACCTGTAGCGGTGGCGAATCCTTGTTGCAGATCGATTTCTTGATCGATTTGTTTACTAAGGCGAAAGCTGAAGGGATCAATACTTGCTTGGACACTTGTGGTCAACCCTTTACTTATAAAGAGCCATGGTTCAGCAAGTTCAAGCAGTTGATGGCGGTTACTGATGTGTCTTTGGTGGATATCAAGCAGATCGACACCGATCGTCATAAACGGCTGACTGGGTTTAATAATGAGACCGTCTTAGCGATGATTCAATATATGTCTGATAATGGTCACCATATGTGGATCCGTCACGTTTTGGTGCCGGAACGCACTGATTATGATGAGAATTTGCGAGACTTAGGTCATTACATTAAGACCCTCAATAACGTTGACAAGGTTGAGATTTTGCCATATCACACAATGGGTGTGGTTAAGTATGAAACCCTGGGAATCGATTATCCGCTGAAGGGCATCGAGCCACCAACCCATGATCGTGTTGTTAACGCTGAGAATTTATTACAAGTTGACGATTATCAGGGCTGGCGGACACGCTAAAAAATCGTGCATTTCTGCACGAAAAGTCGGACTTGCCTAGACAAGATGGTTAACTTTTAGTTAGCAAATCGTCTTAGAAATGGCTTAAGCAGGGGCAACAATCAAAATTGTTGCCCTTTTTACGCTCTTATATTATTATAATGTTAAAGTTCCGAAGACTTTAAAATAAGTGGGGGGATATTCATGAAAACACGTCAAGAGAACTTGTTCGCCTCGAAAACGCTGACTTACTTTTTACAGTTGGCCGAGACGATGAATTACACGCAAGCGGCGCAGATTCTAGGAATTACGCAGCCGGCGTTGACACAACAGATCAAGAAGCTAGAGCGAACTGTGGGGGCTCCGGTCTTCTTCTCGATCGGGAAAAAATTATATCTATCGGATGCTGGTCGGACGATGCTAGCGACCACTCAGTCCATTTTTGCGCTGGTCAACGAGGCCTTGGATAAGGTGCAACAATCTACCAGTCCAACCAGTGGGTCAATCAATATTGGGTTTCTTTCGTCAATGGAAGACAGCGCTTTCGAAGCCTTCTTCATTCACTTCTCAGAGAAATATCCGGACATTAAAGTGCGGTTTGTTTTACTGACACGGCGGGAGATTTGGGATCAATTGGAGAACAACCAAATTGATCTAGCGGTGATGTACGTCCCAGACCAAAGCATCAAGAATTGGCGTTCGTATGGCAGCCGCAAGATCTTTTCGGATCATTTGATCTTCTTCCATCAAGATGAGAAGTTGGCGGATAAACCTAAAGTTCGCTTACCGGCGACTACGAAAACAGATTGGGTCACTTATCCGCCTGATTACTTTATTTCGCAATTGCTGCTGGAGGTCTACAAGAATAAGATGGTTGACGAACCGGTCAGTCGGGCGCAGTTCACGTCACCGTTCCAAATCATGCGTTTCGCTCAAGCGCGCGGCCTGTCAACTGCATTACCGTATAGCTTCTGGTTAGCTCACCAAAATGAGTTTAAGTTGGAGCAGGCGACCTTTGACCCAGCAATCAATTTCGATATGGCTTTCGTTTATCGTCAAGACAAGCTGAAGATTCCGCGGATCGAACGCTTCTTCAGTGAGTGGGATGATTTCTTCAAGGAACGTGATTATGGCACGGTCTTAAGTGAAGGCGTCGCGCTTCGTTAAATTTGACCTAGGAATCCAGGGGACCGTTCATTGTCTCCTGGATTTTTGCTGTCCGCGATTGGTGAGGGGAATAAATTGCGATTGGGGGTCACAGACTCTGCTTTTTGCGGTAGAATAGAACTGAACAGTTAATTTGTAAGACAGGCAATTTAGCAGTCAAGATGATATCAGTGAAGGAGCTTTTTTTATGGCAAAGGAACTTGTCTTCGGACATCAAAATCCAGATACAGATGCGATCGCGGCGGCGATCTCCTACGCTTATCTAGAAAAACAATTAGGCGCGGATACGGAAGCGGTGGCTTTAGGCGCACCGAATGAAGAGACGGCCTATGCGTTAGATCATTTCGGTGTGTCAGCACCGCGGGTCATCGAAACAGCGGCTAATGAAGTTCAAGCCGTCATGTTAGTGGATCATAACGAACCTCAGCAAAGTGTCAGCGATATTGCCGACGTGCGCGTTTCACACGTGGTCGATCATCATCGGATCAGCAACTTCAATACGGCGGAACCCTTATATTATCGCGCTGAACCTGTAGGCTGTACCAGCACGATCCTGTGGGAAATGTATGAGCAACATGAGATCGCGATTCCGCAAGCGATTGCTGGCCTGATGCTGTCCGCGATTATTTCGGACACTTTACTTTTCAAATCACCAACCACCACACCTTTGGATCGCGCCGCTGTTGTCGCTTTGGCGAAGATTGCTGATGTGGATTACGAAGCCTATGGGTTAGCCATGTTGAAGGCGGGAACAGATCTATCTGCTAAATCCGAGGCGGAATTGATCGACCTTGACGCTAAAAGTTTCGAAATGAACGGGAACGCGGTCCGTGTTGCGCAGATCAACACCATCGACCTTCCGAGTGTTTTAGCACGCCAAGCTGCTTTAGCGGCGGCGATCGATCAAGAAATCAGCGCCCACGATTACGCCTTATTCGTCGTCATCATCACCAATATTTTGACCAGCGATTCCCAAGTATTGGCCTATGGCGCGGCGAACGGATTAGCTGCCTTTGAAAAGGCGTTTGGCAAGAAGCTGGTTGATCACGTGGTTGAGCTACCTGGCGTTGTTTCCCGGAAGAAACAAGTCGTCCCACCATTGACGGCTGCTTTTTAGAGCAATCAAAGAATTTGGTCAAAGCAGCGGTGGCAACAGTTTCCGGTTGTTCAACGCTACGGTACCAGAAAACGAGGTCAAGGATCAATGCTGATCCCTGGCTTTTTTCGTAGCATGGAAGCTTACTAGAGGAAATTGATCAACAGTAGTTTCATTCTGACCGCATTATTGTTAAAATAAAAAGTTGCCGATGTTGCTGATGTTGCTAAATATGATTTGCTAAGACAGAATTAGTGCCACTAAAACGTAACTGCTCAAGCTCAATGAGCAGTGCTGGAGGGTCGATTTATGATCAATGAACTTTTGGTGCCGACGATGGCCGAGATTACTACGATTGCTGATATTTGGTTACAGGGTAATTTAGATGCCCATGATTTCATTACGGCTGACTATTGGCAGGAGAATTTAGAAAGTGTGCGGCGCCAATTGCCTGAGGCCCGCTTGTTTGTCGCCCGTGAAGCGCCGACCGCGCCAATCATTGGCTTCTTGGGTCTGATTGAAACAGAAATTGCGGGCTTGTTCATTTCATCGGAGCATCGCCATCAAGGCTGGGGGCAACGCTTGATCATTGAGGCGAAACAGGCGGTCCCGCAATTGACCTTATACGCCTACGAGGCGAATACCCACGCGATCAATTTCTACTTGCGCCAGAATTTCGTGATCAGTTGTCACCAAATCGACCAGAACACCGGATTCCCGGAGATCGCGATGGCTTGGCGGCGGGAAATCAGCGCCTAAACTGGTCGTCGAACTGCCGGACTTATGCCGGATTTATGTAAGTATTAAGTATGAAGAATGATTTTGCTTTGACGGCTGGCTTGAGCGGTTCGAAAATCTAACAATCTGCAACCAATCAGAAATAGATAAGGCTAGCCAAATAGATAAGATTAGACAGATAAAAGAGGGTAATTATGGATCAGCGCATCGCAATTTTATCGGATGTTCATGGCAATGTTCAAGCGTTAACGGCGGTTTTGGCGGCGGCGCAGGCTGAAGGCGCGACCGAGTATTGGTACTTAGGCGACCTGGTGATGCCGGGACCGGGGACTAATCAGTTGTTTGAGTTACTTGATCAAGTCAATTTGACCGTTTTTCTCAAAGGGAATTGGGACGCTTTCGTTGATGAAATCAGTCGAAATGGTGCTCAGTTCGTTGATTTGGCCAATACGCAAGATGTTTACGTGACCAACTTGGTTGAATATGTTTGTCGTGACCTGAAGCCGGCCTACGCGCAACGGCTAGCGACTAGCCCCATCACCGCTATTGTGCGGCGCAATGGGCTGACGATTTCCCTGAATCATAATTTGCCGCAGATCAATTATGGGCACCAGCTGTTACCTTTTCAGGAGCAGGATCAGTTCGATAACCTGCTGAATCAGGCGGAGCAACAGGCTGGCGGTCCTGTTGATTTAGTTGTTTACGGACACGTGCATCATCAGCTGCTGCGGACCAGTCGTCAGGATCAACTGGTGATCAATCCAGGATCCATTGGGCAACCATTTAGTGAGTGGGGGCCGTTGTTTCAGGATCACCGCGCCCAATTTGCCTTGTTGCGCCTTGATGATCAAGGGTTCGCCGGGGTTGATTTTCGTCATGTGGCTTACGATGTTACCGCGGAGCTGGCTGCAGCGGAACAAGCCGCGTTGCCATATTACGAGTTGTATCGTAAGGTTTGTCTCACCGGGCAGTCCAGTACCCATGATGCCCAGACGTTGACCGCTTGTAATCAGCAAACGCCTTATGTGGCGCGGGCGCAGGCTTTTTTGAAGGGCAAGCGCAAGCCAGCGGGGTCCACCAGCCCGAATCACGCGCCAGAAACCCACGAATAAAACCCACGAATAAAACCCACGAATAAAACCCACGAATAAAACCCACGAATAATGAATCAAATGGGGTACTAATTCCGGCAAAATTCGTGAACAAGGTAACATGAAACCGCATTTTTTGACAAGCCAATCGGCGGAAATTGTTGGCATTTCTTTGAACGAAAAGCTTGAATAAAAGAAGGATGTGTCTGTTAATGGCGACCAGCAAGCCCGCTTCGGTCAGCTTTCGTGATTTTCAACTTGAGGACGCTGAAGCAACTCTGGCGATGATCCGGCGTGCGATTCAGCAAATTCCTGATCGAGATTATGATCGGCTGCAACGCCAAGCTTGGGCTAGTTTCAGTGATCAGGCTTGGCTGGCGGCGGTCGCGTCCATGACAACGCTAGTGGCCGTCACTCAAGATCAAGGAATTGCTGGGGTTGCGGCAATGACTGCCACAGGTTACTTGGATTATCTTTACGTTGATCCGGCTCACCAAGGCGCAGGCATCGGCGCCTATCTGCTAAGGACGATCGAGCGGCGCCAAACCGCGTCGATTTGGACGACGGACGCCTCGATCACAGCACGCCCGTTTTTTGAACATCATGGTTATCAAGTGACCAAAGCAAATCAGGTTGAGCGCCAACAACTAATCCTGATCAATTTCCGGATGCAAAAGATTGCCTGTAAAAACGGGTGTCAAAAAGGATTGGGTACAACAACCTTGGCTCCCTGAATCACTTAATCCCTGGTAATCGGCGCATCGGTCAGCTGGGAGCTGAGAAGCCGTTGGCGATTGCTGGGTTAGCACAACAAAAATCTCATGATGGTGCGTCAGAAGGCTGTCAGCGGCGTTCAAACTAAAAAGGATCAGTAAGTCATCACAACTAAGCGATCTAAACGTGAATCGTAGCAGCAGTCGTTGAACTGAGCTACGGTTCATTTTTTGTGATCGCGTCTTGGACTTGGATCACCGGTCGTTAGTGTGGGCTGTTGGCGCTAGTAGATAATATTAGTGGATGATCGTAGGCAGCTAGTTGCTAGAATGTCGGCGCGTTGATTGCGAGAGCGGAATTTGATTATTGACGGATTGGTAGCGATTAAATTGCTGGCTCTTAAGCTGGCTATTAAATAGAAACCAGTGTTGTGATTTGGTAGCAGGAATGAATGGGTTACAAGATTCAGAATTTCGAATCTAGACAAGATCCCAATAACGCCAATCAGATCAATCACACGATGAGCAGGCGTTATTCAAGTCCTTACAAACCCGGTAATTATTCTCACAACACTACTTCCAATAATATATATTATGTTAACTTAGAATTATCGAATGGCTTAGTCAGTTCGCGCTACCTAACCTACCGCCCATCTCTGGATCATCCCCCGAGATCGTCCTGCAACGTCTTTCGCGAAACCGAGATGATAATTTTAGCGACGACTGGCAGGTCGAACTGAATTAGTCGAACTGAATTACTTGACCGCTGAAGCCGGCCGCAAAAAATGACAAAGAGAAAATCTGCTACGAAAGATTTTCCCTTTGTCATTTATATTTGGCTTGATTGCTTTACTCGAAACCTGTCCCGTAAAATAGCTTGCCGCAGCGGGACAGGTTTCATCACTTCATTACCCAGATCTTGACTTCGCGCATTACTCAGCGCCTGAGCTTCCACGCCTCATCCGCGGCACCTCATTTCTTAGCGAAATCAGCGCGAAATCAGTCCGCGAATTGTGTGCCCCACGCCTGTGGATCTTGACGCCATTGCTGCAGGATCTCGCGGTCTTGTGCGCTGATATATCCTTGGTCGACGGCGGTCTCGATCAAGCTGGTGTAGTTGGTCAAGGTGGTACAGTGCAAGTCGGCGGCGACAAAATTGGCCTGGCTCACTGGCAGTTGATAGCTAAAGATGCCAACCACGCCTAAGACTTGCGCGCCTTCACGTTGCGCGGCTTGGACAGCCTGGAGGACACTGCCACCGGTGGAGATCAAATCGTCGATGACGACAACTTTGCTATTGGTGGCTAGCTGACCTTCGATTTGCCGACCTTGACCGTGGTCCTTGGGTTGGGAACGAATGTAGATCAAAGGCAGATCCAACAAGGTCGCGACAATCGCGGCATGGGGAATACCCGCTGTCGCGGTACCAGCAATCACGTCGACTTGCGGATAAAGTTGCTGGATCATCGTGGCGAGGCCTTGGGCGATGCGTTGCCGAATGGCGGGATAACTGATTGTTAGGCGATTATCGGTGTAGATCGGACTTTTCAGGCCACTAGCCCAGGTGAATGGCGCTTGTGGACTAAGTGTGACTGCTTTGATGCGTAAAAGATCCGCGGCGATCTGGTGCGCCAGCGCTTGACTGTCCGCGGCCGCGTCAGTTGCGGTGGAAGCGACGGAAGCAGCCGTGACATTTTTGGTCTGATTGGTATTGGTCTGATCGGTGCTTGCAGTGGTTGTAGCTTGCTTGTTACTCATTTGATTGCTCGCTTGATTTTTCGCTTGATTGGCTTGATTGATTGAGACCATGATTGGCTTCCTCCCAAAGTTGTTTGATTTGGTGATAGACGCTAACGGGATCAGCGGCGGCGGTGATCGGGCGGCCGACGACCAATTGACTGCTCCCCTGCGCAGCGGCCGCGTCCGGGGTCATGATTCGTTTCTGGTCATCGCTGCCAGCCTGGTGCGTAGCCAAGCGGATGCCCGGTGTGACCCGGATAAAATCAGGACCGGTGATCTGGGCCAACATGCTGGCTTCTTGCGCGGAACAAACGACACCGGCTAACCAGGCTTTTTGCGCTAAGCGGGCATAATGACTGACGCTGGTAGTCAGTGTGGCATTGACCAATTGCTCGGACTGCATTTGTTGCTCGCTGGTGGAAGTCAATTGGGTGATCGCCAATAATTTTGGTACCGGCTGGCCGGCGGCGGTGCCGTCTTCCAGCCCCGTCCGCGCCGCCAGCATCATGTCGCTGCCCCCAGCCGCGTGAACGTCGGTATAGCGGACCCCTAAGCCAGCGATCACCCGCATCGCCCGTTCCACGGTGTGGGGAATATCATGTAATTTGAGATCAAGGAAGACATCGTGGCCTTGTTCGATCAACTGTTCGACGATCACCGGACCAGCGCTGTAATACAATTCCATCCCGACTTTGACGAAAAGGTGTTCATCTTGGGGAAATTTTTGAAGAAAGCGCAAGGTCGCTGCCTTGCTGGGAAAATCAAGGGCAATGATCGGTCGCCTTGGATCACTTGGAGCAATGGTTGGTTTCATTTGACTACCGCCGTTTCTTGGATCAGTTGGTGAATACTACTGATCTGATATTGGTCGAGCACTTGAGGCAATTCATTAATGATGCGGGGACAGGCTTGAGGATCAGCGAAGTTGGCGGTCCCCACCGCCACGGCGCTAGCGCCAGCCATGATCAATTCTAAGGCGTCACTAGCAGTCATCACTCCGCCCATGCCAATGATTGGCAAATCGGTGACTTGGTGGACTTGATGGATCAAGCGCACAGCCACGGGCTTGATCGCGGGCCCGGATAAGCCGCCGGTGCCATTAGCCAGAATCGGTTGACGGGTGCGCAGATCTAGCCGCATGCCCACCAAGGTGTTGATCATGGTCAAACCATCTGCCCCTGCCGCGGCGACTGCCAACGCGATTGGACGAATATCGGTGACATTAGGTGAAAGTTTGACGTAGAGCGGGACTTGACTGACGGCTTTACAAGCGGCGGTCAAGGCGGCGGCCATTTTTGGATCGGTGCCAAATTCTAGGCCACCGTGGGCCACATTGGGACAGGAAATATTTAATTCGATGGCTTTCACATTAGGCGCTTGACTGATTCGTTGACAAACCGCCACATAATCGGCTTCAGTTGTGCCGGCGACATTGGCGATGATCGGTAGATCTGGGAAATTTGTCGCCAACCAAGGCAGCTTCTCAGCCATGATCACCTCAAGGCCCGGATTCTGCAGCCCAATCGCGTTCAGCATGCCGCTAGTTGTTTCAGCAACGCGCGGGGTCGGATTGCCTAACCGCGGTTCATTGGTCGCCGCCTTGATCATGATCGCGCCCAACTGGTTCAAATCATACAGTTCCGCGTAATGTTGACCAAAGCCGAAGCAGCCACTAGCGGGCATGATCGGATTTTTCAGCTCGAGGCCAGGCAAATGGACAGCCAAACGGTTAGCCGGCGCTAGGTGGTGGGCCTGTTGCTCGCTGGTTGCCTGATGATCACGATAATCATGATTGCTTGTTGTCATAGTTTGACCTCCCCGGTGGCAAAAACAGGACCCTCATCGCAGACTTTATAAACGGCCGTGGCTGCCTCTGAGGCTGCGGGCACCACACAGGCGTAACATTCGCCGACGCCACAAGCCATTCGACTTTCTAAAGAAATGTAGGCGTGGGGATGGTCGCGATAACGGTTGTTGACCGCCATCAGCAGGCCGGTGGGTCCACAGGCGTAAATCGCCGCGAAACGTGTTTGGGCGTCCGCAAATTGCGCATCCAACAGTAACCCTAAATGACCGCGAAAACCAAGACTACCATCATTGGTGGCGCAGGCCAGCTCACCTAAGGCCGAAAATTCGGCTTGATAAAAGAATTGTGACTTGGTCGAAAAGCCCAAGGCGCTGGTCAGCTGGATCCCTTGTTGGTGGAGTTGCCGGCCTAACGCGTAAAGTGGCGGGATCCCTGTCCCCCCACCGATCAAGAGCGCTTGCTCCCCTGCTTGGAGAAAGTCACTAGGGAAGCCGTGACCTAAAGGACCCAAGACCGCCAATTTGTCACCAGGTTGGGCCTGACTCAGCGCGACGGTGCCGGCGCCGATTGTTTTGTAGAGCAAGGTCAGCTGACCTTGGGCGGGGTCTAGGGCAGCCACCCCAAATGGGCGGCGCAAGAGTAGCCGGGGATCAGGGACTTGCACTTCAACAAATTGCCCCGGGGTCCAAGGCAAGCGTGGCATCGCCCCAGCCAAAACTAATTCATAGACATCATCGGTCAATCGTTGCTGGCGGACGATCGTCATTTGTTCTTGGATCATCGCACTGTTCCTCCTAACGGATTGGTGGTAAAGGTTCGTGATTCTAAGACGCGTAAAATCGCCGCGGCGGTATCAAGCGAGGTAAATAGCGGCACATTGTGTTCGGTGGCCGTTTGGCGGATCTGAAAACCATCAGAAGCGGCATCTTGATCGCGATTCAAGGTATTGATGACCACTTGGATCATGCCTGCCCGCAATTGGTCAAGGATATTGGGCGCCGTGGTGACAGGTAACTTGGCCACTGTTTGTCCGTTGATCCCTGCCTTCTGGAAATAGGCGGCGGTACCAGTGGTCGCCATGATCTGATAGCCCAACTCACGAAAACGGCGGGCCAATTGCGTCGCTTCCGCTTTATCTTCGTCGGCCACGGTGAACAAGATCGTGCCATACTCAGGTAAGACCAATTTGGCGGCGGTGAAGGCCTTGAAGAGCGCCTTTTCTAAGGTGGTATCGGTGCCCATGACCTCGCCGGTTGACTTCATTTCTGGGCCTAACAGACTATCGACGTTGTGCAGTTTACTGAAGGAGAAGACCGGCGCCTTGACGTGGACCAAGGGACCTTCAGGATACAGACCATCTTGATAACCGAGTTCCGCTAAGCTGGCCCCTAGAATCACCCTAGTGGCGACGCGGGCCATGGGAATCCCGGTAACTTTACTGAGGAAAGGCACGGTGCGGCTGGCCCGGGGATTGACCTCGATCACATAGACTTGCTGATCGCGGACGATAAACTGAATATTCATCAAACCGACACAGTTCAACGCCAGCGCTAATTGTCGTGCGGCGGCCACGATTTTGGCCTTGATGGCGGGGCTGAAGGAAGGCGCGGGATATACGGCCATCGAGTCACCGGAATGAACCCCGGCCCGCTCGATATGTTCCATGATCCCTGGGAGTAAAACTTGCTGGCCATCGGAGATCACGTCAACTTCGCATTCCGTACCCACCAAATAATGGTCGATCAAAACCGGATGTTCGTGGGAAACTTGGACAGCGTCATGAATGTAGCGCTCAAGTTCATTGGGATTGGCGATGATTTTCATCGCCCGCCCGCCGAGGACGTAACTTGGCCGGATCAACACGGGATAGCCCACCCGTTCAGCAACGGCTAACGCAGCTGGCGCGGTGGTCGCGGTAGCGCCTAGTGGTTGGGGGATCCCCAGTTCTTGGATCACCTGCTCGAACTCATCCCGATCTTCCGCCCGGTTCAAATCGGCCAGCTCGGTTCCGAGAATTTTCACCCCAGCCGCTGCTAAAGGCGCCGCCAGATTGATCGCGGTCTGACCACCGAATTGAACGATCACGCCTAAAGGCTGCTCTAGGTCGATGACATTCAGCACATCCTCCAAGGTCAAAGGTTCGAAATACAGCTTATCTGAAATCGAGAAATCCGTGGAGATCGTTTCCGGATTATTATTGATAATGATCGCCTCGTAACCAGCGGCCTGGATCGCCTGAACGCAATGAACGGTAGCGTAATCAAATTCAATGCCTTGGCCAATGCGGATCGGGCCGGCGCCTAAAACCAAGACGGTCGGTTTGCCACTGGGCTGGCTTTCATTCTCATGTTCATAACTGCTGTAAAAATAAGGTGTTTGCGAGCTGAATTCCGCCGCGCACGTATCGACCATTTTGTAAACTGGGGTTAGGCCTAGGGCTTGCCGCTGCTGGCGGATCGCCAGCGCCGTTGTTTGCCAAATTGCCGCAATCGCCGCATCGCTGAAACCATTGCGTTTGGCTTGCCGTAAAACCGTTTGATCTTGAGGATGGGTCGCCAACGCTTGTTCCAACTCAATGATGTGCTGGATCTTATCCAAGAAGAAAAGATCGATCTTGGTCAACTCCTGCAATTCTGTTAGATCATAACCGCGACGTAAAGCCAAGGCCAGATAGAACAAACGGTCATCTTGGGGATGAATCAATTGATCGCTTAATTGTTGGTCACTGACCTGCGCCAACTCGGGCAATTCCAAATGTTGGGCGCCGATTTCCAGCGAACGCACGGCCTTCAACAAGGATTCCTCGAAGTTACGCCCGATCGCCATGACTTCGCCAGTCGCTTTCATTTGGGTGCCTAAACGGCGTTCACCTTGGGCGAATTTGTCAAATGGCCACCGGGGGATTTTCGTCACCACATAATCCAAGGTCGGTTCAAATTCCGCTAAAGTCGTTCCGGTCACCGGATTGACGATCTCGTCTAGGGTCAGGCCTACCGCGATTTTGGCGGCGATTTTGGCGATGGGATAACCGGTGGCCTTGGACGCCAGCGCCGAGGAACGCGAGACGCGGGGGTTGACCTCGATCACATAATATTGAAAACTCTGTGGATCGAGCGCCAACTGAACGTTACAGCCACCTTCGATCTTCAAGGCGCGAATGATCTGCAAAGACGCGTCGCGCAACATTTGGTTCTCCCGATCGGTCAAGGTTTGCACCGGCGCGGTCACGATCGAATCCCCGGTGTGAATGCCCACTGGATCAACATTTTCCATGTTACAGATCACCAGAGCGTTGTCAGCGGCGTCGCGCATGACCTCATATTCGATTTCCTTGAAACCGGCGATGCTTTGCTCGATCAAGGCTTGGGTGATCGGCGATAGGCTCAAAGCGTTGGCGCAAATCTCCGTCAGTTCGGTTTGATTGGCGCAAAGTCCCCCACCGGTGCCCCCCATGGTAAAAGCAGGCCGGACGATGACGGGATAGCCATTTTGTTGGGCGAATTCCAAAGCGGCCGCCACCGTTTGGACCGTTGTTGAGGCGGGAATCGGTTGTTGCAAGTCGGTCATCAATTGCTTGAACAATTCCCGATCTTCGGCCTGATTGATCGCGGTCAGTTTGGTGCCCAATAATTCGATCTGCAATTCGTCTAAAATCCCACTCTCCGCTAATTCCAGGGCGAGATTCAACCCCTGTTGGCCACCTAATGTGGGCAAGATCGCGTCAGGCAGCTCCTTGCGTAAAATCCGACTGACGAAGGGACAGGTCAAGGGCTCTAAGTAAACTTGGTCGGCGATCTCAGGGTCGGTCATGATCGTCGCTGGATTCGAGTTGACCAAGATGACCTGGTAGCCTGCTTCGCGCAAAGCCAAGCAGGCTTGGGTGCCGGAATAGTCGAATTCAGCGGCCTGACCAATAATGATGGGTCCGGAACCGAGGACCATGATTTTCTGGATATCTGTACGTTGAGGCATGAAGGCCACTCCTTTTTCTGCTGGTGAGATTGACTGGGACTAAGCTTTAGCGGGGACGGGCCGGCAACCTTGGTTATCGCCCTGCCCGCTCCGTTACCGCCCGCTTCAGGCGCGTTTCGTCGCCGTGATCATTTCGATGAATTCATCGAAGAGATGGGTGGCGTCGTGGGGACCGGGAGTGGCGTCCGGATGGAACTGAACGGAGAACGCCGGATAGCGGCGATGGCGGAGTCCTTCAATCGTTCGATCATTTAATTCTTCGTGGGTCACCAGGAGATCGGTACCAACCAGGGAAGTGGGATCGACCGCAAAGCCGTGATTTTGTGAGGTGAAGTCGATCCGACCGGTGGCGATTTCGCGGACGGGATGATTACCACCACGATGTCCAAATTTCATTTTGAAAGTAGTGGCGCCATTGGCCAGCGCAAACAGTTGGTGGCCCAGGCAGATGCCCATCAAAGGGATTTTGCCTTGGATTCCACGAATCATCGGCAAGGCGGCGGGAACATCTTGAGGATCCCCAGGGCCATTACTGAGCAGCACGCCATCAGGAGCCAGCGCTAACAGCTCGGCGGCGGTGGTCGTCGCCGGTAAGACGATCACATCGCAATCCCGGGCGGCCAATTGGCGTAAAATACTGTGCTTCAAACCGAAATCGATCACGGCGATATTATAACCCTTACCAGGACTTGGATAAGCCTTGGTCGTGGCCACTTGGGCGACTTGGTCATCAGCCAAGGGAGTCGCGCTCACCGCTGCGATCTGCGCCCGTGTAGGTAATTCATCAACTAACCGCGCCTTGAGTGTGCCCGCTTGGCGAATCAGTTTGGTCAATTCGCGTGTATCCACCTCACTGATCCCCGGAATTTCCTTCTGCCGGAGAAAATCAGCCAAGGTCTGGCGTTGGCGCCAATTGCTGGCCAAGCGCGCCACCTCCCGAACCACCACGCCGGCACAAGTGGGATCGATCGCTTCAGAATCGTCGCGGTTGATCCCACAATTTCCGATCAGCGGATAAGTAAACATGATCAATTGCCCGCAAAAAGACGGATCAGTCAACGATTCTTGATAACCGGTCATCCCAGTGGTGAAGACCAACTCACCGGTGACCGCGGCCTGGGCTGCCCCGAAAGCCACGCCGGTGAAGACTTGCCCTGTTTCTAAAACCAAATAACGTGCGGTCATCTTTGGACCTCCTGACGTTGATAAACAAATTTCCCGGCCACCATGGTCGCGACTGTGTGGCCAGCAACGGGCCAGCCAATGAAAGGTGAATTTTTACCTTTGGAGGCAAAGGTCGAAGCCATGATCGGCGCAACGTGATCCAGGTCGAAGAGCGCCAGATCAGCGGGACCGCCAACAACCAAACGGCCAACTTGATCGAGCTGGAACAGCGTCGCGGGTCGTTGGCTAAGCCAGTTCAACAATTGGGCCAAGGTAAAGACCCCGGTTTGAACGAATTTCGTATACAGTAACGCGAAAGCCGTTTCACTGCCGACGATCCCGAAAGGCGCCTGCCGAAATCCTTGATCTTTCTCGGCTTGGCTGTGGGGCGCGTGGTCGGTGGCGATGCAATCGATCGTGCCATCTAAAAGCCCCGCGATCATGGCTTGGCGGTCGGATTCGGTGCGCAGCGGCGGGTTCATTTTGTAATTGGCGTCATCGCCGGGAATATCTTGGTCAGCCAGTAGTAAATGATGGGGACTGACCTCACAAGTGACCTGGACGCCCGCGGCTTTGGCCTGGCGGATCAAGGTCAGTTCCGCGGCGGTGGCCACATGGCAGACATGGTAATGGACCCCAGTTGCTTGGGCCAAAACTAAATCCCGCGCCAATTGGGCCGTTTGGACGACTTCTAGTAAACCTGGTAATCCTAATTCCTGAGCCTTGGCACCGGCGTTGAGGACTCCACCATGACGCAGGCTGTCATCTTCCACGTGAGCGGCCACCGGCTTATTCACTGCTTTGGCGGCCAACATCGCGCGATACATGGTGTCAGCGGTTTGGATCCCGGAGCCGTCATTGGAGAAAGCCAGCACACCAGTAGCGGCGAGCCCAGCAAAATCCACCAACTGATCCCCCCGGCGGTCAGTGGTCAAAGTGGCGTATTGCCCGATGCGCACCACGGCCTCGGTCTGATTACGTTGATTCATCACGGCCAGTTGTGCCGGCGTGTCCGGCGCTGGGGTTAGATTCGGCATGGCGCCAATATAGGTGAAGCCGCCCCGAGCCGCGGCCTGGCTGCCTGTGGTGATCGTTTCTTTATAGGTTTGCCCAGGATCGCGCAGATGCACGTGCAAGTCAACTAAGCCGGGACTGACCAAATGGCGTTCCGCCTCAAAAATCCGCCCGCTAAAGTTAGCGGGGATCGGGATCTCGGTGGCCATGGCGGTGATTTTGCCCGCTTGGATCAGCAATTCTTGTGGTTGCAACTGGTTGCCACCGGAATTGATCTGGGCGTTTTTGATCAGGATCGTGGTTGATTCAGAGCTGTTCGTCATTGTGTTACCCTCCGGTTTGATTGAAATTTAACGCCATTGGCTTGCAAAACCGCTTCGATCATGGCCATGCGCACGTAAACGCCATTTTGCATTTGTTCATAGTAGCGAGAATGGGGACTTTCCACCAGGCTGCTGGCCAGTTCCACATCGCGATTGATCGGCCCAGGATGCATAATGATCGCTTGGGGCTGTAACCGTTGCGCCCGCGCCACCGTCAGCCCATAGGCTTGATGATAGGCGGCCGCGCTGAAGGTCTGGTTTTCCGTGGCACCCAAGCGCTCATGTTGGACGCGCAGCAACATGAGCACATCGACGGCGCCCACCAACTCATCCAGTGGCCGATATTCCCCATAACGATCGAATTGTGGCTGATACCATTGCGCTGGCCCCGAGAAATAAAGCTCGGCTCCCAGCGCTTGTAAAATTTCCATATTGGAACGGGCGACACGTGAATGGGCCAAATCGCCGACGATCGCCACCTTTAAACCAGCGAAATGGCCAAACTCTTCGCGAATCGTCAACAAGTCCAGCAAACTTTGGGAGGGATGTTCGCCGCTTCCATCACCGGCGTTGATCAAGGCCACTGGTAGATGCGCTTGCCCTAGCAATGGTTGATAATAAGCATTCTCAGGATGGCGGATCACCAGCAGTTGTACGCCTAACGCCGCCATGGTCAGGCAAGTGTCATACAAGGTCTCCCCTTTTTGGACCGAGCTACTTTGCGGTGAAAATTCGATGGTCTTGAGCCCCAAGCGCTGTTCGGCGATGCTGAAGCTGGTGTGGGTCCGGGTGCTATTTTCGAAAAATAAATTGGCCGCGAAGGTTTGGTCTTGAACTTGAGCCTGGGCGCCAGCTTTGAAAGCACTGGCCCGATCGAGTAATTGTGTTACCGCGGTTGCTGAGAAATCGGCCATTGAAACAATGGCTTTTTGCTGATTTAGCTTAGACAGAAAAATCATACTGGTCACCTCATGATGGATTGTTAGCTGTTATTTAAGCGTCTTGAACATCTAGTTGATTGCTTTTGCTGGACGACCGTGTTGGGGCGACTCGTCTGACAAGCGGACTGGGGTTTCCCGCGCAAATTCAGCGCCGGTCGCCTACAAAAAAACCGTCACCCCACTAGTTTCCCAGCAGAATGACCGTTCGGTAAGAGCCCGACGCGAAACCATTCTGCCTCTCTCTGGGGACAATTAAATCGTTACGGTTGGTAATTTATGAATTTTTTTGAATGTAGATGCCGTCGCGACCATCGTGTTCCATGACCGCAACTTTGATTTGTTCGTCTAACGATGTGGGGATATTTTTCCCGACAAAATCAGCGCGGATCGGCAATTCACGATGGCCCCGATCGACCAGCACCGCCAATGAGATTCGTTGCGGCCGTCCTTGACTAAGCAAGGCGTCCAAGGCCGCGCGGGCCGTCCGTCCGGTGAACAGAACGTCGTCGATCAAGACGACATGTCGGTTTTCGATCGAGACAGGCAATGAGACCCCATGAACTTCGGGATCGTTCGGACCGGGTTGATGATGATCATCACGATAAAGCGTGATATCAAGCTCCCCCACCGGCACCTGCCGCCCTTCCAACTGAGTCAGGCGTTGGGCGATCCGCTGCGCCAGATAGATCCCCCGCGTTTTGATCCCGACTAAGACCAGATCATCGAGTTGGGCGTTTTGTTCGATGATCTCATAAGTGATTCGGGTCAGCGCTCGTTTCATGGTTACCCCGTCAACAACTTCTTTTTCCATCTGGATCGGCTCCCTTTCCATAAAAAAATCCCCTGTCCCGTGGGCAGAGGAAGGAACCGTTTTGACACGGTGATTGCCAAGTCTAGGCAGACTTGGGCACTGATTCCTTGCTAGCCTCACGGGACTATTTTAAAGGACTGACTGATTGCAACTAGCATAGCGAACAAATCCGCTGCTGTCAAGAGGTTTTTTTGCGTAGCGCCCTAAGCAGGTGACTTTATTTGAGATCATTTGGTCGAAAAGTAGGTTGGCCGCAGCTTGCGCTGCGCGTGGCGTTGGTGGTGAACAAGTGTGGTAGGGCTCCAGGTCAGGCTGGGGGTGGTGGAACGCTGCGGGCACGATTTTGAGCTTTTCGGAAACCCACCGAAAATCTCAAAACTCGGCCTTATTCTAGGCGGCAAAGCCGCCAAGAATAATATCGCGGCTGACTCACCCCCAGCCCGACCTTCCGCCAACGAGTAAACAGCCCACCAACGCCACGCTCCGCTCCAGCCGCTCAACGTTATAACAGCTGTTTGAGCACTCACGCCAATTGGTATGCTATCGTCAATTGATGAGGAGCCACGCAACTGACGACCGTGGTTAGTGGTTATGATCTTTAAATTGGTGACACCAGCGCAGTCCGCTGGATGAACCGGGGCAAGTTTTTGATGAATCAACTGCATCGGCCGATTTCCACCCAATGATTGTTAAGTAAACAAGTAGAGATGTTCATCCTACGCCAAATGTCACGACCACCTAATCCGAATCTGTTGGCATTGCTGTACCACCAAAAATGGGCAATTGTCTGACCTCAATCTTGCAAAAGCACTTCGTCAAATCCTTTGCTTCAATGGCAGATAGGCTCAATTCTGCCCAGCAACCGCCTCAGGACGTGTGGCTCTATTCAGAGTGAGAGCCGACCTGGTCAGCTTCTGAGCATTAGCCTGGTAAAGATTTTTGAGGCAGGGCTTTGCCTTCGGAATCTTTGCGTAGCTAAGCGGAAGAAGCCGGGTCAGTGATCACGTTGCCGGCCACGACAAACGTCCTGAGGCGGTTGCGTCACCCCAACACCTACAAAACCTGCAATCAAGCACAGAACGCTAGAATTCGTTGGTTTTGCCGTACCAATCTAAAAATGTGCAATTGTTTGATCTCTAGCTTGCAAAAGCACTTCGTCAAATACTCAATTTCGATGGCAGATAAGCTCAATTCTGTTCAGCAACCGGCTGGGACTGCGCGGCTCAGTGGTGAAATTGTCCTTGGCGGCTTTGCCGCTTAGGACAAGGCTCGATTTGAAGACAAGCCGTGCACTTTACGGATTGGCTTCAAACGATGCCCACCACGTTCCAGTCCGCACCAGCAGTCCCAGCCGGTTGCGCTCACGCGCAAACCCACCACACCTGCAATCAAGCAACAAAAAAGATCCAGATCATCAACCGCAACAGGTTAGATGATCTGGATCAAGTGAAGTGCCAGAGCTGCGCATAACACCGCAATTAGACTAGCGCAGGAAGGATGTTAGGCAAGTTGCGTTGGATATGCGCATGAAGCCGCGTGAGTTTTATCGGAACATTGTCCGAGTCGCGCGGGCCATTACCTTGGCGTTCTTTTCATAGTGATGGAGTTTCGTTAATTGACTGTCAGGAATGCCTAAGAAGTGATAAACCGCCACTTGAGCAGCCCGGAAGGAATATTGTTCGGTGAAGACCATGTCAAATGGCATTTCCACAAATTGACTGATGAAAGCCAAGTTCTTGGATCCCTTCGGCACGACTGCAGGCCGGTCGCCAACAGCCCGTTGGTTGAACAAGGCGCTGGCATATGGCATGTGCGCCGGGATCACGTTGACGATGCTGGCCATGATCTCATCCATATGGTTGCGGATGTTGTCGCGGCTTGGATCGATCGCGGCAAGTTGACCAATGAATTCTTCCAGCATTTCCCGTCCGGTCATTTCCATGAATGGTTTGTCCACATAATCGCCGACTTGGCGTGGATACAAACTGTAACCCCAGAAGACGGTTTCGTTTTCTTTTTGGGCATGGAAGTGCGGTTGATGGTGGACGACGATCGACAATAATTCATTGCTGTCAATGAACGTATTCAGCGCGTTCCCGGGTTGTTGCTGGGTGATCCGGCAGATTTCATTCAACAGGTAATGATTGTTGGTCGTTACTGTGAAACTGGTCCATTCAGATTGTTCCCGATCACCGAAGAATTTATCGGGTTGACCTAATTGATAGAAATGGTTAGCGGCTTGTTTCCATAGTTGCGCGGAAGCGGCGTATTCCATATTCTCTTTCGCTGGGGTATCCATGTCACCGATCGAGCTACTGTCCGTGATTGAACCGTTCGTGTCAAAGACGAAATCGTCAGGATCAACTTTGATGATCCCGCGAGCGTCTTTGGCGTCCTTAGGTTGATCAACCCGTTCGTAGCGTAAGCCTTCAACGATGATATCATCGCGGAGTGGCGTGTCAGCGAACAATAATTCGGTAATCTTGCAATTGTTAACGAATGTTACGCCTTGCTTTTCCAGGAAGTGGCGCATGGGCAAAATAATACTTTCATATTGGTTGTATGGAGAACGGGTGACCCCTTCCAACGTGTTGATCCGGCTGAATTCAAGAATCATCCGGTTCATGTAACGCCGCAGTTCCATGGCCGCGCTTTGCCGCTTGAACGCGAAGGTGGTTTCCCACATGTACCAGAAGTTTGTCGTGAACATATGTGGGCTCTTAGCGAACCATTCCTCAATACTGATGTTGTTCAATTCTGGTTCCTTAGATTCAGGCAACATCATCAATTTGGTCAAAAGTTCGCGGTCGCGGTTATTGAATTGCATGTGGCGATAATCGTTCTTGCCGCCGTTGATCCGCAATCCTTCAGTTTTATCCATCAACCGACCAATATCATGGGTAGGATGATCATGGTCAAAGTTCAGGATGTCGTCAGTGACACTCCAGCCAGGATGGTCTTCGGAAGGCACGGAACCTAGCAGATCCCAAAGGTTCTCGTAAGTTTCTTCGTTGAGCATCCGGCCACCTTTCGCCAAATAACCCTTGTTGTTACTTAATGCTTGATTACTATATTCATGCTCGTAATCACTGACTTTAGCGCCATCGTTGGCACCGTGAGTCTCCAAACCATACATGGTGATTTGTTTTCCTTGCCAGTGACCATCACGAATCAAATAAAGACCTGCTGCTAAGTTACCAATACCAGTACCGATCATATAAGCTTTACGGGTCATAACTATCACTCCTTGTTTACTTTTACAGCTCCATTATAGGACCTAGGCGGCAAAAAACCATTAGACAAAACGGGAAAAGTGTCGCATTTTTTGACACATTGGCCAAAGTGTCTAAAAACAGTCAGCTGAAAATGCTGAATGGACCTGTTGACCCAGTCAGGAGCTTGATTGAACCAATGACCAAATTATGATCGTTGAATATTAAGAAAATACCCCGAGAAAGTGGCGCTCTCGGGATATTTTCGTGAAGTTATGGTGAACCATGTTTGCTATTGATGTTGCTGAGCGGCGCTGCGCGGGTTGAGGTCGGGCACCCGGCAGGTCTTTGGTGGATGTTAACTCACGGCCGAACCTCGGGGGCGAAGATGTCGGGCATCCAGCCAAGCGCAATCGCTTTCTCACCTAAATGCGTGCCGATCACCGGTCCAAAATAAGTGATTTCCGTGACGACTTCGGGAAATTTGGCCTGTAAACTGGTTTGCCAATTTTGGGCGGCCTGGGGATCGTTGGCGTGAATGATCAACAGCCGCAGCGGTACCGAACTTTTCGCTAAATCGCGGGCGAAAATCGCCTCTGCTCGTTGATACGCGCGTTTTAACGCTCGGACTTTGTCGAAGAGCACGATTTTATTCGTCTCCTCGGAAAACGTTAATAAGGGCTTGATCTTCAACATATTGCCTAAAACCGCGGACATGTTCGATAAGCGTCCGCCGCGCACCAGGTTCTGCAAGTCATTGACGATGAAAACTTCATTGATTTGTTGCCGCAATTGATCCAACCGCGTGAAAATCAGCTCCGGCGTGGCACCGCGTTGGGCCAGCCGCGCCGCTTCGATGGCCAAATAACCCAAAAGCCGCACCGTGATCCCCGAGTCATAAGGCAAAACCTGCAAGTGCTTGACCTGAGGCGCCAGTGTCGCCAAAGTCTGATAGAAGCCGGAAATCGTGCTGGCCAAATGGATGGAAATCACCGTATCATAACCAGCGTTAGCCAAGTTCTCATAAGTGCGCAGGAGATCGCCCACGGCTGGTTGCGATGTACTTGGTAAGGTCTTGGTCTGCCGCAATTTCTCATAGAAAACGGCGGGCGCCAGATCAACGCCCTCTCGATAAACCCGATCATCCATGATCAACGGGATCGGAACCACGGTAATGCCGTATTGACGACACTCCGCGGCGGATAAATAAGCAGAACTATCAGTCACGATTGCGATTTTCAATAAATTAACCCCCAGAAATAAGAATGACGTCCGCCCAATGGCAGCGGCGCGACCGGCTCCATAAGCGCTGCTTGCAGTCGCCGACGTTTACCAGGCTATCATGGTAAAACTCGCTTGAATCTATGGTAAAATAGAACAGTCTGCCCACGAGGCTGGCGGTTTGCTTGCTCTGGCCCTTGCGGCAGTGTTGTCCGGCTTGATTAGGTTGACCGATGTTTCTGTTAAACTTACTGGACTGGGCTCAACCCGGCAGGCTGTTAAACTGGTTGGCGCACTATACCAGTCGCGCCCCTGATACGCGGTTAATCCCTTTGAGTGGAACTGCTTTCGTGGGATTCCTGCAAATGAAGTTTGGCGGTACTGCGCAACAATCGATTCAGTAGCGTGGTCAATAGCCGTTTCTCCTCTTGATCCCAGTTACCCATCAGGAATTCTTGCAGGTCGCGTAATTGCTGCTCGATTTTAGTTTGGACTTGTAGTCCGGTGGGGCTTAGCTGGTAAAATCGTTGACGCTTATCGGCTTGCGTGACGACGGCCACTAATCCTTTGCTGGTCAACCCGGCCAATTGACGGCTTAAGGTGGAATTATCCAAAACTAACGTGGTCTTCAATTGGGCCAAACTGACGGTCTGCTCGGATAGGGTGAGTAATAAGCGCATTTGCGAAATTGGCAAATCCAGTTGCTCACTTAATTGCTGTTCAACTAGACGAATCTGTTGGGCCAGGTCGACGAGAACTGCGGTGAGAGCCTCCATAAGAATCAAATCTCCTCTATTTTTTAAGATGATTGTATTATACAACAAAACCGATGCATAGTACAACTAATAATGCGAATGCTTTTTTATCAATGAAAGGAATGATTTTATGTCATTTGATGGTGTGTTTTTGCATGCGATGACGGCGGAGCTAGCAACCAAGCTGATCGGTGGTCGCGTTGTTAAGCTGCAGCAACCCTATCCCCAAGATATTATCGTGGTGATCCGCAATCAGCGGCAGAATTTCCCTCTGTTACTGTCGATCAATCCAACTTTGGCCCGGGCGCAGATTACACGCATCCCTTATGCCAATCCGAAAACCCCGCCGAATTTCGTGATGACGCTACGGAAATATCTTGAAAATGCCACGGTTGTTGGTGTCGAGCAAGTTGCCAATGATCGCATTTTGCAGCTACGTTTGCGCTCCCGTAATGAGTTAGGCGATCAGGAGGATCTGTTGCTGATTGTGGAGATCATGGGCCGCCACAGTAATATTTTCCTGGTGGAAAGTGAAACGAACCGGATCATCGACTTGATCAAGCATGTTTCACCGGACCAAAATCGCTTCCGACTTTTGATGCCTGGAGCGCAGTATGTGCAACCAGAATTGCAGACGGGCTTTGATCCCTTCGCGGAACAGACAATGACAGAGCAAGACTGGGAACAATTATTGTTGGCGTTGCACGATCTAAAAACCAAACCTAACCAGGTCTGGCAACGCATGTTCCAAGGGCTGGGTAAGGATACCGCGGCCGAAATCGCGCAACGGACTAGCCGTTGTCTGGATCTGGCCAGTTTGCGGGAAACCGCGACTAATTTTTGGCAAAGTTTCGCTCAGCGCCAGGCGACGATCGGTGATTTTCAGGGGCAGTTGCAATTCAGCGCCATCCCCTACCAAACCATGACTGCTCAGCAAACCGACTTCATGGATCTGAGTACCATGTTGGATCAGTTCTATGGACAAAAGGCGGAAACGGACCGCAAACATCAATTGGCCAGCAACATGTTGCAGCGCCTGACCACGGTAATCAAACGGAATCAGAAAAAGGTCAAGAAATTACAGGCAACTTTGGATCATGCGGAGAACGCGGATATTGATCGGATCAAAGGCGAGATCCTGACGACTTATTTGAGTCAAGTGCCCGCCCACGCCAAATCTGTCACCCTCCCCAATTATTACGACAACGAGACGCCGCTGGTGATCAACTTGGCGCCGGATCTGTCGCCGTCGAAGAACGCGCAGAAATACTTCACCCGTTATCAGAAAGCGAAGACCGCCCTGGTGGTGGTAGCTGAACAGCTACAAGAGACGCAAGGCGAGTTGGACTATTTGCTCGGAGTTGAGGCCCAGGTTGGCGTTGGTGATCCGAAAGATTTAGTGGATATTCAGTTTGAATTAGAGCAACAAGGCGTTTTGCGCCCGAATCAGAAGCGGAAGAAACAACGAATCAAGGTCAATCCGGCCGAACGTTTCTATGCCAGCGATGGCACGGAAATTCTCGTCGGCAAGAATAACCTTCAAAATGACCAATTGACATTGAAAACCGCGCGAAAGACCGATTTATGGCTGCATACCAAGAACATTCCTGGCTCTCATGTGATCATCTCCGCTGCTGATCCTAGCGCGGCAACCATCAAGGAAGCGGCAATGCTGGCGGCCTACTTCTCCAAGGCACGGCAATCCAGTCAAGTGCCGGTTGATTATGTGGCGGTCAAGGCAATCCACAAGCCTAATGGCGCTAAACCCGGTTTCGTCATTTACACTGGGCAACATACCCTCTACGTCACGCCGGAACTGGCGCTGGTTGACCAGTTACGCAAGAAACCGACTCAAGCTGCTAACAAGTAGCCCCCTGAATTCAAGCGAGCCACCCTGTCGCGATGGCAGTTGTGGCTCAGTTTCGTCATGCTAGGAAAAAAGCAGCCGTTAGTCTTCCGACTAACGGCTGCTTTTTGGTTGGCTGAATTTTCCGGGGCTTGCTCAAGCCTTTGCCGGTTAAATCAAAGGTTGAATCGCGAAAGCCCGCGATTCGAGGACAGTCAAAATCGCTTCCGCCTCATCCATGGTGGTGATCAGCGGCACGCTATGCATCACCGCGACTTCCCGCAATAACGCGCCGGAAATGCTCACCGGTCCGCGCCATTCGGTGGTATTGATCACCATTTGAATTCGCCCGCCACTGATTTCCGCGGCGATGTCCGGCTGCTTCTTCCCGATATTATGGACGAAATCGGTGGGTAAACCCGCCGTTTGAAAAGCCGTCGCGGTTTTGGCGGTGGCGACGATCTGGTAGCCCAATTGCTTGAACCGTTGCGCGATCGCCAGACCTTGCGCCAAATCATGGGAAGCAATCGAGAAGAGGATCCGGCCAAAAGCCGGCAAAGGTTGCCGCGCTGCTTCCAAGGCTTTGTAGAGTGCTTTTTCAAAGGTGATGTCACTGCCAATGGCCTCACCGGTCGTTTTCATTTGGACCTGGGATAATTTCTCCCGCTTATTGAGCTTCGTAAAGGAATAAACTGGGATCTTAATGTGATAATTGGCGATTTTAAGGCTGCCATCGCCAGGATAGCCTAATTCGGCCAGGCTGGCCCCCAGCAAAACGCGCACGCCCAGCGTCACCACTGGCTCCGTGGTGGTTTTATTAATAAAGGCCAAGTTGCGGCTACCCTTCAAGTCGATGGCCAACACATAGAGCTGGCCCGCATTGACCAAGAAGCGAATATTCATAAAACCTCGCGCGGATAAGGCTTGCCCGACGGTTTTGAAAACATTCTTGATTTGTTCCGCCATGGCCACGCTGAGATTTTGGGCGGGGGTCACGGTCATCGCCTCGCCAGAATGCAGACTGGAATGTTCCAGATGCGCTAAAATGCCCGTGATCAGCACGTGCTCTCCATCGAAGATCCCGTCAACCTCATATTTGTCGCCACTCAGAAACTCCCGCAAGGTGAAGGGGAAATTCGCCAAATCGTGTTGGAAATGGCCCAAATAACGTTGGAGATCGGGGGCGTTGCGAATGACTTCCGTTGGTGAGAAGAAATGGTCAGGGTTGGGATGGATCAGCAAAGGATAGCGCAAGTGATGCCGCTGTAACAGCTCGGGAATAGCCTCTGGTTGCAATAATTGCACGATTTGCGGACCCTGCAACTGCAGGCGTTGCAATAATTCACGGAATTGTTCTGGTTGATGGACTTGATTTAAAGCCGCCGCGTCGGCGCCAAGAATTTTGAGACCGCGGGCTTCCAATGCGGCGGTCAACTTACTGGCGGATTTGCCGCCAAGCTGGGTGATGATATAGTCGGGTTGTTCCGCGGTCGCCACGTTCAGCGCCGATTCCGCGTTGATCGGCGCATAATAAAGGCGATCGGCAACCCCAACACTGGTGGAATACGCGTCGGGATTATTATTCAACAAGACAGTTTGATAGCCTAATTGCCGCAACGCCAACAGACCCCGAACCGTTTCATAGTCAACTTCGCTGCCCTGTTCGATCTTGGTGGGGCCGGAACCGATCAAGAGAATCTTCTCCCGTTGATCGGTGGGACTGACCTCATTGCCTGTGGCGTAAGTAATGAAGTATTGTTGCGAATGAACCAGCGGACTGGTAGCTAAACTATTGATTTCTTGAAAACCTGGCTCGATCTCCGCTTCTTTACGAAAATCGCGCAATTGGGCAACGGGGATCTCCCATAATTGACTAATCTTCAAATCAGAGAATCCGTAGATTTTCGCCTTGGCCAAGGTTGCTTGGTCGCCCTTATGGTTGCGGAGTTCTTGCTCCAATTGAATAATATTCTGGATTTTCGCCACGAAAAACGCGTCGACCTTGGAGATGTGGCTCAGATCGCTGACGCTGTATCCGCGCCGCAGCGCTTCCGCCAAGCAGAAAATTTCTTCATCCGTGGGGTGGATCAGCTGCGCGGTCAGTTCATCATCAGGCAAGGCCGCCACGTTCGGCTTCCATAGATGATCAATGTGCAAATTAAAGGAGCGCACCCCTTTCAACAGGGCCGCCTCCACATTCCGTTCAAACACCAAGACTTCGCCAGTGGCCTTCATTTCCGCGCCTAAGGTTCGATCAGCGCCAGTGATCCGGTCAAACGGCCAGCCGGGGAACTTGCACGCGATATAATCAAAAGCCGGTTCAACCAAGGCGGTGCTCCCCTGTTCATAAGGGTGCTCGATTTGATCCAGCCGCAGTCCCAAGGTTAATAAGGTGGCGATTTTCGCCAGGGGATAGCCCAGCGCTTTGGCCGCGAAGGCGCTGGTTCGCCCTAGCCGCGGCGTTGCCTTCATGATCCAAAAAGCATCGCTGTCTGCGGCGACGGCGAATTGGATATTGCAGGAGCCGACAATATTTAGATGTCGCCCGATCGTGATCGCGGTTTGCCGCAGTTGTTGCACTTGGCGATCGGTCAGGGTCTGGATCGGTGCCAGCGTGATTGAATCGCCAGAATGGATTCCCACCGGATTTAATTGCTCGCAGTTGAAAACCGCGGTCACCTGATCGGCCCGATCGCGTAAAATTTCGAATTCGATTTCTTTGGCACCGACCACACTTTGGCACAGCGCGACTTGATGCCGCGGCGATAACGCCACGGCCCGTTTGAAAATCTGCTGGAGCTGGTGTTGACTTTCAGCGATGCCCCCGCCTGTTCCGCCAATGGAATTAACCGGCCGCACCATGATCGGCCAGCCTAACTGACTGCTGGCGTGAGTCAATTCGGCGCTGTTCGTGACGATCAAGCTGCTTAAAATCGGCAGATCCAACGCCTGCATCGCTTGTTGAAATTGATCAACGTTGGTCGCCGGTGTTTCGCGACTAAGATCAGTGCCTAGAATCTGCACGCCCAATTGATCCAGCAAGCCCGACCGCCGCAACGCCATCACTAGATTAACGGTCGTTTGGCCGCCAACAGTCGCTAGAATCGCGTCAGGCAGCTCTTTGCGAATGATCTCGGTTAGAAACTTCTCGGTGATCGGTTCTAGATAGATGCTAACATTGGGATGCCGGTCGGTCATGTTGGTTGCCGGGTTTGAGTTGATCAAAACCACTTGATAACCGGCGGCAGCCAAGGTATTGACGGCCTCGGTACCTAAATAATCGAATTCGCTGGATTGCCCGACCACATAGGGCCCGGAGCCAATCACCAAGATTTTATCGATGTCTGTGCGTTTACCCATCAAAATACCCTCTGCTTTCGCTCAATATCCGCGTTCATTAGATCCAAGAAGTCATCGAACAAATGTTGCGCGTCGGTGGGACCAGCCGCGGCTTCAGGATCGAAATTGACCGCGAAAACCGGCAAGAATCGATGGCGAAAGCCCAGCACTTCCTGATGATTGACCGCCAAGTGGGTCGTTAACAG
Organism: Lapidilactobacillus salsurivasis; assembly: GCF_054785215.1. Classification (NCBI taxonomy): domain Bacteria; kingdom Bacillati; phylum Bacillota; class Bacilli; order Lactobacillales; family Lactobacillaceae; genus Lapidilactobacillus; species Lapidilactobacillus salsurivasis. The sequence continues at coordinate 142,267 of NZ_BAAABI010000002.1, read as the reverse complement.
ATTGGAGTCCGCAGGGATCGCGGTTAGACCATAGTTACCATTTTGGGCAGTCAGACAAATATTCTGGGTGATCTTCTCCTTGACGACTAAATTGATCTGATGGCGCGCGAAATGACGCGCCTCAACGGCCAGTCCATTGGCCAACGCCACCACCGAGAAGCCTAAGCCAATGGCGAAGATGGGATAATGACCTTGGATCTCCTGCAAAGTGGCGATGGTTTTCGTGAGGGCTTGGGGATTGCCAGGGCCATCACTGATCAAAATACCATCGGGCGAGATCGTCGTGATCGTTTCGCTGGGCGTGTCAAAAGGCAGCACTGTCACGTTACATTGACGTTTCGATAATTCCCGCAAAACAGTATTCTTCAGACCGAGATCCAAAACCACCACATTGCGCCCAATATTAGGACTGGGATAAGCCTGCTTGGTCGAGACCTGACTGACTTGATTGTTGGCCACGACCAACGCCTTGATCTGATCATGGGCGTGGTCATCATGGGTATCCATCAAGCTCGCCTTCATATTGCCGTGAGTCGCCAAATGTCGATAGAGTCGGCGGGTATCCACGTTTTTTAGACCAGGGATCCGCTTGGAGCGCAGAAACTGATCCAAGGTCATTTGCGCGCGCCAATGGCTGGTCAGCTCGTAAGATTCACCGATCACCACCCCCTTGATGGTGGGCTCGATCGATTCATAATCATCGCGATTGATACCGACCGCCCCTTGCTGGGGGTAAGTAAACCCAATGATCTGGCCGGTATAGCTCTTGTTGGTGATGGCTTCTTGGTAACCCGTCGCGCCAGTATAGAGCACCAATTCTCCCGTGGTGTTGATCGACGCGCCGAAAGACTCGCCTGGGAAAACAGTACCATCTTCAAGTATCAAAAATCGTTTCATTATTTTGGCCTTCATTTCCGGTCTTGTTAAGGGATGAGGACTGATCGTCGGCTAGGAATCAAGCAGCGCCGAACCTAGCCACGCTTGCCAGCAACATTGTTCTAAGCAACATTGAACTAAACAACATTGAACTAAACAACATTGAACTAAACAACATTGAACTAAACAACATTGATCAAAATAACATTGACGCCAGCAACATTGACTCAGGCCAGGATGACCTGATCAACTTGGTCGATCTCCGCCACTTGGACTTTTATTTTTTCTGTCCGGGCGGTGGGAATATTCTTGCCGACAAAGTCAGGGCGAATCGGCAATTCCCGATGACCACGGTCGATCAAGACCGCCAAGGCGATCTTTTGGGGCCGCCCCGCTGCCATCAAGGCATCCAACGCCGCCCGAATCGTGCGACCGGTATAGAGCACATCATCCACCAACACCACATTTTTACCGGTGATCGGCGTCGCTAATTGTGGTGGTGTGGGCTGGCTGACGGTCCGATCATCCCGATATTCAGTCGCGTCCAGGGCAACAACAGGAATCTTTGTATTTTCCAATTGGGCGATCCGCTCGCCGATTCGCTGGGCCAACACAATGCCGCGGGTCTTGACGCCGACAATCACCAAGTCGTTGAGCCCGCGATTCTGTTCGATAATTTCATAGGTGATCCGCGTTAACGCGCGTTGCATCGCCGTTTTGTCCAAGACTACTTTTGTCATGGGTCTCCTCCTATTGAAATGTGTTCGCCACCCCAGCGATTTCCGCTTAGCCTAGCCAGGTTTCCGGAAGCGAAACCCGCTTCCGAAATCCTGGCTAGGCTAATGCTCAGAAGCTCCCCGGGGTGGCTCTCACTCTGCTTTGAAACGTGTTCGCCGCCCCAGCTTCTTGCGCTTAACTACGCCCGGCTTTCGGAGGCTAAGTCCGGCCTCCAAAATCCTGACTAGGTTAATGCTCAGAAGCTCCCGGGATGGCTCACACTCTGCTTTGAAACGTGTTCGCCACCCCAGCTTCTTGCGCTTAACTACGCCCGGCTCGGAGGCTAAGTCCGACCTCCAAAATCCTGGCTAGGCTATGCTCAGAAGCTCCCGGGGTGGCTCTCACTCTGCTAAAAAACTCACGTCCCCTTGTGGTCGCGAGTCAAACATCACTGCTATCCCGCGCTGAAAAGGATGAGCGACCCGTTTTGCCGGTCCTTGCTCAAGTCGATAATTTCAGTCTAGGGATCAGGATAATCAAAGTCAAGCACGCTGGACACCCTGACCAGCACCACGTAAGCCAGGCATTGAGCGGAAACTGGCCACCGCGCCGCGTTCGATTGCTGGCAGCGCAGCCTACCCAGCTCGCTAATTCAGTCCTGCTTGGATCCTGTTGCTGGGTGGGCCTGATGGGCTTGTTGGGCTCGCAGTCGCTCCAGGGTCTGTTGGAAAATCGTTGGGACCGGAACCGAGAATGTCAAGCGTTCCCCAGTTGTTGGGTGAGTGAAACCTAGCGTCCCGGCATGGAGAAATTGCCCGTGACCAGGTAAGGTCTTTTTCGGGCCGTACAAGGGATCGCCGGCTACAGGATGACCAATGTAGCGAAAATGGACGCGGATCTGATGGGTCCGGCCAGTTTCCAGGCGACAAGCGACCAGCGTGTATTGATCAAAGCGCTCCAACACTTCAAAGTGCGTGACTGCAGGCCGGCCACCCGCAACCACAGCTTGACGTTGGCGATTCTTAGGATCGCGGGCAATCGGCGTATCGATGGTGCCAGTGTCGGCGCTAATCACCCCGTGAACCAAAGCCAAATATTGCCGGAGATTTGTTTTGGCCTTCAGTTGGGCTGCCAAACTACGATGGGCTTGATCGGTTTTTGCCACCATTAATAACCCTGAGGTATCCTTGTCGATGCGGTGGACAATTCCTGGGCGAATCTGACCATTGATGCTGGACAGCTGCCCGTGCGCCAGCAGTCCGTTGACCAAGGTGCCGTCCGGATGGCCTGGACTTGGGTGAACGACCAGTCCTTGGGGCTTATTGACCACCAAGACTTGCTCATCCTCATAAATGATATCCAAGGGCATTTCCTGAGGTTCGGCGGCAATCGGTGTCGGCTCTGGTCGGCTCAATTCGATTTGATCACCGGTTTGCACACTATATTTAGCTCGCGTGGGTTGCCCATTGACCAATAGATGCCCGGATTTGATCGCGCTTTGCACCTGACTGCGACTTAATTCTGGGGACATTTGGCTGAGCACTTTGTCTAAGCGGCCTCGTTCGGCTTGAATGGTGAAAATTTGTTTGTCCATTAGCGCTGTGATCCTTTCGCGGTTGTGTCCTCATCACGGTCGAGAAAGAGCACATAAATGAAGATCAAGATCACCCCGACCGTCAAGGCCATATCAGCTACATTGAAAATAGGAAAGTTGATGAAGTCCAGTTGGAACATATCGACCACGAAACCTTGCCGTGCCCGATCAATGAAATTGCCTAACGTGCCCGCCAAAATCAAAACCAACCCGCTAAAGAAGACCAGACTGTCGCGACGCCGAAACGCGCGGACCAACAGAGGTAGAATCACCGCCAAGGCCACGATGGTCACAATATAGAAGAACCAGGTTTGCCCTTCAAAGCTACTCCAAGCGGCGCCACTATTGTTGATCCGGGTCAAGGATAACAGGCCCGGCAACATTGTCCGCGCCTGCCCCATGGCTAAATTTTGCGTGATCCAGTATTTGAGTAATTGATCGCCGCCAAGAACCAGCGCTCCCAGCACCATGATAAAAATCTGCATCTATTTTTTCTCCTTCGGTTTTACGCAGCGCGTAACAGTATAGAATGGTTCTGCTAGGACAAACCGGTGATTTGCCCATCAGCGTCAATATCGATTTTTTCCGCCGCCGGGTGCGCCGGTAACCCTGGCATCGTCAAGATATTTCCTGCCATGGCGACGATAAAGCCTGCGCCCAATTTAGGAATCAGTTCGCGAATCGTTAAGGTGAAGCCACTGGGCGCGCCTAAAGCTTTCGGATCATCCGAGAAAGAATATTGGGTCTTGGCGATACAAACCGGTAAGTTCTCCCAGCCAAATTTGTGTAATTGGCGGAGTTGGCGCTGGGCAGTTGGGGTCAATTCAACGGCGGCCGCGCCGTAGATTTTCTGAGCGATCGTGGTTAATTTCGTGACTACATCGGCGCTATCCTGGTAGAGGCGTTGGTAAGTGGCTGGCCGTTGTGCCGCGGTGACGACTAGATCCGCCAAGGCCAAGCCGCCCTTGCCCCCGTCAGCGAATACCGAAGTGAGGGCGCTGTCCACGTGATCCGCCGCGATCAACTCTTGTAAAAGCGTCAATTCGGCGCTAGTGTCAGCCGCAAATTGGTTGATACTGGCAACGACGGGAATTTGGTAGCGTTGCATATTGTGTAAATGCCGTTGCAGGTTTTGGTAACCTTGACGTAACGCCGCTAGGTTCTCGTGATCCAGGTCCGCCAATGGCTGACCGCCATTATATTTCAAGGCGCGAATGGTCGCCACGACCACGATCACATCAGGGGCTTTGGGCAGCTGCGGCGTAACAATATCCAAGAACTTTTCCGCGCCGAGATCAGCGCCGAAGCCGGCTTCCGTAATCGCGTATTCCCCAGCGTGGAGCGCGGCCTCCGTGGCCAAAATACTATTACAGCCATGGGCAATGTTCGCGAAGGGACCGCCATGGATGATGGCTGGGGTCTGCTCCAAAGTTTGCACCAAGTTAGGCCAAAGCGCGTCCTTCAACAGCACAGTCAAAGCGCCCGCCACACCTAGATCCGCGACAAAAACCGGTTGGCGCTGGTAGGTATAGCCAATCAAAATCTGATTCAAGCGTTTTTTGAGATCAGTCAAATCATGGGCCAAGCAGAGAATCGCCATCATCTCACTGGCCACCGTGATTTGGAAACTGGCGCTGCGCATCTGACCGTTTGCTGGTTTCCCTAAACCAATGATCGTTTCCCGCAAGGCGCGATCATTGATGTCTAACGCTCGGGGCCAGCGAATCCGTTTAGGATCCAAGTTCAATTGATTACCTTGATGTAAATGATTGTCGATCAACGCGGCCAAAGTGTTGTTGGCGGCGGTCAGTGCGTGCATATCGCCGGTAAAGTGCAGATTGATGTCGGCCATGGGCACCACCTGCGCGTAACCGCCACCGGTAGCCCCGCCCTTCATGCCCATTACCGGGCCCAAAGAAGGCTCCCGTAAGGCAATCACCGCCGAATGCTGGCGTTGATTCAGGGCGTCCGCCAAGCCGACGGTAACCGTTGATTTGCCTTCTCCTGCAGGGGTAGGATTGATTGACGTGACCAAAACCAACTTGCCTAGCGGTCGTTGCCGCAACTTGGCCAAAGTTACGCCTGGTAATTTGGCCTTATCATGACCATAGGGTTCGATCTCGGCCGCGGTAAGGCCTAATTTGGCCGCAATCGTCTCGATCGGCGCGGCTTGATTTGCTTGTGCAATGGCAATATCTGTTTTCATGGTTCAATTTGCCCCTTTTGGTTGATCATTTTTTGGAATTCACGGACGTGTTTCGCGCTGAGCCAGAGTCGATATTCTTTCGCTTTGGTGGTGGCCACCGTGATTGTGCGTTTACTGAAATCATACCGCTGGACTTCGGCTAAGGGTAACGTAAAGGCTTGGCGGCGGAAGGGAAAATGGAGTTGTAACTGACCGGTGGTTTGGTCGAGCTGTAAATAGGAACTTAAGCCCAAATATGTGGCCAGCCCTAGAAAAATCAGGCCGAGCCCGACGGCGATCCAACTAACAGCGCCGGTCATTTCCAATTGAAAGATCACGCCTAGCAGGAGGATCGCGGTGGTCCAAAGCCAGAGATTCAAGCGATTCAACGTCAGTGTTTGACAGTAGATTTTCTTCGTTATTTTCATAAAGAGCGCACCTCATCGTCTATCTTATCACAGACTGTTGTACAATGGGACTATCAATCACGCCAGGTGATCAGGTCGCCGTCGCTGTTCGTTGGTGACGGTAACTCGAATCATTTCGCGAGTCAGGAGTGTGGCGATGCTTTGGCTAACAACGGATGCTGCCGTGGATCGCGCGCGGCAACTTACGGGACTAGGCTTCTTTATCCAAGATCATGAGCGACCAGAACGGACGGTGCGCTGGCAACAACAGGTTCCCTACATTGATAATCATCACGCTGAATTCGCGGCGGTCTTGGCTGGTCTAACTTATTTAGCGCAACACTGGCCTTTGGCGACCAGCGCCGTCATTTTACAAACTGATAGTCAATTGGTAGCGCAGGCCTTGACCAAGCGCTACGCCAAGCACTATGACGCCGAGCTGAAACAAATTCTGGCGGTCAGTGACCAGTGCCAGCTCTTCATCGTCAAGCAAATCACCGACCGCCAAAATACCACCGCCCACCGCCTGGCCCGACAGGCCATTTATGGCGGTCAAGCCTGACGTTGTTAAGCACAAGGAGCTGGGACAACAAACACGTTTCAAAAAAAGCCTTAACCGGATGTGGGTCCAGTTAAGACTTTTTTGCTTACCATTAACCAACAATTGATCAGCCCGCGCTGACTGATCTACTTGAGTACCCGGAAGCGTTGATCAGCCGGTAAATAATCCTTGTCACCAGCGGGAGCTTCAATGGAGCCATAAGGCATTTGCGCCCGTAACCGCCAAGTGCTGGGAATATCAAAAGCCGCCGCGACTTCCGCGTCGATCAGCGGGTTGTAATGTTGCAGGCTGGCGCCGATTCCGTTATTCGCCAAGCTTGTCCAAACGCCGACGGTCATAATGCCTTGACCTTGCTCCGACCAATCTTGGAAATTATCGCGATATAGGGGGAAATTCTGTTCCAGATCATGAACGACCGCCATATCCGTGTAATACAGAATCGTGCCGTGACCAGCCTTAAAGGTCGCCAACTTGGCGGCCGTGCGTTTGAACGCTTCTGGATCAGGAACTTCTTTTTCCAAACGTTTAGCAATCAGCTCCCAGAGTTGATCATGCTTTTCCCCGAACAGGAAAACGGCCCGTGTCGTTTGGCTGTTAAAGGCGGTTGGTGACTCCGCGACCACCGCTTCCACCAGGTCAACCACTTGCTGATCAGTCAGGGCGATATCTTTACCTAGCGCATAAATCGACCGCCGTTGTTTCAATAATGCTAAATAGTCTTGATTCATCATAAAAACTCCCAACTCAATTTGAATTTTATTCCTTGAATCTAATATATCAACTTCCTTTAAGTAAGTCTAACGATTATACTCGATGGAGCAACTTTTTTTCGATTTAGCGGCCAAAAAAAGGTTACGGCGGGCAACTCCCGTGACTCCAGCCACTTAAGCGGTTCCACCAACAGCGAGTCGTTAGTAAAATGACCACTTTACTCGCAACTCGTGAATCTTGCGGGAAACTATGATAAAATTTAGGCATTATCTTAAAAAGGAGTTTCAAGATGAAAGTTGCAGTTATGACTGATAGCACCGCCTACTTGACACCAGAGCAAGCCGCGCGCTATCAAATCCATGTGTTACCGATCCCGATTCTCTGGGGCGATGAAACGTTACGAGACATGATCGATATTGGCCAGGAACCCTTCTATGATCGGATGCGCACCGATCCGGTCTTACCCACCACGTCACAACCTTCCATCGGGGCTGTCCAAGAATTAGTCGGGCAATTGGCCGATCAGGGTTACGAGGCACTGATTGCACCGGTGATTTCTAGCGGGATCAGTTCTTTCTATAGTAATTTAGCGGCTTATGCGGCCCAGGAGCAACGCCTGAAAGTTTACGCGTTTGATTCCCACATTACCTGCGCGGGGTTGGCCTTTGCCGCCCAATTAGCGGGTAAGATGGCGCAAAGCCCGGATGCTGATCCGGAGCAAATCATGACCGCCCTGGCCGACCTCCGGGAAACAACGGGGGTCTACTTCATGGTCGATGATCTGGCCCACTTACGCCGCACTGGCCGCCTAAGTAATGCCTCCAGTTTTGTGGCCGGGCTGTTGAAAATCAAACCGATTCTTTCCATGGATATTCACGCCGCGGGTAAAGGCGAGATTTCCGCGATTGCCAAGGAACGCCAAACCAAACGCGCGGTTCAATGGATCATGGACCATTTTGCAGCGGCGATCGCAGATGTGGACTACCCGATCAGGTGTACGATTTTTGACGCCAACGATCCCGCCGCTAAACAGGAATGGCTCCAAGAATTTTCCCAGAAATTCCCACAAGTTACCTTTGATACCAGCATCATTGGCCCGGTAATTGGTGTTCACACCGGTGAAAAGGCCATGTCCATGATTTGGGCCAAAGACTGGGAGAAATTCTAAGGCCAGCCTGATCAAGCTATTATTCGTCTTTTCTTAGATTTTTTCGTTACCGTTTTCATTTGATTAAGTTGATCAATCCTTGATGTGGTCAGGCAATGAGCCAAGTCGGCTTGCCGCCAGGATTACATGCGCCTGATCGCCAACTGAAACCACATGATTGAGACCATCGCTTCCCTGGGGAGTCGATGGTTTTTTAAATGGACCGCTGATAAGGCAGGCTTCACCACTCCAAGCCTGGTCAGAAGACCAATCGCGTCTGATTGCCGCCACCATCTTGCAGCCTGCAAGTGCTAAAGCAAACGAGAAAATGTTGAGCGGCTGGAGCGGAGAGAATCGGGGTGAGCTCGCCGTGAAATTGGTCTTAGTGGCTGTGCCACTAAGACCAAGGCTCAGCTTTGAGATTTTCGGCGCACTTCCGAAAAGCTCAAAGTGACGCCCACAGCGAGCTCACCCCGATTCTCGTAGCGCAAGCTGCGGACACGGTTGAAATCACCCAAGCCTCCAAAATCCTGGCTAGGTTAATGCTCGGAAGCTCACGGGGTGGCTCACACTTTTTTGATTGTTCGCAATTCTTTTTAGTCGTTTTTCACCGCGAAGTTTGCTAGACTGGAAGTGCAAGAATTTAAACTGTCGTGCCTGGCGCGGCGGTCATTGGAGGGGTCGTTATGTACTATGTGGTCATGCCCAAGCGCGATATTCGCGACAACTTGGCGACTGAGCAATACCTGATGAATCAGAAATCTTTTGATGAGCCTTTATTGTTATTTTATATTGAAGCGCCTTGTATCATTGTCGGCCGTAATCAGAATACTTTCGAGGAGATCAATCAGGATTATGTGGAAGAGCACGGTATCACGGTGACCCGGCGTTTATCCGGCGGCGGCGCGGTCTACCAGGATTTGGGCAATCTTTGTTTCAGTTTCGTCGTTGACGCCAAAGACCAGGCGTTTGGTGATTTCAAGTCCTTCGTCCAACCAATCGTGACGGCTTTGCAGAAGATGGGCGCCAGTTCCGTTGAAGTCAGTGGTCGTAATGATATTCTCGTTGACGGGAAGAAGTTCTCCGGCAATGCGATGTACACGCGGAATGGCAAGACTTTTAGTCACGGCACCCTCTCCTTTGACGTGGATCTGGACGTCTTGACCAAGGCGTTGAATGTCCCCGCCGATAAAATCGCCTCTAAGGGCATTAAGTCGATTCGTTCGCGGGTCACCAACATTAAGCCTTATTTACGCCCCGAATTTCAGGAGCTGACCACGGAACAGTTCCGTGACCGCTTGATCAAAGAAATCTTTGGCGTGGCCGATTTAGCGGAAGTCGCGGATAAGGAATATCGGTTGACCGCTGAGGATCAAGCGGCCATCGATTTGATCGCTCAAGACACTTACCAGAACTGGAACTGGGTCTACGGCAAGAATCCTCAATTCAGTATTCAAAAACGGAAACACTTTGATTATGGCACGATCGACGCGCGGATGTTAGTGGAAAATGGCCGTATCAAAGCGATCACTTTCTTCGGGGACTTCTTTGGCCCCCAGGATGTCCATGAACTCGCGGATCATCTAACCGGAATCATTTATGATCGCGGTCATTTGACCACAGCTTTGGAGCAACTCGATGTTAGTCAGTATTTCACTGGGATCAGTCAAGAACAGCTGATCGATTTGCTGGCGCAATAAGCGCAAGTCTTTGCTAACCAGGCAAGCTCACGAAAATGTGGGCTTGCCTTTTTTGATTGGGTTGTTTGACTGGGGGCCTGAGCGCGCTGGTTATTCTGACGCCTGGTTTAGCTGGCCCCCCTGCTCAACTTTGGCGGAAGTTGGCGAATAAACTTGTTTCTCGACCGATTTTGCATTAGGCTGTAATTATCATTGTCGCGAAGGAGCAAGTTATGTTACGGGTAGGACGAAAAACCAAGGCGGATAATCAAATCATCTCGGTGATTGCGATGACGCCACAAGATCGCACGGAATTAATGGACACTTATCATTTGACGGGGGAGTTCTTGCGGTACGCGACAGACCCGCTGGAACGGGCGCGCGTCGAATTCAATTCTTTCACACAAAACTGGTTGATCGTTTACAACGTGCCAGTTGCCGCTACCGAAGCTGATCGCCGTGTGATCCATCCAGTCAGCTTTATCATCAAGGATAATCTGTTATTTGTGTTCGTGACGGAACAGACCAAATACGTCTTGTCAATGACCACGGATCTGAATGTGGGTGATCAGACTAAGGGCGTTTGGGATTCGATTTTCTCGTTATTGTTTGAGATTACGACAACCTACTTTGATCATATTCAGCGGTTGACGCAAGTGCGCGCCCAAATTGAAACCCATTTGCGGCAACGTCAGCGGAATAATTCGAAGCATATTTTTGAACTGGCCAATTTAAGTACGGATCTGACTTACTATTTGACGGGCGCCAACGGTAATTTAGTCGCCATCAGCCAACTAAGCTTGGCGGCGCGGCGAGCAGCCAATTTACAGCTGAGTAGTATCAGTCAATCACAGCTGGAAGATGTGGAGGTCGAAGCGCGGCAAGCCCAAGAAATGCTGGAATTGAACAGTGACATCGTGGATAAATTATCGAACACCTACAACAACCTGTTGAATAATAATTTGAACCAAGTGATGAAACTATTGACGATCTATTCGGTTGTCTTGATGATTCCGCCGATTATTTTTGGCTTTTACGGCATGAATATGACCCTACCCCTAGCTGACAAAGAATGGGGCTGGCTCTTCTCCATCTTGATCTCGATCATTCCCATCGGCTGGGTGATCTACCGGCTACATCGCGACCACTTTATTTAAAGCCGATTTTTAAGATGGTAACATGCTGAAAAAGATAGCGAAAAAAGACGAGCAGTCATCCATCCTGCTCGTCTTTTTGAAATAGATTCATTCTCAAACATCCAGGTCGGCAATCGCGTGGTCTTCCATTGATGGATTATCACCTGTCACTCGGCGTGGCGCCACCTAAACGTATCAGTAAGCCATTAAGCGGCTGGAGCGCGGCGCTGAAACGTGCTGCACAGAACTGCCGTCTGTATTTAACTAAGCACTGGGTTTTCTGGAGGCGATCGATCCCCCAAAGTCAACCAGTTAATGCTCAAAGTCAACCTTTGGTGCTCCGCACTAAAAATGTGTTCGCTGACCTAGCTTCTTCCGCTTAACTATGCAACTATTTTGGAGGCATTAACCCGCCTCCAAAATAGTTTCTATAGTTTCTAGGGTAATGATCAGGAGCTACCCGGATCGGCTTACACTCTGGCGTTGGTGGTCTGTTTGCTCGTTAGGCGGAAGGTCGGGCTGGGGGTGAGTCAGCCGCGATATTATTGTTGGCGATTTATCGCCTACAATAAGGCCGAGCTTGAAGATTTTCGGTGGTTTTCCGAAAAGCTTCAAGTCGTGCCCGCAGCGTTCCACCACCCCCAGCCCGACCTGAAGCCCCACCACATCTGCCCGCCACCAACGCCACGCGCAGCGTAAGCCGCGGACATGATTGAAACGTGTTCGCCACCCCAGCTTCCTGCGCTTAGCTACGTCAGGCTTCTGGAGGCATAGACCGCCTCCAAAATCCTGACTAGGCTAATGCTCAGAAGCTAACCGGGGTGGCTCTCACTCTTGTTTTTGTAGTCTGGGCGGCCCCAATATTGGAACAGGTCAGTGCGGAGATAACCGTTATAGAGCTTGCGTCGTTTCGTGGCGCGTTGTCCGTAGAAATTCTGGAATTCCAGATCACTGGTTAGAATGTATTTACTCCAGGTCGTCAAGGGACGGAATGCTTGGCCCATGTCCGCATAAATCTCCCGGGCTTTTTTCTGGTCGTTCAAGCGTTTCCCATATGGTGGATTGGCGATGATGATGCCGTTTCGCAGGTCGGTCTTGAAGTCTTTCACGGCGACCTGCTTGAAGGTGATGTCGTGGAGAACGCCAGCTTGCTCGGCATTGACTTTCGCCAACGCGATCATGGTTTCATCGATATCATTGGCGAAAATCTGCAAGGTCAGATCGTTTTTTATCTCGGCTTGCGCCGCCGCTCGGGCAGCGGCCACCATTTCTGGTGTGATGGCGGCAAATTGCTCAAAAGCAAAATGACGCTTCAGTCCCGGCGCGATATTTCGCGCTTTTAGGGCCGCTTCAATGGCAATCGTGCCTGAGCCAGTCATTGGATCAAGAAATGGATCATTGGCTCGCCAAGGTGTGAGGGCAATCAGACCAGCCGCGAAATTCTCTTTCAAGGGCGCGCCACCGTGGTCGATCCGGTACCCACGTTTGAAGAGGCTGTCGCCGGTCGTATCGATCAACAACTCGGCTTGATTCTTCCGCAAGCGAATATCGATTTTGGTGAGGGCGCCTGTTTCTGGTAATCGGGAGCGGCGATGGTAAGCATCCTGCAACCGTTGCACGATCGCCTTTTTCGTGATGGCTTGAACGTCAGGAACGCTGTGCAGTTTCGAAGCTACCGAGCGGCCAGTGACCGGGAATTGCGCGTCCATCGTCAAATAAGTTTCCCAAGGAATCGCGTTGACTTGATCGAATAATTCGGTGAAATCCAGCGCCTTGAATGTCTTCACAATAATCATCACCCGGTCAGCCGTGCGCAGCCATAAGTTGGTTTTGATGATGTCCGCGGCCTCACCTTGGAAATAAACACGGCCATTATCGGTTTGGGTCTGATACCCCAACGCTTGTAATTCCTTCGCCACGATTGCTTCGAAGCCGGCCGCCATGGTGGCCATTAACTGATAAGTCATTTGTTGCCTCCTCACAAATACAAATATTGATCATACCCAGCTTGCTTAATGTTCCTGGCAAAACCAGTTCGCTGGAACTAAGCCCAACAAGCGTGTTCGCCGCCAACTGTTACTTGTTTTTTAAAAAACTGTCATTGCGCGACAGTTTGATTTTCCTGAAAAAAATTGACGCAAAACGAGTTTGCGCCAACCACCTTGGTAAATTTCTATAAGCCACGTTTTGTTCCAACCAGAATTAGGTCCATTCTGATCTTCAGTAATCATCTATCTGCTGACGCTCCTACTTTAGGTTCGATTTCCGCCGTAGGACTCCCCTACCAAAATTTGGGTTGCTCGCTCGTGGGGTTTACCCGTTCCAGGCGCCGATTTTCAGGGGCGCATCGTCTCTGTGGCACTTTCAAGGCATTGACCATGGCGTAAACTTTAGGTCGTTGCCTGCCGTTACCTGTCACCAGGCACCTTAGCTTGTTGGGCTAAGCGCGAACACTACAAGCATCACAGCTTGTGCGAGCGTGGACTTTCCTCAGTTTATCCGAAATAAACCGCGATTACTCGAAACTTACCATTATTCACATAAATTGATGATGTTGCGATGATCGGTGTTATTTAGAACCGATCGATTTGACTTGGACCGCCGAAATTATTACTCGGTTGCGTCGGCGTTGTTGGCTGAGTTGTTGCCGGATTACTGGCAATCTTCGCTGCTTCTTTCTCGCCAAACACATGCCGCTCCAAGTTACTGATCCGCCGCAAAATATCATAATTAGTGGTATTTTGCACTGCGGAAACGCCGCTATTGAAGCTCGGCGTATTCGCGCTGTTGCTATCAAGTTGGCGCGACAACTCATCGACCCGCTTGACCAGGCGCGTATTCTCCTGCTCTAAGGTCTTGATTCGATTACGAAAACTCTCATAATCCTGAATGACTTGATCCAAGAATGGATCGACCTCCGCATCGTCGTAACCACGATACTTTTTCTTGAAGTCTTTGTTAACAATGTCTTCAGGTGAAAGATTGATTTTGAATTCGCGATTCTCTTCTGGTTTGTCCATAAATTCCTGCACCTCATTAATCATCGATCACGCATCTTTAACAGTATACCAAAAAATCAACCAAATGAGAACCAAAACTCCCGATTTCTCCCGATTACTTGCAAAACTCACTCCCGTTGATTCATTTCGTCGGCTTGATCTTGCAACTGATAGAAATCGATCAGTTCTAATTCATACCCTTGCGGCTGCAAAGTTTGCGTGATGTATTCGTAGTCATAACGCGGCTTGCCCGGATGTTCCGGATCATACAACAGCAAGGCTCTTTCGGTATGCTGCCCCATAAAGTGTTGATAATTTTGGAGCTGGCTGGGGTTGCGATAGGGCTCCTGAGACGTGTAGCCAACGAAATCAGCTTGGGCCAGAATCTGTGCCAGTTTACTTTGATTTTTCTCATTCCACTGTTGCCCAAACGCGCTAAACGGCAACATGATCGCGACCCGTAATTGGGGATACGTTGCTTTCAGTTCCACCGTCGTGCTAACCGCCCACTGCTCTGTACCTAATTGGGCGCCGGTCAACACCCACTCCAGACCATCATCGAGATAGCGCTGTAAGGTATTTCTTAGCGAATACTTAATAACTTTCAATTTCGGGTCCGTATCTTGATAAACATTGAGTTCGTACGAACGATAACCAGTCAACCACAATCGATTTGCCATGGGAAAACAGCCTTTCTAATGAAGTTCAGGGAGACAATCTGGTATAATGTGGGCATTGGGAGTGTCGACAATGATAATCAATTATCCAAATGGGCAACCATATCAATTTCAACCAGATGAATCTCAGTCTAACACAAAACAGCCGCGCCCGCGGTCACAAAAAGTGATTTTTGGCGGCCGGGGCATGACTTTGGAAGAAACCATCAATGAGAGCAACGACTTCTACCGCCAGCAAGGACAAGCGGTGATCTATAAGAAGCCAACGCCGATCCAAATCGTGAAGGTGGACTATCCGCAACGCAGTCAAGCGGTCATTCGTGAGGCTTATTTCCGTCAGGCCTCGACGACTGACTACAATGGGGTTTACCAAGGTTATTATCTGGATTTCGAGGCCAAGGAAACCACCAATAAACAATCTTTCCCCCTGAAGAATTTCCATCAACATCAGGTCGACCATTTCCAACGCTGTTTGCAACAAGGTGGGATCTGTTTCACGATCATGCGTTTCACCAGTTTGGATCGGTATTTCGTCACCCCTGCTTCCCTGTTGATCCAGCATTGGCAGCAAGCGCAAACTACTGGGCGTAAGTCGATCAGTCTCACTGAGATCGCGGCCACGGGCTATGAATTACGGTTGCATTATCGCCCCAGCCTGGATTACTTAACGGCAGTTGATCAATTGATCCAGAAGACAAATTTGAAAAAATAGGTGATTGTTTTATGGCGCAACAAAAAAAGGCAATGACTCGCGAGGCGCGCAAAGCAGCGCAAGCGCGGAACACGCGTTCAAAGAAGCCAACAAAGAAGCAAAAGAAGCCCCTCTGGCGGCGAATCATCAAATGGTTCCTCTGGCTGATCGTGGCCGGCGCTGTTTGTGGTGGCGGGCTATTTGCGTACTATGCGAAGGACGCGCCCGCGTTATCCGCCAGTAAATTGGAAAGTGGCCAAAGTTTGACCATCTACGCCGCCGATGCCAAAACGGTTTTGACAAAGTTGGGCAGTGAGAATCGAACTAATGTGAAGAGTACCGCGATTCCGCAACAACTGAAGGACGCGGTCGTCTCGATTGAAGACCGTCGTTTCTACAAAGAGCCGTTCGGGATCGACCCGATTCGGATTGCTTCTTCGGCTTTTTACAACTTGACGCACCCCAACAGCGATCCGCAAGGTGGCAGTACCTTGACCCAGCAGCTGGTCAAACTGACTTACTTCTCCACCAAGAAGTCTGATCAAACATTGCGGCGTAAAGCCCAAGAAGCCTGGCTAGCAATGAAAGTTGAACGGCGCTTTTCCAAGGAGCAGATTCTGGAATACTATATCAACGCGGTTTATGAGGCCAACGGGATTTACGGCATGGGGACCGCGGCGACGTATTATTATGGCAAGGATCTGGACAAACTGACCATTGCCCAAACCGCGCTGATCGCTGGGATTCCAAACTCCCCGAATAATTATGATCCATACGCGCACCCCGAAGCGGCGAAAAAACGGCGGGATCTGGTCATTCAGGCGATGGCTGACAATGGCAAGATTTCGGCCAGTGAAGCCGCTACCGCCAAGGCGACCGCCATCGATACTGGCTTAAAGGCGAAGGCGGCGGCGGCTGGGTCCAATGATAACGCCCTGGTCGCTGACGCCTACATCCAGGAAGTCATCAAGGCCATCAAGAGCAAGGGCTATGACCCCTACCGTGACAATTTGTCTGTGGTGACCAACTTGGATTTCTCCGCGCAAAAGTATCTTTACCAATTGGTCAACGGAACACAAATTGCTTTCCCAGACGATTCGTTCCAAACCGGGGTCACGATCACCGATCCCAATAACGGCAATGTGATCGCGATGATCGGGAATCGTAAGGTCGGAAATGTGCAAATGGCGCTGAACCGAGCGACGCAAACCGATCGTAGCAACGGCTCAACGATGAAGCCGCTGTTGGATTACGCACCGGCCTTCGAATATCTGGACTGGTCCACCGCCCAAAAGGTTGAGGATACCCCTTATACCTATCCGGGCACCAATATCAGTTTGATGGACTGGGATCGCAAATATCTAGGCACGATGACCTTACGGCGGGCATTGGCCGTTTCCCGGAATATCCCCGCCGTCCGTACCCTTGAGGAGGTCGGATTGACCAAGGCTAGCCAATTCGTCAGCAATCTAGGCATCAAGATTCCCAGCAGCGCCGGCTTATCCGTCGGGATCGGCGCGAATATCTCCACCCTGCAAGTGGCCTCTGCTTACAACGCGTTTGCCAATGGTGGGACCTATTACAAGCCGCAGTACATCAAGAAAATCACCACCGCTGACAAAATCGAACACGATTATGCCGACAACAATGAAGGCACACGGGCGATGAAGGCCTCCACGGCATACATGATCACCGACGTGTTGAAAGACGTGATTACCAATGGCAGCGCGCCTAGCACCGCCATTTCCGGCCTGTATCAAGCTGGTAAAACCGGAACCACAGGTTACACCGATCAAGAGATCGCTAAAAATGCGGCCTTGAACAATACGGTCAAGGATTCGTGGTTCGCTGGTTTTACCAAACATTATTCCATCGCGGTCTGGACCGGCTATGACAAGGTCAATCAACACGGCGTAGCCAATCAAACGATTGCCCAACAGATCTATCGCTACATGATGGTTTACCTCAGCCAAAACGTCAGCAACTCTGACTGGACCATGCCTAGTAGTGTCGTCAGCCAAGGCGGCGAATTGTATGTCAAAGGTTCTGAGCCTGACAGCGATACCGATGATCAAGATGAAGAATCGTCCTCCTCTGAGAGCAGCAGTTCAAGTTCCAGCGAAAGTTCTTCCAGCAGTGAAATCGATCCAGAGCAACCTGGTAACGGTGAATCTTCGTCCAGTAGCACCACGACCACCCCAACCGAACCTGGCGGCAACGATTCCAGCGCCAGCAGCAGTTCGGCGACCACAGGCGGCGGTAATGGCGGTGATACCGAATCACCAGGAACTGGCAGTAGTAGCACGACCCAATAATTAGGCGCACCTTAAACAGCAGTCTAGTCACTTTCGTAGTGACTGGTCGGCTGTTTTTTTAAAACGTGCTCCCCGCCTCAGCTCCCTGTGCTTGAAGATGTCACCCTGATAAATAAATACGCAATCTGGCGGGTTTTTTCGTCGCAAAAAATAAGTGTCACAGGTGATTGGGCAGCGCCAGGCAACCACCACCAGCTGATGACGTGACCACCAATGTGCCTAGGCCCGCAACCTTTTGACCATCAGAGCCAAGTTAAAAAGGGTCCGTACCAAGAAATTCGTTGAATTTCTCGGTACGGACCCTTTATTTGAATTCGGCCAATGACCCTTATTTGCCCTTTTCGCTCGTTGAAGGACACCGTTAGCTTTTGCTTGGAGTGTCGCGGGTCAAATTCAGCCCAAGTTAGCCAAATAGCTTTGACCAAACGCGCAAATATCGAACAGCGGACAGGTTTGGCAGGCCGGCTTTTGGGCGTGACAGATTTCCCGACCAAAGTAAATCACCGCGTGGTGGCCATGGATCCACTCCGATTCAGGCAAGGCGCTGGTGATCCGGGTCTCGACTTGGCGCACACTGTCGGTTTCCGCGGCGATGGCCAACCGCTTGCTGACGCGAGTCACGTGGGTATCCACCGCAAACGCTGGTATCCCAAAAGCATCGCCCAAAACGACATTGGCGGATTTACGGCCTACCCCTGGCAAAGTCACCAGTTCGGCCCGCGTTTGGGGCACTTGGCCGGCAAAGTCGCTTAAGAGTTTGCGCCCCAACGCGACTAAATATTTGGCTTTATTGTGATAGAGCCCGATCGTTTTGATGTAAGGTTCGACTTCCGCCGGGGTGGCCGCGGCTAAGGTCGCGGCGTCTGGAAAACGCGCAAACAAAGCCGGGGTCGCCTTATTCACTGAGACATCCGTGGCCTGAGCGCTGAGTAAAACCGAAACCACTTTCTGAAACGGCGTGCGCGCGTCTAAGCTGGGCACGGCGTTGGGGTATAAAGCAATGATCCGTTCAATGGCAAGACGAGTCGCGTCTTTTGATAACATTTTCCCATCCCTTTCATCTTGATGTCGGCGCAACAATGGCGAATTCCCCCTTTACCGCCGCTGGGACCACAAATCTTCTAGGCCCATGGACGTGTTTGGCGACGTTAAGGAACGACCGCCAAAACTGGGCCGAAGCTAGTTGAATTTAGCCTTATATTTCTGGAGGTCGGTGGCGTTGGTGATGTGCCGCTTTTGCCAATCCAGTAGAATTCGATCGATGTAGCGCAGTGACCGTGCGTCGCTAAGCACGGCCTCACGCAAAGCCAAGCGGATCAGATCCACACTGTAACGGTCGCGATTGAGCCAATTGTCGATGGTTTCCATTTCAAATGGGGATAAAGTCCGGCCAAATTCCACTTGAAATTCTTTGTAGAGTTTGCTGATCTCGGCTTGTTCCGCTTGAAATGTTTGGACGGCCTGTTGTTGATCACGCAATTGGGCGACCCGTTGAAAGAATGGCGCCACGCTGTACTGATCCCGGTGTTGCTCTTGGTAGGTGTCAGTGGTCACGCTGATGAAATGTTGTTGCGTCAGTTGGGAAAGAATTTGATAGACTTCCCCGACTGGCTTTTTGACGACTAAGGCCAGTTGATCAGGACTAGGGAACTTCTCATCCCGCTGGCTATATTTAACGATTTGTAGAAAAATTGCCAACTGATGATCGTTCATACCAAGTTCGGCATAGTGATCTAAAATCAAGTTGGCAATTACCGTGTAAGAGGTTCCGACCAAATCGTTGACAGTAAATTCAGTCATTTGATCACGGTTCCTTTTTTTAAAATAGTGGCAGAATTGCCGCCTGTGCTAGGTGCTTATGGCTCGATCCGATTGATCATCCGTGGGAATGGGATTGCTTCGCGCAGGTGATCCAACTTGCAGATCCAAGTGATCGCCCGCTCGAAGCCTAAGCCGAAGCCGGAATGAGGAGTGCTGCCATATTTACGCAAGTCCAAATACCAATCGTAATCAGATTCCTGCAGCCCGGCGTCCAAAATGCGTTGCTTCAAGACTCCATAGTCGGTTTCCCGTTCGGAACCGCCAATGATCTCGCCATAACCTTCTGGCGCTAACAAATCCGCGCATAAATAAACGTCATCACGATCAGGCGCCTTCTTCATGTAAAACGGCTTGATCGCCACGGGATAGTTGAGCACAAAAACGGGCTGGTCAAATTGATCGGATAAGAAGGTCTCGTCCGGCGCGCCGAAATCATCGCCCCATTTAATATCAGTGCCATGATCTTGCAACATTTTGATGGCTTCATCGTAGCTGATTCGTGGATAAGGTAACTTGGTATATTTCTTCAGAACTTCTGGATCGCGCCCTAATAAATGTAACTCATAGTCACAATTATCCAGCACACTTTGCACCAAATAGGCAATATACTTTTCTTGAACGGCTAGACTTTCTTCTTGATGCGTGAACGCCATTTCCGGTTCGATCATCCAAAACTCGGTCAAGTGCCGCCGTGTCTTTGATTTCTCCGCCCGGAACGTTGGACCAAAGGAGAAGACCTTGCCAAAAGCTTGCGCGCCAGCTTCCATGTAAAGTTGACCACTTTGACTCAAGTAAGCGTCATGATCAAAGTAATCGATCTGGAAGAGTTCAGTGGTCCCTTCTGGCGCGGAGCCAGTTAGAATTGGCGGATCGATTTTGATGAAGCCTTCTTGGTTGAAGAATTCGTAGGTGGCGCGAATCATTTCATTGCGAATTTGCATGATCGCGAAAGGCCGCTTCGATCGCAGCCAGAGGTGACGGTGATCCAATAGGAATTCGATCCCGTGATCTTTCGGAGTAATCGGATAATCGTTGCTTTCGCCAATGATCTCAATATCGCTGACTTCGATTTCATAACCGAAATGCGAGCGCGTATCTTGGTGGATCGTACCGGTGACCCAGAAACTGGTCTCCTGGTGCATCTCTTTGGCCGCCTCGAAGACTTCCGGCGCCACATTATTCTTGACGATCACCCCTTGGAAAAAGGCGCTCCCATCACGTAATTGCAGAAAGGCGATTTTCCCGCTGGAGCGTTTGTCTGTTAGCCAAACGCCAATTTTAACTTCTTCGTCAACGTGATCTTTAGCCTCGTCGATGCGAATGATTTGTACCATCTTAAAAACTCCCAACTTTTATTTAATCTTGTTTCAACCCATTACAACTTATAAGTTGTCGATCAAATCGACTGTCTTGCCCGTATAGAAATCGACCAGGCGATAGCTGAGCCGCCCATTGCGTTTCTTCGTCGCGACTTCCCAAACTGGTTGGCCCTCATCGATGCCTAAATTGATCCCATAGATTTTCTGTGGCGCTTGTTGTGTTTGGACCTGCGCGCGGACAGCCGCCTGGGTCAACCCACGGCGCGCCGCCAGCACTTTGATCTTACCGGTTTTGCCATTGACAACGACATAGGTCAGCTGGTCCTTCTGATTATAGCCAGCTACGGCATAATAAGTCTGCTGGCGGTGATAAATCATAAAGTCAGTGGTGCGCGTCAAATTCCCGGCCTTCTTAGCAATGGCTTCTGTTTGCCGCTGCGCGCTGATCCGCGGCATCATGGTCGCCAAATACAGCCCCACCAGCAAAACCACGGCTGTCAGAACACTGATCCAAATCGTGCGTTTGCGCCGTCGCGTCATCGTGGTTCACTCCTTTGAAAAAGTCCCCCAGCGCCGCCGCTACCAGCCTCACCTTCCCGATCAGGTCCAGAAAGGTGGCTAGTATTGAACAGCTAAGGGTCACTGAAATTATTATAGCAAAAAAACCCGTCTTTGGAACCTTAAGTCGGTAAATACTCCTTTTTTTAGCTGAACTTAAGGTTTACCGGATGATTTGCGACGGGCCAGTTCTGAGCGTCACCTAGCCTTGCAGAAAATCATGAATATGATCGGGTAAGAGCGAATTGGCTAATTTGACGTGGGGTAGGCTGGCGGGAAAGGCGCGCTGCACGATCCCCGCGTAACTACTTTCATCCAAGCGCTCGTCCAAAACCACCACCAATCCGCGGTCGTCTTCCGAACGAATCAACCGACCGAACCCCTGCTTGAGTTTCAAGACCGCTCGGGGCAAGCCGTCATCCCAGAAGGGGCTACCAGAACCATGACTGGCCAGTTGTTGTTGCCGATAATTGGTCATCGGATTTTTCGGGGACTCAAACGGGATCCTGGTAATGATCAACAAGGATAATTGTTGCCCTGGAAAGTCGATTCCCTCCCAGAAACTTTGCGAACCCAATAAAATACCGTTATTGGTAAACCGGAAGCGTTTGGCAATTTTGTCATTACTACCGGTGATGCCCTGGGCCATGATCTCCCGTTCACCACCTAAGACTCGTTGCAAGGGGTAATAAACGTTCTTGACGCTGGCTAGCGAATTGAAAAGAATCAGGGTCTGAGTCTGGGTTTTTCGTAGGATCGGTAAAATCACCGCCACTAACCAGTGATCATAGTCGGCGCCATTCTCAGATGGCGAATAAGTCGTCGCAGGCGTCACCAACTCAGCTTTCTGGCCGTAGTCAAAAGGCGAAGGTAATTGCAGTAGATCAACTTGATCACGTTGATAACGTAATTGCTTCAAGAAATAACTGAAGTCAGCGCCGATTGCCAAGGCCGCGCCGGTGTAAATTTGCCGGGGGAACTGCTGATCCAAGGCCTGACGAATAACTTCATGAGAACGCGCCAGCCAATTAAAGCGATAATTGATGCCATCATCGTCTAGATCCAAATAAAAGCCAAACTCACTAAAGGTCTGATCTTGCAAACGCTCCTGGGCATTTTCCAATTGGTCAAGCCCGCGCTCCAGTTTGCTGTTAAGTCGCTGCCAATCGGTGACTTTTTGCCGGGTGCTAGACTGCAATTGGCTGGCGCTGAAGTTCTGCTCCAGGGCGAAACTGGCTTCCAAATAATGATCGAGGGCGCGACAAGTCTGACGCAAGGTTCCGATCAGATGTTGGCGTTCCTCCGGATTGGCCGTCAGATCCAAATAGACGGGTTTGGTAATGAAACTGGCGTGCGCTAAAAGGAGCACGGAATCATTTAAGGTCAACAGCTCTTGTTGAAACAAGTTCAGCAAGCTGCGTGTCTCGGTCAAATGCAAATAACTTTGTTCCAGCGTGGGTTCCACATCATTATTATCAATCAAGGTGTGGAGCAACTCCAGGGCTTGGCGCGCCCGACTAACCAGCCGCATCACCGAGAAGTAATGGTGTGAGCTGTTAGTCAGATCGTCTGCAAAATGTTGGGCTTCATCCACCACCAAAATCTGCTGGTCGGCTGTGAACTCAGTTAAATGCTGGGCCAAATACGCGTTGTTGGTAATGGTAATATCCGCTTCGGCCGCCTGCGTGACGATCCGCCGCCAAAAATCAACCGCCGCGTAGGGACTACTAGCGGTGAGTTGGGGCAGATGGTTGATGCTCTGGAAGAAGGCTGTTTCGTAATTGGTCATTTGGAGTTCATCCAAATCACCGGTTTTGGTCTGCATCAGCCAGATCAACAAGCGCATTTCGTTAATAACAGACCCGCGATTCTGCGGACCTTGCCGCAAGTAACGGGTGAAACGATCCAGATCAACATAGTGGCTGGCACTTTTTAGAATGGCCGCGCTGAAATGGGTTTGCCGCAAATCATTGAGTAAGGGCACCGCTTGGCGATAAAGCTGGTTTTGTAAAACCGTGGTCGGCGTGGTGATCACTAACCGCAAGGGCGTCGGCGCCGCAGTCAATTGGTACGATAACGGCAGCAAATAACCCAGCGATTTCCCGATCCCCGTGGGCGCCTCGATCACCAATGGGCGCCCTGCCGGTTCATGGCGATGTTGCTGAATAAAGTCCATCATTTTGAACTGACTTTGGCGCGGGCGTAATAATTTGCCCCAGAGTTGCATTTTCGCCGTGAAGGTTTCCGGATACTGGTCGCCAGGCCCTAGCGACTGGTTGGTTTCCGCTGGCAAGGGCCGCCGCAAGACCAATTCCCCCACTTGCACCAAGTGATCGGGCAACGGTTGCTGATGGCGCCGCGAAGCCGCCCGCTGGAAAACCTGTCCGGTCTCCCGCGTTAAATAGCGGCCGAGGCCACTGAGTTGTTGCAAGACCGGACCAGGTACTTGATCGATCCGCTTAAGCAGCAGCAACAAGATTTTGGCCGTGGCGATCGCGTCACTGTCCGCTTGGTGAGGATGCTTGTGGGTGATATTCAAATATTGACTCAAGTCTTGCAGCCGATAACTGGCCGCTTGGGGTAACATGATCTGAGCCAACTCCACGGTATCGATCGCGGTCACATGAAGCGGCGGCAAGCCGACTTCTTGAAAGGCCTCATTCAAAAAAGGCAGATCGAAATTCACGTTATGGGCGACAAAAATTTTGTTGGCTAAAAGTTGTTGGAGGGTCGCGGCCACTTCCTTAAAAGTTGGCGCCTGCTCAAGCTTCTTCGGATCTAGCTTGGTTAGCTGGAGAACCTCCAAGGGCACTTCACGTTGGGGATTCAGATCCAGCGAAATGTGTTCGGTCAATTGCCGATCATGAATGATCGCGCAGCCAAATTGAATGATTCGATTGCCAGCGCCACGCTGGGTCCCGGTCGTTTCAAGATCCACCACCGCATAATCTCGAGTGTTCACCACCCTCACCTCCATTCATTCCGTAATTGTTCCAATAAATCACACTGTAAATCACACTGTCAAATTATTCCCAGTCAACGCCACCAATTTATTCGCGCTCAGGAAATAAAGATACTGTTGCGCGATCGGTCGTTGCAAGATGCTGCTTAGCGCTTGGCCATACAAATTCAGTTGACCGCGATATTTCTCAATCAGGGCCGCTAAGCGTTTAGCTTGATTTGGTCCGGTACCAAGATGATCCGTCTTATAATCGAAGAGAATCACCTCAGCTGGCGTGATCACGTACCCGTCCATAATACCATGAACCAGCAGATTTTGGATCTCAGGTTCATCTGGCATGGCGAAAATCGCCTGGGCCGGCAGCAAGAGCGAGAACGGCACCTCACGAAAAACTTGATTGTCCGGCGCCTGCAGGGTTTGCCCCAAGTCAGTGGCGAAGAAATTTTGGACGGCGGTTAAGTCGATCCGTGGGGCCACCGCGGCATCGATCAAGCCAGCCGTGGTCAGTTCCTGGCGCAAATCGTTCAGATAAGCCAGGGTCATCGATTGGCGCAAATCAACGCGCTGTAACAAAAGATGGGTCGCGGTCCCAATTTGAGCGCCAGTGACTTCCTGTGTCGCCGTCAAGAAGGCCGGCGCCGGAAACTCTTGGTCCAAATAGCGACCACTGGTAGCTGGTTGAATCGACTGCCCCGCTTCACCGACCGGGGCACCAGCCATGGCCGGCTGCGCGCCCGGCCCAGTCTGACCGGTGGCTAGCGGCAAGAAGCTCAATTGAAATTGGTCGGGATCAGCGAAAGCTTGTTTGATTTCGGAAACTGACTGATAGGCAGTCGTCTGGGTGGCGGTTTGGTGCGGATATTGGAAATCCAGCAGCTTCGTGATGGTCGCCGCCAACTTCTCATCTAAACGAGTTAAGGGAGTTGGTGCATTTGTCGGCGCAGCCATGCTTGGTTGGATCGTTTGCATCAATTCTGGCGCTTGGTACAAGTGAATCAAGAAATCGGCCTGATTCAAGGCGATTTTAGCGGCGCTATCGGTTTGATCACTGCCACCGCTGATCTGCAACTTCGGTGAGCGCAGGACCGCTGGCAAAATCATGCTTAAGAAGTTATGAAGTTTGCTGGGATCTCGTAGGGTCACTGGCAGTAACGGCGTCTGTTCCGTTTCCGGATTCTCAAATTTCGCTAAGGTGCTCGCCCAAGTATCGATCGCGCCGACCAGCAGCAGTTTCTGCTTGGCCCGGGTCAAGGCCACATAGAGTTTCCGCATTTCCTCGGCGATACTCCCCTGTTGCCGCTGTTGGCGAATAAACGTGTCGATCAAGGTCGGATATTTGATTCGAGTTTGACGATCATAATATTTCAGACCTAACCCCAGTTGGCCATCGAGGACGACGGCGTTTTTGGTGTAGTCACTGTTATTGAAGCCATGGTCGAGATCATAAAGGCAAACGATCGGAAACTCCAGCCCTTTACTGCCATGGATGGTCATGAGCTGAACCGCGTCTTGGTCGGCATCGCCTACTTGCGCTTGAGCCAAGTCTTGATTGTGGCTTTGCATCTCGGTGATGAAATCAATGAACTGGTATAGCCCTTTGAAGCTGGACTGCTCATAGACAAAAGCCCGTTGATATAAAGCGTGTAGATTCATCGAGCGTTGGAGTCCACCAGGCATCCCGCCAACGTAATTCAAATAGCCCGTGGTTTGATAAATCTTCCAAATCAATTCAGCGATACTGTGTTGCGCGCTGTAGTCGCGAAAATCATTCAACATCTCTAGGAAGTCGGCGGATTTACCGGCCAAGGCCCGCGTTTGCTCACTAATTTGACCAAGTTCGGCGCTTGGCGTGATTCCCGCTTGGCCCGTCAAGTCACCGGTGTCGCTGAGCGATTCGGCGGAAGCTCCTAAAGCCGCCATCGCTTGCAACGCTTGGTAGAAATTACCAGAGCGCTGGCGCCCGCGAATCGCCGCCAGATCGTTCTCATCGAACGCGCCGATTGGCGACCGCAAAACGGTTACCAAAGGAATATCTTGTTCCGGATTGTTGATCAACGCTAACAAGGCCAACATCACTTGAATCTCAGTCGTTTGGAAGTAATCATTGGCGTCTTGCACATACACAGGGATGCCAAATTCGGCCAGTTGATTGACGATTTCCAGATTATTCGCCCGCGTCGGCACGAGAATCGCCACATCCCGATAGGCCATCGGACGTAACGGCTGATCAGGGCCATCACAGATCTGATAGCCGCTAGCATGCATTTGTTGCAACCGCCGGCCCAAAATAGCCATTGTCGCTTGTTTTTTATCAAAAGCGGCGTAAGCTTCAGGGCTGATTCCAGCGGTTTCAGCGGCTGCCCCACTATTTTTGGCCTCGTAGAGTAATAATTCCGTGGTCGTGCCCAAGTCGGCCGGATAAGCGGTCGCGCCGGTTTTGAGTTGCGCGTCCTCATCGTAATCCAACTCAACCAGATCATGATGCATCAACTGTTCGAAGATGAAATTGGTGCTGGCGTTGATGTTTTCCGCCGAACGGAAATTCTCGGCTAAAATGATCCGCTCCCCTGGATTCGTCGGCGCTTTGAAGGCCGCATACTTATCCAAGAACTTGCGCGGATCGGCTTGGCGAAAACCATAGATTGATTGCTTAACATCACCGACCATGAATAAATTGCCGGGATCACGCCGGGACACCGTTTGTAAAATCGCTTCTTGTAAGGGGTTGATATCCTGATACTCATCGACCATCACCTCGTGGAAACGTTGTTGATAGTAATCGCGAACAGGCCGTGTTTGGTCATTGGGGTCTTGATAGCTCAAAAGTTGCCAAGTCAATTGTTCCAAATCGTTGAAGTCCAAGGCCTTCAAGCGGCGCTTCTCAGTTTGATAAGCCGTAATGAACTCGGTGGTGATTTTGGCCAATGTTTGAACGACTTGTTGGGCTTTTTTCTGGTCGGCGACAATTTGGGTTTCAGACCGTTGGAAATAATCCCCGCGAAACTGCTTCAGATCATCCCGCAGCGTTTGCAACAGGCGACTGACCGTTAACCGGGTGTCTGTTTCGGCGGCGGTGATCACCTCCCCGTTCTTCTTTAACGCCTTCATGAAGCGGGCAGGCAACTGTAAGCCAGTGATCGTGTTCTTGAAGTCCGCGTAAGTTGGCTGCGGTTGGGCCAACAACGCCGCCAGTAGTTCTAAGCTGGCCGCCGCTGGTTCAGTGACAACTTCCGCTTTGATGATCGGTTTGGCGGTTTGAGCCAGAACCGTATATTGTTGCTGCAATTGTTGGCAACGTTGGCGGAAGTAGGGCGCCAACCATTTTTGATAGAAGCTGCTACTATCAATGGTTGTGTCAATTTGATAATTCTTAGTTAAGTTGCGCAACCATTGCTGGGTTTCCGGGCGGGTAATGGCGAAATAGTACAATTGGAAAATCACTTGGGTCAAACCTTCATCGGAACGGTCGCTGCCGAATTGATCGGCCAAATCAAAGAATTCATGGTCGTCAGCGTCGTAATAATGATCCCGTAGTTCGCCCCAAACCTGCTCCATCAATAATTGCCGCTCAGTGTCATCGGTCAATAAGCGGAAGCTGGGATCGAGATCCAACAAATAGTAAAATTTATGGATCACTTGCGAACAAAAAGCGTGTAAAGTACTGATTTGCGCCGCCGCCAATAAGTTGATCTGTTTGCGCAGCCGCTGCTGTTCGGGGGCTTGGGCACGGGCCAATTCTTGTTCAAGCGCCTTGCGGATCCGTGCCTGCATCTCGGCGGCGGCGGCGTCCGTGAAAGTGACGACCAATAATTGGTCCAGATCTGTCCCCTGTTCCAAAATCTCGGTGATCAAGCGTTCGACTAAGACGGTGGTTTTGCCGGAACCAGCCGAAGCTGAAACGAGAATATCATGACCGTGGTGACTAATGGCGTCTTGTTGCTGTGGGGTAAAATTAGGCATGAGGTTGTCCCTCCTTGGCCGCTTGGGCGGCGGTAAATTTCATTAATTCGGCTAAGAAATCCGTTTTATCAAGGGTGATCAATTGGCGATATTGATTCTCCGGTAGCATCGCGTCAAACATCATGATGCTGGTGAAATCACTGTACCGCAATCCGGTTTCGTCAGCGCCGATCCGATAAGGCGCGATCCGCAGTTTCCCAGAAAAAATCTCGATGGCCGCTTGGGTCAGTAAATGCCGATTGAACGCCAACAATTCTGGCAATTGCGGCCGGGGAAAACCATTATCCGACGTGACCGCATACCCATTTTTCTTGGTGAAACCACGCGGATAAAGGCTGGATTTACTGGCCTGATTGGCGGGATCCAAGGCAGCCAAATAGTCTTGATTGGCTTGAAGCGACTCGGCGGTGGTGGCGTCTGGTGTGGTCGTGTTTTCCAAAAGGATGCCGTTATAGCGATGATCATCAAGAATCTGTGCCAAGAGCGTTTTGGCGTCGTCAAGACCGGTTTGATAGGTCATTTTCTGATCCGACAGGTGCAGGTAAAAAGCACCGATGGAAGTGGCCTCAGGTAGTGACAACCGCTGGCGATTGTCTTGGACACTTTGCAAGTAGGTCAAAAGCTGCAGGGACAGGCCGTAAAACACGCGGGTATAATCAAATTTCTTCTGGCCCGATTTGTAATCGATGATCTGATAATACCAATCCGGCCCCCACTGGCCCACGTCGAGGCGGTCGATCTTGCCCCGAACGGACAATTCTCGTTGACCAGGCAATTTGAAATCCAGCGCCGGTAGCTGTCCCGGCGCGCTGATTTGACCAAACTGGATCTCAGTTTTCGCCGGCTGTAAGAAGGAGTGACTGGCTTGCTGTTGCAAGACATTAGCCATGAAGGCGCTGGTCGTGGCTAAGCGCCGGGCAAAATAACGCATCTGCCCCGGACCATTCAGTAGCTGATAGCGCGGATCATCAGCCAGCGCTTCTTGCAAGCTGGTCGTGATCTGAGTCAGTTCGTTGGCAGTCAACTCAGACAGTGGCTTATTGGTTGCCACCACGGCCTTCAAGAAGCGATCCAAATAGTCATGGAAATAAGTGCCCGTATCGGCGCTATCTACCGCGAAACGTTGCCGAGGACGTAAGCGCAAGCCATATTGCAGGAAGAACTCGTACGGATTCATATAAAAGCTTTCAAGTTGGGAGACCGAGCTAAATAAGTGGTCACCATATAACCGGGCCACATTTTTCGGATTCAGATCAACCGCTTGATTGCGGTAACTTAGACTTTGCCATTGCCGCCGGTAAAAGGCGCCAGCCGGACCAGCCAACAACACTGCCGCCACACGTTGCCAGTCCGCAGGCAGGTCGGTGCGCTTCGTTTGGGCCTCCCGCGCCAGTAACAATAACGGTTCGGCGACCCCAGCTCGGGAAGCGGCGTAGCCTAAAGCCGGCTGTTGCTGCCGCGTTGGCTCCAGCTGCGGGTGGTCCGCCAAATAAGCCGGCGCGCCCAATTTGAATTGCTTTTGTAACCGGAGCACATAGGGGGACACCTCCTGAGCGCCTTGCTGGTCATTGTGACTAGGATACGTAAAAATCAAACGCTCGTTGCTACTAAAGAAAATATTGGCGTAACGCAAAGGCAGATCCGCTGAGCTTTCCACGCTGGCTTGCCGTAATTGGGGCTCACCTGGTTCTTGATGGAGCTGATTCAATAATTGGCGTTCCTGATCATCGATCAATTGTTGCCCCTGGGTCAAGCTAGGCAAATTCTGCCGCGTCGCCCCTAGAATAATCGTGATCCGCTGTGTCTGTGTCTGGACCATCCCGATTTTGGAAACCAGCACCGCGTCTAAAGTAGCCGGGATCTGGGCAAACTCAGTATTGCTGAAGCCGGCGTTCAAGAGGTCAGTGAACAAAGCGAGATCAAAGGACTGAGCGCCCCAAACTTGGACGTAATCGTCCAACAAGCCAATAAACGCCTGGTAGGTTTGTTGTGGTCGTTGGGCCAACACCAAATCGTTGGCGGTCACGTCAGCCTGGGCCCATTCCCGCAATCGTGTAATCACGCCGTTTTGCTGCAAGAATTCAAACAGCGCTTGGGCAAACTCAGCGCCATTAGTCACGCGCTTGACAGTTTGTTGCCATTGTTTCAGCGCTTGTCCGTAAAATTGATGCAGGTTTTCAATGGCCGCCTGCTGGGCCACTTGCTCAGGCGAACTGTGCGGCGCCGGGTCAACCGGCTGCTTGACGTAAGGTCCCACCATGGGCCAAGGTGTTGCTTTTAGCCAATGATAGCTGCGCAGACCAAATTCCAAGGCATAATTTTCCAGCCAGTCTAATTGTTGGCGAAATTCGGCCAATGATTGCGCGGCCGGTCGCCACAATTCTGTCCGCAGAAGTACCAACAGATCATTGAGCTGAAAATTGCCCCGACTTAAAGCCAACAAACTCCGAACGAAAACAACAAAGGGATGGTTGGCCATCGGTGTTTGTTGATCACTAAAGAAAGGTAGCTCGTTTTGACGGAAGAGCGCCTCGATTGTGGCCGAATAAACGTTCAGATCCTCAGCCAAAACCAAAAAGTCGCGGTAACGATAGCCTTGTAAGGCCACCAGCTGGCGAATATAATTGGCCACTCCCCGCACCTCACTGGTCAACGAGTCAGCCTGCCAAACTTGAAGATTCTGCCGGGCCAAGGTGGTCGGTGCGGCGACCGGGAGCCCCGCGTTGCTGGCGATCCAGAAATCTTCAACTTGCTGCAACTCAGAACTCAAGCGCTTCTGTCTGGCCGGAAACAGCGCCGCCGTCCCTAAATCAGCCAATGAATCATAGCCCAACTGTTTCAAAATGCGCCAAGAACTATCGAAATAATAAGGAATCTGGCTCGTCGCCGCAGGGAGATATAACGTCAAATAAACCGTCGCACCCTGGCGTAAGAAGCCGCGAATCAAGCTCAACTGTTGCTGGTTGAATTCTGAAAAGCCGTCGATGAAAATTTCGAACTGACTGAAATCACGCTGCGCCACCTGGGCAATCAAATAAGTCATCAGCTGCTCATTGGTCACGAAATGACTGGCGATTTCCGCTTGATACAATTGGAGGATCCGACTTAATTCTTGTAATTTGGCCGTGGTCGAGCGGGGCACCCCTTGTGTCGCCAACTGGGTCGCCGCCTGATGTAAATCGGTGGGGCTGAATTCACCTTGAGTCAGTTCGGTCAACTGCGCCCCCAATTGCTCGAGAAAGCCCATTCTCCGCCGCTCGCCGTAGAAAATCGGAAATTGCTCCCGTTCCCGATTTAGCAGTTCACTTAACAACATGGCCTGGCTGGCCGCGGTTAGTTGGGGCTGCTGATAGTAAGGATCATCCCGCAAGAAGTACCAAAGCAAGCGCGAAAACGACAGAATCTGCAGACGGCTGCTGGCGATCAGGCCATTACTGCTCAGGCGCGGATCACTGGCGCCGATCGCCTGTAAGATCCGCACCTCACTACTGAATTTGATGTGGTTGGGCACCAAACAGATAAATTGTTTTTCCGGCGAACGCTGATAGGCTTGGCCGATTTGTTGGTACATTTCTCCGGTGACATCGTCTTGCTGTAACCCATAAATGACTCTCAAAGACATGCGGGCACCTCCATGATTTCATCTCAACTTATCTTATTTTAACATATTATATTGGTTTAATTCGGATTGCATCATAGGCGTGGATAAAAATAGCTTGGCCGCGGCTTGCGCTGCGCGTGGCGTTGGTGGTTGACAGATGTGGTGGGGCTCCAGGTCGGGCTGGGGGTGGTGGAACGCGGCGGGCACGACTTGAAGCTTTTCGGAAGTGCACCGAAAATCTTCAAGCTCGGCCTTATTCTAGGCGGCAGAGCCGCCAAGAATAATATCGCGGCTGACTCACCCCCAGCCCGACCTTCCGCCAGACGGATAAACAGACCACCAACGCCAGAGTGTAAACCGACCCGATCAGCTCCTGAGCATTAGCCTAGCAACTATTTCGGAGGTAGGTTAATGCCTCCGTAATTGTTGTGTAGCTAAGCGAAGAAGCTGCGTCGGCGAACACGTTTCAACCCAGATTGTGGAAAACATCAGCAAACACATTTCAACGAGCCGCTCAACGTTTTAACAGACGGTTGAGCACTCACGCCGACTGGCAAGCGATGGTCAATTGATGAGGAACCACGCAAATGATGGCCGTGGTTAGTCGTTACAAGCTTTAAATTGGTGACAACGGGACGGTCTGTCTGATAAACGCGGCCAGATTCTTGAGGAATTAGTCAAATCTGCCTGATTTCAACTGGACTGGTTTAATGTGTGGAATAAGTTGATAGGCACTCCCCCAAATCGAACAATCACTAGCTCGTTATTCTTTTGGGTTAACGCCCGCTTGGTGGAGGATTAGTTGACCACTTAGCTGGACCGCCACGATTAAATCAAACATTTTACGAAAGTGAATGATTAGCAATTAATGAATATCCGCGGGCGCCTATGCTATAATCGAATAGGAAAAAGCGCCGACTCAGGATGATTTCAACGGTTGGCGGATCTTTAATCAAGGAAGGCGAATCTATTTGAGCACTACTTCCCCGGAATCAACCCCCCCACAACAGTGGCCGCTGGTCCAAACTAGTGTTGGCGCCAGTCATGCCAAATTGATTTTGGCAGGTGAACACGCGGTGGTTTACGATATTCCTGGCATCGCGATTCCACTGCGGGCAATCAAGGCCACCGCGCGAATCAGCAGTCAAGGGCAGCAAGCTGGCCGAGCGCCGCGCGTCACCTTGGCGTCTGACCTCTATCATGGTGACTTGGCGCTGGCCCCGGCGGAACTCGCCAATTTACAAGGACTGTTTGCGGCCTTCTTCGCCTACTTTCCGGCGGCGCAACCTTTGCCTGAAGCAATGCAGGTCACGTTGACCAGCGAAATTCCCTTTGAACGGGGCATGGGTTCGTCGGCGGCGATTGCTTCGGCGATTGTCGCGGCGTTGGCGGTTCAATTTCCACTGACTCTATCGCTAGACCGGCAAAAGGCACTGATCGCCACAGAAGAGAAAATCCAGCATGGCAACCCTAGTGGCTTGGATGCCTTAGTGGTGGGATCGACTCAAGGTTACTACTTCCGCCGCGGACATACGCCGGAAGCGTTGAACTTGCGCTTGCCAGGTGCGCTGCTGATCGTGGACAGTGGTCTGACGGGTCAAACGGGAACCGCAATCGCGCAAGTGGCCAGATTGCGCCGAGACCAACCGCGCCAATGGCAAGAAAGGATGCAGGAAATTGGCGAGATCACCCCGCAGATCCGGCTACTATTGCAACAACAACCAACCCAACCTGCAGACCGCCAAGTAAGTCAGCGGCGACTGGGACAACTTTTGGACGCCAATCAACAGGCCTTACAACAATTGCAGGTCAGCCTGCCCGAATTGGATCAATTGATCCAGCGGTTGCGGACTGCTGGCGCTTGGGGCGCGAAATTGACCGGCGGCGGCTTAGGCGGTTGCGTATTCGGCTACTTTCCAACGACCCTGGCCGCACAACAAGCGCGACCAGCCTTCGCGGATTATCAAACGTGGGTCACCGACCTCTCCTAAGGGTGTCGGCAGCGCCCAGCTCAATGAACCGATTGATTTATACCAAGAACTTGACCGTCGGAAAAATCAATCCAATCAAACAAACGAACTGACCCAAATGGCCTAAGCAATCAGTTCTGATTGCTTAGAACTAGACACGAATCACGCAGAACTAATTTAAACTAGACCGTAAGAACTAATACGTAGGAACAAAATCATCTCAAAGCAAACCGACGAATCAAAGCAGATGAATCAAACCAAAGGAGTTGCGCCATGGCTACCGCTCGCGCCTATACAAATATTGCCCTGATCAAGTACTGGGGCAAGCAAGATCCGCAACAAATGTTGCCGTACAACAGTTCGTTATCCCTAACCTTGGATCAGTTCTATACCGAGACCAAGGTGGAATTCCTTCCTAAACAAACGAATCAGACCGCTGATTCGTTTGTTTTTGCAGGGGTTACGCAGCCAGTCACGTCGAGAATCACCCAGGTTCTGGATTTGATTCGCCAGAAGGCTGGCTGGTCGAACTTTGCCCGCGTTGAAACTGAAAATCATGTCCCGACCTCCGCGGGCTTGGCCTCCTCGGCGT
Organism: Lapidilactobacillus salsurivasis; assembly: GCF_054785215.1. Lineage (NCBI taxonomy): Bacteria > Bacillati > Bacillota > Bacilli > Lactobacillales > Lactobacillaceae > Lapidilactobacillus > Lapidilactobacillus salsurivasis. Next base: position 107,788 of record NZ_BAAABI010000002.1, on the reverse strand, counting down.
CGGCGTTCGCCGCGTTGGCCGCCGCGGGTGCGCGGGCTGCAGGTCTGCAACTTTCCCCGCGTGAATTGTCGATTTTGGCGCGGCATGGTTCTGGCTCCGCGTGCCGTTCGATTTTCGGCGGCTTTGTCGTTTGGCATGCTGGGCATGATGACCACAGCTCTTACGCGGAACCTTTGTTGGCGACGGTCGATTTTCCCATCGTGGTGATTGCGGTCCTCGTTGACCAGCGCCCGAAGAAAGTCTTGTCCAGCGCCGGGATGCAGCAATCTGTGGCGACCTCCCCCTTCTATCCCGCTTGGGTGCAAACCGCGGAGAGTGGGATTGCCACCATGTCTCAGGCCATCGCCGCTCGAGATATTACCAAAATCGGTCAACTTTCTGAGGCCAACGCGATGCAAATGCACGCCACCACCTTGAGCGCGGTGCCACCCTTCACCTATTTTGCCCCCTTGACCTTGAAAATCTGGCAGTTGGTCCAGGAATTTCGTATAAAAGGGTTAAGTTGTTACATAACGCTTGACGCCGGTCCCAACCCTAAACTACTATGTGCTAAGCAAGATGCCGCCGCCGTGGTCGAAAAGTTACAGGCAGAGTTACCGCAAGTGCAGTGTACGATCTGCCAGCCGGGACCCGGCGTCGCTTACCGAGATTGAGAATGGTCTTTGATCACAGGAACAGATTGCGGGCGCCCATCTGAAAAGGCGCGGCGAAAGCGCCGTCCCTCAACAATAACGATAAAATGTCATAACACCAAAAGATTTAACTGCTTCAATTTAGCTGCTGCAGATGTTTGATTGCTGCAAATGCTTAACAGCTTCAAAAGATTAATTCACTCAGGAAAGGTCGATCAATTGCATGATTACAGTAAAGGCACCGGGAAAATTATATATTGCGGGCGAATACGCGGTTTTGGAGCCTGGACATCCGGCTTTGGTGGTGGCGCTAGATCGATTTATCACCGTTTCGATCACGGAGACCCAGGATCAAGGAGCGATCAATTCGCGGCAATATTTGGAAACTAATTTTCACTGGCGTCGGCGCGGCGATCAAATGATTTTCGACAATCGGGATAATCCTTATCATTATATTCTGGAAGCGATTCGTGTGGTTGAGGCTTTGGCCTTGGAAATGGGACACACGCTGCGGGTCTTTGATTTGGATATCAACAGTCAATTAGAGGATCAAGGTGGCCGCAAATATGGGTTAGGCAGTTCTGCAGCGGTGACGGTAGCTACGGTCAAAGCGCTGATTGCCTTCTATCAACTACCTTTGAATCGCTTGGATATTTTCAAATTGGCCGCCATCGCGCATTTCAATGTTCAAGGTAACGGCTCCTTAGGCGATATCGCGGCCAGTGTTTTTGGCGGCTGGATCGCCTTTAGCACCTTCGATAAGGATTGGCTGCGCACAGTTTTGAAAAACAATACCTTTAGTGAGATCATCGCCAGTGACTGGCCAGGCTTGAAAATCGAATTGTTGCACGTCCCCAGTGAGTTGGAGCTGTTGATTGGCTGGACCGGCTCACCAGCGTCAACGAGTCATTTAGTCGATCGGATCACGATCGCCAAATTTGCGCAAAAGCAGCAATATCAGAATTTCTTAGAATCCAGTCGCCACTGTGTGGAAACGATGATCAAAGGCATCAAGACCGCCAAAGTTAATGTCATCAAAGATGGCATTCGTCTGAATCGCCAACTGATCAAGGAATTGGGCGTCTTCTCGCAGGTGGATATCGAAACGCCCGAATTGGCTGAACTTTGCCAGATCGCCGAAGATTACGGCGGCGCCGCGAAATCCTCTGGCGCCGGTGGTGGCGATTGTGGCATTGTTTTGACCGACCATAGCGTTGATCAGGCTCGCCTGATTTCGGCTTGGAACCAACATCAGATCACCACCTTACCCTTAGCTGTTTTCGAATTGACAGGAGCGAGTGTATGACAGCCATTGACCCGCTACAACAACAAGCGCAACGCAAGCGCGCCCACTTGGCTTTGGCGGAGAAATTCTATCGCCAACATCCCCAAGGTCATCCGGATTTCGCGCAAGTTCGCCTGCTGCATCCAGAACTGCCGGAAACGGATCCAACCGAGATTGACTTGGCACGAACCTTGTTTGGCAAAACCGTGCTGGCACCGATCTATATTAATGCCATGACCGGGGGCACAAATAACGCCCAAACAATCAATGGCAAGTTGGCGCACTTGGCCGCTCATTTCCAGATTCCCATGGCGGTTGGCTCCATGAGTATCTTGCGACGAGCGCCAGAATTAGCGCCAAGTTTTACGATTGTTCGCCAAGTCAATCCCAAGGGGGTTGTTTTAGCTAATCTGGGCGCCAGTCATTCCGTTGCGATGGCGACCCAAATGGTGACCTTGCTGCAGGCTGACGCTTTACAGATCCATTTGAATGCGGCCCAGGAATTCGCCATGCCTGAAGGTGATCAGGACTTTCACTGGCGTCAAAACTTGCAAAAACTACAACAAGCCCTGGGTAGCCAGGTTCCACTGATTGCCAAAGAAGTTGGTTTTGGAATGGCGCCCGCTGCCCTGCGCGACTTTGCGGCTTGGGGCATAGCCGGCGTTGACCTTTCTGGCGCCAGCAGCACCGATTTCATTGCCATTGAAAACGAACGCCGATCCCAATCTCTGCTATCTGATTTAAGTGATTTCGGTCTTTCCACCGTGGAAAGTTTGCTGGGCCGCCAACAAATTTGGCAAACAACCGGTCATTTTCCGCCCCTCACTTTCGCCAGTGGCGGGATCCGCACGCCCTGGGAGGCCATCAAAGCCTTCGCGCTAGGCGCTGATTTCGTGGGCATGTCTGGCTACTTTCTCCATTTGGCTCTCCATCAGGATGAGGCGGCGATGATAACCTCTTTTGCGGCTTGGCTAGCTGAATTTCGCGGTTTATTGAACCTGCTGGGTTGCCGTCATGTTCACGAACTCCGACAAGTTCCGCTGATTTTGGGCTCGGATTTGGCTAATTTCGGCCAGCAAATCGGTCTGGACCCAACCGCCCTGACCCACCGGCGCGGTTGATCGCGGCTAACCTGTCGATCACGGCCAAACTGATTGAACACCTAGTTAGTCGCGGCGCGCCGCAACTAGCGCCGATGGATCCTGCCAGTATTGGCGTCTGATTTTACCACGAAAGTTTGCGCATTAAAAAAAACCACCAAACCAGAGTGAACACTTGACTACTCTGGTCTGGTGGTTTTTAGATTGGTATTGTGGGGTCTAGAATTTTTAGTGTTGAAAGATGAGTTCACGCTAGAAATTCTAGATCCTTATTTTGACATTTGGTCGGTTGGTTTGGTCGCGCTCACAGTCTTACTGGCTTAACGTGTTCGCAAATTTTTAGGATAAAAATTCTTGATCGTGGTGTCCACCAAGTAGCCCCAACTGAAAATCAAGCCTTGATGGGCCACGGGATACCAGCCCTTGTGCAATCCGAGTTCAGCAATCGTCGGGCCGGCCAGTGAGACGGTCTCCCCATGACGAAACCGTTGATAGTCAGCTGCCGACAAATCGAGGATTTGCCCAAAAGCCGTTGTCGGCAAGGCCATGACCAAAGCCTGGTTGGGCACGAAGCGGTTCTTCCGCCATTCGCCTAGCCACAACCCGCGACGCACGAAGCGGATCCGCGCATCCGCCGGTAGACAGTTAGGCCGAGCAAATAACTGGTTTTGTACCCGAACTAGGGTCAATTGCGCAAAGAAATCCGGCAAAGTCAAGCGATTCTCTTGCAAAAAAGTGGTCCAAGTCTGGGTTTCACCAGGGGTCAGCGCTTGCGGCAGCTTACTGTCCAGCTTAATCGTTTTATGTTTAGCCACCTTGGCTCTGGCCGTGTGACCATTGGAGGGCGCTGCTGGCCAAGATTGCCGCCGCTGGTCTGAAGTCACTTCTTGGGTGGCGCGCGCGTCCCGTTCATCCTGGCGCGCTGGTGTCACGCCAGGTTCAGCCTGAGTCTTCTCAGTCAGTTGCTGAACATCGGTGCGGATCAATTTGGCCATGAAATGACCTTCACCCCGCAATTTCTGCGGCCAAAAGCGTAAAGTGGCCGTCATTTCAGGCCGATCAGCACCCCAGGCAGGTCGCCCGCGATCAACTTGGTCCCAGCCTGGCCCTTCAGGCGCGACGACTTGAAAGCGCGGTTCTTGGGCCAGCAACCAAGCAATATTTTCCTCGTCTTCTTCTGGCGCGAACGTGCACGTCGAATAGACCAAGCTGCCATTAGGCTTAAGCATGGTCAAGGCTTCCGTTAAAATTGCCCGTTGCCGTTGTTGACAGGCCAACGGATAGTCAGGGTCCCAGTACTGGATCGCGTCTGGATCTTTGCGGAACATGCCTTCCCCTGAGCACGGTGCGTCCACAACGATCAAATCAAAGAACGCCGGGAAAAACTGGGCCAATTGTTCGGGGGCATGATTGGTCACCACCACATTGCTGTACCCAAATCGCTCCACATTTTCAGAAAGGATCTTGGCTCGTTGCGGATCGATTTCATTGGCGACCAATAACCCGGTCTCGCCTAGAAGACTGGCCAACTGAGTGGTTTTCCCGCCAGGCGCGGCGCACAGATCCAGCACCCGGCTCCCCGGCGCCGGTGCCGCCAAAGCCGCCACCGCCTGGGCACTAGGCTCCTGACTGTAAACCGCCCCGGAGGTTTGGCTAATGGCCAACCCCTTGACCTGCCCGTAATAACCTTGAGGGCTCCACGGAATCGGTTGATGGGCAGCACGGAGCGCCATGATCTCGGGATTAGCACTGCTGGCCTTCTTAGGATTCAGGCGGAAGCCCTTCTCCGCCGGCGCTTGGAAACTTTCCAGAAAACGGGCAGCTTCTTCAGGACCAAGTAGCGCTTGATATTTCTGACAAAAGGCTACTGGTAATTGTTCGGTCGTTGTCAATGCTTGAATTCCTCCTGATTGAGCTGATCCACCGCTTGTTGCAACCGTGGATAATTCCGTGAAAAAGTTAAATACAAGAATGTGATCAGTAACGCCACCACGTCAAATGATAACAATAATCCTAGGATCACCATGGCGTGGCTCGCCGACCAAATTTTCACACCAATGAAATAACCTAGCAATGTGGGCAGAAAAAGATGAAAGGCAGTTTGCCCCAACAATTTCAATCGCAGTTGTTCTTTCAGAAAACCACCCAAATCGAAACCGCGACCGGCCAACACAATATAGTAGATCATGATCCAAGCCAGCGTGGCCATCACCGTAAAGATCAGGATCGCTTGCGTCAGCAAGATGCCTGACCGCTGGAACCAGCCTTGACGTTCCCGTTGAACCGACGAAGTATCCACCAACCGTGTGGCCTTCTTCGCATCAAATAATTTGATGATTTCCTTGGTTTGCGCGCTATTCGGCTCTTTCGGGTCATAAACCACGCGAAAATCGGTCGTCATTAAATTTTGATCGCTTTGATTAGGTGAAAGTGAAATGAAAATATGATTGTTGATTGCGTAATCGCCACTAGTCCCGATCACCCCAATCACCGCCAAATAGTGATCATTTTTCAGAAAATACTCTTGGGATTGTGGTTTGTAAGCTTCCTTAAGGCGGTTCTTACCTAAGAGGACAAAGGGCACTTCGGACTGAAAGTCATTGGCATTAAGCAAACGCCCTGAAACCGTGGGCATCACCTCGGTCACATCGCCTTTGATGTAAATATAGGAAAAATTATCGTCCTTGTTATCGATCAATTGCAACTGGAAATTATCCAGATCACTACTGGCTAACGTTTTGATCAGCGGCGTCACGGCCAGCTTCTTGCCACCAGTAATGATCAAACTATTCTCGGACAGGCCATTCCGATCGAGCTGGCTTTGGTTATTCCGCTGATCGTCCTGTTGAAAGCACAAGACCAGCAGTCCGCTGAGCACCACTAATAATAAGTCCAAAATCATTCGTCGTTTCATCTTCACCGACCCTTAACTTTTCTGAAAATTTCCCATTTGTTTCATTTATTATCGTTTCATTTTTCATGGAAATTATTAACACTGGAATTTCAATAAACCCTTAATTGTTCACGGAGTCCGTCGCTGGTCGCGGGCAAATAGCGGGAGATCAGTTGCGCCGGCGCCGAGAAATGGTGCGGGACCTGTTGCCAAAAGAGCAAGCTGTTCGTCACGCCGAAAACCTCGCCTAGAACCAGCAATTGTGGTCGCCGCGCCGCGGGTAGCTGTTGTAACTGTTGCCATAAGAGTAAATCAGTCGGATCATTATTGGGACTCCATGACAAAATGACCGCGTCCACCTGCTGGGCATACTGTGCTACCGCCGCCGTGGCCGTCAACCGCTGCACCGGGTAGAAAGTCTGGCGACCAGTTAAATTCTCACCCTGCCAAGAGAAACTATCAGTCGCGATCACCTGTTGGCCGCGCGCCGCCAAAGCCGCGGCTAGCCGACCATCACCGGCCATCACTTCTAAATAACGCCGCCAGGGCCACTGTCGCGTCCAAATCGTCAACGCTTGTTGCGAAATCAGGGTCCACTGACCAAAGTGATATTGCAAATATTTACGAAAATGATGAAGTAAATGATCCAGTTGTTGAAAATCGTGTTGCGCCACGGTCAAGCTCAACGATTGGTTCTCGGCGACAGTCACCATTTGCCACCAGATCGACTCGGTCAAGCGTAGCGGTGGCAAAGGCCGCGATAGCAATTGGCCGGACTGCAATTCAGCGCAACAACGGCGAATTTCAGCAACTTGCAATTGGATGTCGATGATTGTCGCGTAGCGGCGGGCCAAATGGTCGATGTTTTTCAAATAATCCATGGCCGCCTCCTTGGTTTTTTGCCGGTGAGCCTTACTGCCCAGTCTTTTGTTATTATACCCTAAAATTCCTATTTTTTGAACGGCAGGATGATCAGCTGCCCGCCTGGATGATTGTGTAGCTTGCCCGCAGCTTGCGCTGCGCGTGGCGTTGGTGGTTGACAGATGTGGTGGGGCTCCAGGTCGGGCTGGGGGTGGTGGAACGCGGCGGGCACGATTTTGAGCTTTTCGGAAGCCCACCGAAAATCTCAAAACTCGGCCTTATTCTAGGCGGCAAAGCCGCCAAGAATAATATCGCGGCTGACTCACCCCCAGCCCGACCTTCCGCCGACGTGCGAACCGGCCACCAACGCCACGCTCCGCTCCAGCCGCTCAACATTTTAACAGCCGTTTGAGCACTCACGCCGACTGGCAAGCGATTGCTAATTGGTGAGGAGTCACGTAATTGACGACCGTGGTTGGTGGTCACCAGCTTTAAATTGGTGACACCAGCGCAGTCTGGTTGATGAACTGCGGCAAGCTCTTGATGACTCTGCTGAATCGGTCGGTTTTCACCCAGAGATTGTTAAAGAAACAAACGGAACTGTTCAGCGTACGCAAAAGATACCGACCTCCTGATCCGAATCAGTTGACATTGCCTGATCACCCAAAAATGGGCAATTGGTTTGACCTCAATCTCGCAAAAGCACTTCGTTAAATCCTTCGCCCCGATTGCAGATCCGCTCAATTATGCCTAGCAACCGGCTGGGACTGCGCGGCTCAGTGGTGAGATTATTCTTAGCGATTTATCGCTTAGAATAAGGCTCGATTTGAAGACAAGCCGCGCACTTTGCGGATTGGCTTCAAACGACGCCCACCACGTTCCAGTCCGCATCAGCAGTCCCAGCCGGTTGCGCTGCGCAACACCCACCCCCACCTGCAATCAAACAAGAAATCAAGAATAAGCACCAGCCATTTCAAACCGCTGCCCGCCTGATCTTGCCAACAATTTACCCAGTGAATTTTCTGGAAAAAATTAGAAGTTTTTCAGTGAACTGCTGGTCTTTTCACAAAACTACGTTAAAATATAGATGAGAGCGTTTAACCACGTAACTAGGAGTTAAATGCCGTGATCAAAACGGAGACAAAGGATGGACTTAAATGACGGTGAAATATCAATTTGGTGATGATTTAACAGTATTGACCGATGCAGTGGCAGCTTGGCGCGCTGATCGTAATGATGGCCGCGTGGTTGTGCCTACTGGGTTAGCCCCACTGGATGACGCCTGGCAAACGGCGGCGGCCCCAGATTTGTTGGCGGCGATTTTGCAGGCGTTCTTACCTGAGCGTGATTTAACGGAATTAACGACGCTGGCGACGACCGCCTTAACGTCCACTTGGGGTAAGCGGGCGCCGATCGCGGTCACCCCGAAACGGGGACAATTGGCGACGCGCTATGCCGAGATGGCTACCGGAAAAACCATGTCAGCGGCTGATTGGAACACGGCCTTGGTCCAGTCCCTCACGGATGCGGCTCAACCGCTAGCCTTGGTGGCGCACGACGCCAACGCCCTGATTGCCTTGGCGGAACATTTGGATGCCGGCAACCATCTCACTGGCTACGCGGCTCCTGCGACCGTTCCACCTTTGGTTCAAAAACAGTTTGCCGCAGCCAGCCTAGCGGAACACGTCACCCCAGTGGCGGTTGACGAAACAGCGTCACTGAACTCTTTGGCTGGCTGGCAAGCCGAACAAGCGGCTCTCAGTCAGGCCACTAAGACTGCGGGCCAAGTCTATGTGCCTGTGGACGGAGGTCAATTAAGCGTATTGATTCCGCAAATCTTGACCTACTTCTTGATTGCCCAACAGGCGCCTGCTGAAGCATTAACGATTGTTTGTGCCAGTGATGATTTAAGTGAGGTGCTAGCCGCCCGCTACGCGCAACTTTTAGGGGCGCCAATCAAGCGGGTCTTGGCTGCGATCGGACCGGACAGCCCGCTGGCCGCCGTAGCCGCTGGCGCTGAGTTGACGACTAACTGGCCCCTAGCCAAAAACGCCTTGCGCCTAGCCGCCAGTTTCAACGGGCAAGCCTTGCCATTGACGAGCACTTGGGCTGACCTCCAAACCAGTTGGTCATCTTGGCTCAGCTGCGCGCCGGTGACAACCGCTGCAGGCTTGCGGGAGATTCGACGCGGACAAACACAAGATCAAATGACCTTAGGCGCCCAGACGGCTTTGGCCAGCGCCCTGGTTCAATCCGAACAGTTGCCCGACGCCATTGTCCTCAGCACAAATGATCCTTTCCAAACTCCAGAAGCGATTATCACTGGAATCACGGACCGGGATGATGGTAAAACCGATTTTGAAGCGGTTCAAATTTTACGCCAGATCGTTGACCTGAAGGTGCCCCGCGTCATTACTCATTTGAAGAGCAAGGAATTACCAGAACTGCCGAACTATCCGCAACAAGCCGCACTGGCGCAGCTTCAAGCAGGACTGAACGCTTAAGAGAAATAATCCCGCAAGGCCCAACCGCCCACCATTGAGGCCACTGATGACCAAGCGCTACCAAACAAAAAAGCATTTCCGCCATGTGTGGATCAAGCCCAGCAGGACTACCACGACACCGGAAATGCTTTTTTCAGTTGTTTGCAACAGGTATTGGTGCGCGGTATCTGGTCAGCCAGATCATTGCGCCAGCGATTTTGCGAAAATCAGTGGATACCTTGCCCCTGCTCGTCGATGATCGGCGCGTTGAAGTTGCGGCGATAGTAGTCACCGTCAATAATTTTATATTTCTTATTGACGAAGCGCGCGATGATCTTGCCGTATTCCACTGGCGCCCAACCTTCGCTTCCGAGCACAACCAAGCGCTCATTGATCACGTCGGCCTTCTTGCCATAATCAGCGCCGAAGAAGGCTTTGACCATGGTCATGGTTGTTTTTTCGCTATATGGCAGGAAATTAGCCATTTTTGTGGTTGAAAAAGCGGCGAACTCGCCGGTGGGGAAACTTGCTAAATCTTGATTTGACATCTACTTCACCTACATTTTATTTTGTATCTCTCTAGATTAATGCTAGAATTAACTTGAGTCCAATTTCCGACTGACATTAAGGAGGTATGACGAAATGGCACTATCAACTATCGGCCAAGCTTTGATTGATTTTCAGAAACAGAAAGAACTGACAGACACGCAGATCGCGTTTGAAAGTCACTTTACTGTGGAGAAAATCCATCAAATCAAAGCAGGCGAAAGCGAACCCACTGATGAAGAAGCTAAACGGCTAACGGCCTATTTTGCAAGCAAAAAATAACCGTTGTCATGACAGTGAAGGCCGCTGATGCGGTCTTTTTTTGTTGAACGGGCTGGGGTCACTCCTGGTCTCACGTCCGCAAAATCTTCGCCATGGCGCGACCGCGAGCCAATTCGTCAACCAATTTATCCAAGTAACGGATTTGTTGCATCAACGGCTCGGCGATCGTTTCCACCTGGACCCCACAGATCTTCCCGGTGATCAGGTTCGCCTTCGGATTGAAGGCGGGCGCTTCGGCGAAAAAGGTATTCAAATCAACTTGCGCGGCAATTTGTGCTTGAACCTGCGCTGGCGAATAGCCGGTCAGCCAAGTAATGACTTGATCTAATTCGGCTTGTTGGCGCCCTTTTTTCGTGATTTTCTGTAAATAAAGCGGGTAAATCTGACCAAAGCTCATGCGATAAATTCGTGGTTGGGCCATTTCATCAGCTCCTTGATTTGATAAAACTAACCGATCCCCAATGAGATTCGCGCGTAACGGCTCATCATTTCCGGCGTCCATTGGGGGTACCAAACTAAGTCAATGGCGACGTCATTGACTTCAGGTAATTTCATCACGGCGGTGTCAATGGCTTCGGATAAATAATCGGTCAACGGGCACCCCATGGTCGTCAACGTCATCTTGATCGAGCACAGGCCGTCGTCGTCTAATTCAACTTCGTAAACCAGGCCGAGGTTGACGATATCGATGCCTAATTCTGGGTCGATCACGGTTTCTAAGGCGCCGAGGATCTTCTCTTGCATTGCTTCTGCTTGCTCCACTGCTATCACTCCTTACCGTCATTATACTGATTCACTTACAAAAGCGCAATTGACAAATAGCGGGTTTTCACGCCGCTTGGGTAGCCTTCTGAGCATTCGCCTCGTAAAAGTAGGTTGGCCGCGGCTTGCGCTGCGAAATTCGGGGTGAGCTCGCTGTGGGCGCTGTTTTGAGCCAATCCGCAAAGTGCGCGGCTTGTCTCAAAATCAGGCCTTGTCCTAAGCGGCAAAGCCGCCAAGGACAATTTCACGGCGATCTCACCCCGAATTTCTCCGCTCCAGCCGCTCAACGTTTTAACAGCCGTTTGAGCACTCTCGCCAACTGGCAAGCTATTGCTAAATGATGGAAAGCCACGAAATTTACGGCCGTGGTTAGTGGTTAAAATCTTTAAATTGGTGACACCAGTACAATTTGTCTGATGAACCCAGGCAGCGTCTTGGCGAATCAACCGAATCATTGACCTTCACTCAAGAGGTGTCTAGGGTTGTCTAAGAAAACAAAATTGGGCAAGCTACGCAACGTGGCTCGCTTGACTAACCTAAACTCATTGGTGCTGGCCTGAACTAGATCGGCGCAAATGAAGCGTTAAGGCAACTTTTGGAATGAGAAATGCCAGAACAAAGCGTCATTCCTGAATTATCCGCTTTATTTATGCGCTATTTTTTGCTAAAATAAAGCAACATACCGAATTATTGTATGAAAAATTGAGAATAATTAAAAAGCGATTTATAGTTAAAGATTGAAATAAGGAGTAACCGAAATCATTATGACAAAGAAATTGATTGCCTTAGATCTTGATGGCACAACGTTAAACAACAAGTCAAAGATCACGGCGAAAACTGTTGAGGTGTTGCACCGGGCCGCGGCGCAAGGACATATGGTGGCGATCGCGACCGGTCGGCCGAATCGGATCAGCGAGAATTATTATCATCAATTGGGGCTACAAGGGCCCATGGTGAATTTCAATGGCGGTTTGATCCACATCCCTGAACATCAATGGGCTGGGGAATATTCATCAGCGATTCCACGGGATCTGGTGTTTGATGTTTTGAAGTTGAAGCAAGACCTGCCAATTGAAATGATTGCGGCGGAAGGTAAAAACTTTGTTTACGCTGACCGAGTTTCTGACTTGGATATCGGCTTCTTTCCTAAGGCGCTGGGTCCAGATCAGGTTCTAAACGAGCGGAATTTGCAGGCGGATCCCACTTCCCTGACGATTTTCGTAGATAATCGGGATCAAGAATTCATCCGCGCCACCCTGTCCGCGAAATATCCGAATATTGAGATGAATAGTTGGGGCGGCGCGATCAACGCTTTGGAAATCGTGGAAAAAGGCATCAATAAATATCGTGGGGTGCAATATTTAGCGGAGTATTTTGACATTGCCAATAAGGACATCATCGCATTTGGCGACGAGGTCAACGATTTGGAAATGTTGACCCATGTTGGTTGGGGCGTGGCGATGGCTAACGGTGTTCCTGCGGTGAAGGCCGCCGCCAATGATATCACCACTTTGCCCAACAACGAGGACGGATTAGCCGACTATTTGACCAAGTACTTGGCCGTTTAAAAACAGAGTGCGGAGCGCAACGGGTTGACTTTGAGCATTAACCTAGCAATTGTTTTGGAAGCACGGGCTTGGCTTCCGGAACAATTGCGTAGCTAAGCGGAAAAGTCAGTTGCGCGCAGCACGTTTCAAAATAGAGTGTGGGCCACCCCGGGTAGCTTCTGAGCATTAGCCTAGCCAGGATTTTGGAGGCTGGGCTTGGCCTCCGGAAGCCTGGCGTAGCTAAGCGGAAGGAGCTGGGGCGGCGAACGCGTTTCAAAAAAACAGAGTCGCGGCGCCGCTGGTGGGCAAAGCCGGACTCTATTTTTTGCTTCTGGTTGAATTTTTCGCCGTGGGGCAAGATTGGCGGTTCGCCGCAACAAGATCATACCCGTTGGTTAATAGGCGCCTTCAACCGGCCAGTTTATTGCTCGCTGCGCAAAACGCCGCCATCCGCGTAACGGTTCGGCTGCATTTCGTTCAAAACGACATGGACATGTTCCGCCGGCGCGCCGGTATTTTTGACCACTGCCGCTGTGACCTCGGCAACTAAAGCTTTCAACTGGTCTTCACTACGACCAGCAATCAAATCAATATGAACTAAAGGCATTTTCTTTCCCTCCCTCATTGGAATTGGGTCTGCCTTTATCATGAACAAGGAGCGCTTAAAATGCAACCAAAAATTCAGAGAAGTTCCTGCACCTCGATCCTGATCGGTAAAAACGCCAGCAATGACGGTTCGGTGATCATCGGGCGCAATGAAGATAGTCAAACGGCTTGGCCGAAGCATCTGCAATTCAATCCCCGTCAAAAAGTCAGTGGTAATCATTTTCGCTCGCGGGCAAACAAATTTGAACTGAAGCTGCCTGAGTTGATTTTTCAACATTCAGCCACGCCGGAATGGACAGACCGTTACGGGATCTTTGCCGAAGATGGGATCAACGAGTACCATGTGGCGGTCAGCGCGACCGAGAGCGCTTATGGAAATGAGCGGGTTTTGGCCCATGATCCCTTCGAAACTGAAACTGGCCTATTGGAAGAAGCCATCGTGACCGTCGTACTCCCCTACGTCAAAACCGCTCGAGCTGGCGTGCAACGTTTAGGTGCGATCATCGACGAACACGGCAGCGCAGAAGCCAATGGAATATTGTTCGCTGATCAAAATGAAGCGTGGTATTTCGAAGTTGCTTCCGGGCATCAATGGGTGGCGCAACGAATTCCCGATGACGCTTACGCCGTTGTCGCCAATCAAATCTCAATCCAAACGGTGGACTTTTCTGATCCAGATAACTTTATTTGGGCGCCCCATTTACAAGACTTCGTCACCAAAAACAACCTGTGGCCCGCCGCGCGGCCCTTTAATTTCCGTCGAATTTTTGGCACCAATGATGACTCGGATCTGACCTATAATACGCCTCGAGTTTGGAGTGGCCAACGATTGTTGACCCCTTCCTGTGCACAAACACCCCAGAACCATGAATTGCCATTCCTTCGTCGCCCTGATTATCCGATCACAATTGCCGCCGCGGCGCGTGTCTTAGGTGATCACTTTCAGGGTACCCCTTATGATTTAATGGGCAGTCAACCGGTGACCAAACGTTTCCGGCCGATCAGCGTCGCTACCACCCAAGAATCTCATTTGTTACAATTGCGGCCTGTGACAACGCCAGAGTTGGTTGGGATCCATTGGCTGGCAATGGGCGTGACCGCGCAAAGTGTTTTTGTGCCTTTCTACAGTCAAGGCGCGAAGGTTCCGCAAATGTATCAACGTGGTCGAGAAACTTATGCCCCCACCTCGGCTTATTGGGTCTTCAAGCAGGCTGGCGTTTTGGTTGACCGGGCGCCTCAGGCCTATGCCCGCGATTTAAGTGGCACGCAAACGCAAACCACGCAGGATTTATGGCGACAATTAGCGCTGGCCGACGCTAAGATCAGCGCCTTGGCTAGCGAGCAACGCCAAGCTGCTCTGGATCAAAGTAATGCCCAGGTGGCCAAAGTCGCGCTTAGTGCTTATCAAAAGCTGATCAGCACATTGATCACTAAGCAGACGGCCCGGTCGCCGCTGAACTTTAAGGTGGATCCTAACTTGTAAATTGCTTGGGTTGGTGGGCTTGGGGCGTTGGTGGATTGCAGGTGTGGTGGGGCTCCAGGTCGGGCTGGGGGTGGTGGAACGCGGCGGGCACGATTTTGAGCTTTTCGGAAGCCCACCGAAAATCTCAAAACTCGGCCTTATTGTAGGCGATAAATCGCCAACAATAATATCGCGGCTGACTCACCCCCAGCCCGACCTTCCGCCAGACGAGTGAACAGCCCACCAACGCCAGAGTGTGAGCCGACCCGGGTAGCTCCTGAGCATTAGCCTAGCAATTGTTTTGGAAGCCGCCCTTTGCTTCCGGAACAATTGCGTAGCTAAGCACAGGGAGCTGGGTCGGCGAACACGTTTTGAGTGCGGAACACAACGGGTTGACTTCGAGCATTAACCTAGTCAGGCTTTTGGAGGCTGGTCTTCGCCTCCAGCCGCTCAACGTTTTAACAGCCGTTTGAGCACTCCCGCCGACTGGCAAGCTATGGTCAATTAATGAGGATCCACGGAAACGACGACCTGGGTTAGTGGTTACCAGCTTTAAATTGGTGACACCAGCGCAGTCTGTCTGATGAACTAAGGCAAGTTCTTGATGAACCAGCTCTTCACCAATGTTCGAGCAGCGGGACAGGACATTCTCAATCAATTCAGCATCGTTATCACCACCACAGCAAACAAAAAACACCGTCAGAATTCACGTTGAATTCTGACGGTGTTTTTTAACCAGTAAAGAAGCGGCGATGAAGCTCGGCCGCCAAGTCAGCTGGCGCTGGGACGGGGTCGGTCAGGACCAATTGTGCCGTCGCCACTTCCGCGTACAACTCTTGGCGGCGCTCAAAACGCTGCCGCAAGCCATCGCGGGTCAAGGTGTCGACTAGTGGGCGTCCGGTGTCGTGACTGATTCGCTGCCAGGACAATTCAAAGCTTCCTTTTAGCCAGAGTACTTGTGGCTGGGTCTGTAAAAGTTGGCGGCTAGCAGGGGTTTCGATGATTCCGCCGCCTAAAGCGAGAATATCCGGTCCACGTTGCAGGCACTGGGTCAAATTGTCGTATTCCAATTGTCGAAAACCCGCCTCCCCCCTTTGCTCAAAGATTTTAGCGATGGGGCCATGTTCGCGGACGATGACTTGGTCAAGATCACACAGCGATAACTGGTAGCCTTGGGCCAAGGTTTGCGCGACGGTGCTTTTACCAACACCCATAAAGCCGATCAAGATCAAGGTCATGCTGGTCCCCCCAACGCGCGCACTAAATCCTGTAAAAAGGTGGGATTGGAGATGGCGATGCTATCCAACCCGGCAATGGGAACTTTCGCCTGCAGCAACAATTCGGCGATAACCAGCGTCATGGCGATTCGATGATCGCCATGGCTGTTCAAAGTGGCCACCGTGGGCGCGTGTAAGGCATGGCCGCCGTGAATAACCAGTCCCGTGGGATTCTCATCGATTCGGGCGCCAAATAAGCGGAGCTGTTCGGTAATCACGGCCAAGCGATCTGTTTCCTTATGGCGCAAGGTCGCCGCGTCAGTAATGACGGAAGTTCCAGGCAATTGGGTCGCCAATAGCGCCAGCAAGGGCACTTCATCAATGACGCCACCCAGATTATGCTGGTCGATCTGGATGGTCCCCGTCGGTTGGGTCCACGTTTCAACCAAGAGATCTGCGGCGGGCTCAACTGTTTTTGTTTGGCTCGAAGGTAAAATCGTGATCGGCGCGCCTAGCGCTTGCAACAGCCGCAACAGCCCTGTTCTGGTGGGATTAAGGCTGTGGTTGGTGATAGTCAGTCGACTGTGGGGCCGGAATAAGGCGGCGCAAATCATGAAAGCGGCGCTGGAAGGATCCCCGGGAATCGTTAATTCTTGGGCCTGTAAAGGCTGCCGTTGTGGAGTTACTTGAATTTTACCGGCGGTGGCCGTTACCTGCGCGCCGAATAGTTGCAACAGCCGTTCGGTATGATCGCGTGTCGGCGCTAATTCCCAGAAGACACTGGGTTGGTCTGCCTGTAGCGCCGCCAAAATCAAAGCACTTTTCAACTGGGCGCTGGCGACCGGGAGGCGATAGCGCAAGCCATTGAGCCACTGATTGGGCGCGATCATCAATGGCAGTGTCGCCGTTTCCGTCGTGAACTTGGCGCCCATTTCACTCAACGGTTCGATAATATCGCGTAACGGGCGCTGGGACAGACTGGCATCGCCCTGCAAGTGACTGGTAAAACGTTGGCGGGCCAACAAACCGAGCAACAGGCGGGTCGTTGTTCCCGAGTTGCCTAAATCAAGGCTGACCGCTTCGGCAGTCGGTTGGAATTGCCAACCCCCCTGGCCAATAACTTCGGTGGTGTGATCACGGGTGATCAACTTGACGCCTAAACTTTGTAAGGCTTGTTGCGTTGAGCGGATGTCCGCAGCCGGCAATAAGCCATGGATCACCGTGGTCCCTTGCGCCAACGCGCCGAGCAACAGCGCTCGGTGGGAAATGCTTTTGTCGCCAGGCGTCTGGTAGTTGCCCTGCAATCCCGCGTCAATTGTCGGATCAAATTCAGTTGTAAATAGCGTTGTCGGCGTCATCACGGACTCGCTTCCTTTCAAGGTTGTTCTGAATCATCAAGCCAGGATCATTGGCAGTCGACAACCAGCGGCCCAGTAAGCTAGCGCTGGCGGGCGGGC
Organism: Lapidilactobacillus salsurivasis; assembly: GCF_054785215.1. Taxonomy (NCBI): domain Bacteria; kingdom Bacillati; phylum Bacillota; class Bacilli; order Lactobacillales; family Lactobacillaceae; genus Lapidilactobacillus; species Lapidilactobacillus salsurivasis. The sequence goes on along the minus strand of NZ_BAAABI010000002.1, from coordinate 90,655 downwards.
CTGACGCAAGCGCAAGCCGCCAGTTGGACACCGACGAACCAAGCGCTACTTATCAAAGAATTCCGCTTTGGTCGTCGTTAAGTAGTGCTGATAAGCTGCTTGGATGCGACCAAACTCGTCGCCGCCAAACATTTCGCAAAAAGCCTGCATCAAGACGATTGCGGTCATACTTTGGGCAATCACCGCCGCGGCCGGAACGGCAGTCACATCTGACCGCTGCACTGTGGCTTGAGTCGCGCTCATCGTGCGTAAATCCACGGTGGGCGCCCCATGAGGTTGGGTAGGAATCGGCTTCATCACCAAATCGATCACCAAAGGTTGGCCATTGGTCATGCCGCCTTCCAAACCGCCTTGGTGATTGCTGGACCGCGTGAAGTCGTTGGCGGTGGCCAAAATTGGATCCAACGTTTCTCGCCCTGGTTGTGCGCCAAGAGCAAAACCCCCACCGAAACTGACCCCTTTGATGGCGTTGATACTCATTAGCGCTTGGGCCAAGCGACCGTCAAGTTTGGTGTCGGCGGCCACATAAGAGCCCAAACCAATCGGCAGTCCTTGAACGACCACCTGCAATTGCCCCCCTAACGTTGTTGCCGCAGCTTGGGCATGATCGATTACCCCGCGCATGGCGGCGCTGGTCGTCGCCTCAACCGTGCGCACAGGATCGGCGGCCACTTGCTGCTGGATTTTAGCGAAAGCGGTCAAACTTTGGGGCGCGCTGACGGCGGCGCGCGTTTGCTGGGCGACCGTGACGGCACCGATCCCGCTGACCCAGCCTAAAATCTCGATGCCAAACGCTTGCAGAAACTGGCGGCACAAACTACCAACCGCGACGCGCATGGCGGTTTCCCGCGCGCTGGCCCGTTCCAAAACGTTGCGCAGATCTTGCGTTTGCGCGTATTTCAGCGCGCCGCTAAGATCCGCGTGACCGGGGCGCGGTTGACTGATCGTTCGCTTCCGCCGCGCTGGCGAGCTAGTTTGTCCGCTGGCGTTATTTTCTGCTGTGGGCCAGGGCGCCATCACGTCTTGCCAATTGGCAAAATCGCGATTGGGCAGCAGCAGCCCAATCGGTGAACCCAGCGTCCGGCCGAAGCGCAGCCCACTGATGACTTCCACCTGATCGGTTTCGATCTGCATGCGGCCGCCCCGACCATAACCCTGTTGCCGTTGCGCCAAATCCGCCCATAAAATTGTCCGCGATAACGGAACATTGGCGGGAAACCCGCTAATGATCGCGGATAGATATGGGCCGTGGGATTCACCCGCTGTAACATAATTCAACATTTTGACCATCCTAACCAGTCCCCTAACGCCGCTAATGGGACTTGATGCAGATAGGGTTGACCCCAATCCCGCAGTAAAACCAACTCGACCTGGCCGGCGGCGACTTTTTTATCCAGGGCGATTTTGGCCAATAATTGCGCTGGCGTCATCGCGGCCGGAATTGCTGTGGGCAACTGCAACGCCGTCAAGGTCGCGCTGACCGTCGCCAGAACTTCTGGCGCCAGCAGACCATGAGCGACGGCGGCGGTCAAGATGCTCACCATGCCAATGCTGACCGCCTCGCCATGCCGCAATTGCCCAGCGGCCAAAGCTTCGACAGCATGGCCGACGGTATGACCAAAATTCAAATAGCGCCGTTCCCGAAAATCGTAAAAGTCGCGGGTCACCAAGTCGCTTTTCACCTGAGCACCCTGGCGCACTAATGGGGCGATCGCGGTCAACAGCGCTGGATCCCCTTGCTGGATACCAGCGCCTAAACCAGCGGTCAAAGCGACCAAACTCGCGTGCGCCGGATCAAACTGAGAGCCGATCAACAGGCACTTGATCATTTCCGCCAAGCCACTGCTGATTTCTCGCGGTGGCAGACTGGTCAGAAACACCGGATCACTGAACACCGCCTGGGCCGGATAAAAGCTACCGATCAAGTTCTTCGTTTCCGCGAAATCAACCGCCGTTTTACCGCCCAGGCTACTGTCACCTTGGGCCACGACAGTCGTTGGGAGTTGGATCAGACCCATCCCCCGCATATAGGTGCTGGCCACAAACGCGCCAAGATCACCGATCACCCCACCACCTAAGGCAATCAAGACATCTTGGCGGGAAAATTCGTTTCGGCGCAAAACCTGATAAAGCGTGCTGGCGGTCGTTAAATTCTTGCTGGCCTCACCAGCGGCGATAACCTGCGTGATCACCGTCAACCCAGCCGCGGTCAGCTCAGTGACCAAGGAACGCAAATAAAGCGGCGCCACATTGTCGTCGCTTAAGAGCAAAATTTTTCGCGCCGCGGTCGTTTGTAGAAATGGCCGTAACTGCTGACGCGCGCCAGGTCCCAAGGTGATCTGGGTCGTTTTGTCCGCCAGCGCCAAGGTCCATTGGCTCAATTCAGTGGCACCAACCGTTGCCGGCGCCGCGCTGGACTTGGCCACGGGTTGAAGTTGAGAAGCACCGTCATTGGGCTTAGTCATGATCAACAGGTGCCGTAGTGGCAGTGGACTGCGCCGGCGTCTGCAGGTCTGATGTTAGCGGTTGTTGCAGCAAGGCGTGGATCTGTTGAACTTGTTGCACCAAGGGCGCGAACTGCGCTGGCGTTAATTGTTGCGCCGCGTCGGACAAAGCCTTGGCGGGATCTTGATGAACTTCGACCAACATGCCTTGGGCGCCAGCGGCCACGCCAGCCTTAGCCAACGGCGCAACCAGATCAGCGTGACCAGAAGCGTGGCTAGGGTCAACAATCACCGGATAGTGGCTGAGTTTGCGTAAGACCGCAATGCCGCCGACATCCAAAACATTGCGCGTATAGGTACTATCAAAGGAACGGATTCCCCGCTCGACCAGCATGATCTGTAGATTGCCCTGGGCCGCGATGTACTCCGCCGCGTTCAACATTTCATCGATTGTCGCAGCCAGGCCCCGTTTCAGCGCGACAGGTTTCCCCGCCTTACCCACGGCCTTTAATAGGTCAAAGTTCTGCATATTGCGCGCCCCGATTTGGAAAATATCCGTGTAAGGCGCGGCGACGGCGATTTCATCGATCGACATGACCTCGGTGATCACATCCAGACCCTGTTGATCCGCCGCGGCGCGTAAGTAGCGCAACCCGGTTTCCCCTAGGCCTTGAAAGTCATAAGGTGAGGTCCGCGGTTTGTAGGCGCCACCACGAATCACCGTGGCGCCCGCCGCTTTGACCTTCGCGGCTAAATCAGTGATCATCGCCTGGTTTTCCACAGAACAAGGGCCCGCCATCACCGTGAATTGCTGCCCACCGATCCGGTTATGCGCAGTTTGGATAATCGTGTCCTCCGGATGAAAAACCCGACTTCCCAAGACATACCGTGGTTGTTCGGTGATCACGTCCGCGATGGCTGCCTGCTCTCGCGGCGTTAATTCCAAATGGGCCACATCAAAGATAACCAAATGATTTTTAACCAAGATGCCATGATAATGAGCATCCTTGAGTTTACGCAAAATCTCTTGGAGGACCGCTTGATTCACTGGTTGTTTAAATTGAATAATCAAAGTAAAACCTCACTTTATTTTTAAATAGTCTCGCAATTGGGTCAAGGGTAATTCTTGCCCCGTCCACGTTTGAAAGGCCGCGTCCGCTTGATATAGCAACATGGCTAGGCCATTATGCGTCGCCAAACCACAGGCGGCCGCTTGGGCCAACAACTTGGTCTGGCGCGGTGAATAGATCACATCCCACACACTGGCCGTCGCCGGCAACTGCCGCAAATTGGCCAAGGCTAAGGGACTCTGGTTCTGGTGAGCGCCAAAACCAAGATCAGTGGCGTTGATCACCAAATCGACCTGTGACCACGCGACCTGATCCAATTGGGCCCAATCCATCACGGCAACTGTCGCCGCGCCTAATTCCGCCACCAATTCCTGTAATTGGCGAAAATGAGGCCGTTGCTGGCGCTGGAAAACTTGTAACTGCGCCACCCCGGCTTGCACCAAGGCCACCAAAATCGCCCGCGCCGCCGCGCCGCCACCCAACAACACGATTCGACTACTGGTCGTGGTGATCCCCGCAGCCTGTAACCCACGAACAAAACCGATGCCGTCCGTATTCGTGCCGACGAGCTGACCCGCCGAATTGGTCACCGTGTTGACCGCGCCAATTAATTGAGCCGTGGGCGTCAGCACGTCTAAATCAGGCAAAATCGTCTCCTTATCTGGCAGCGAAAGATTACAACCGCTCAAATTCAAGGCCCGGATACTTGTCGCTAACGCCGCGCCTGAATGGTTCCCACTGTCAAACGCCAGATAAACCGCGTTAAGTTGACGCGCCGCAAAGCCTTGATTATGCAGCCATGGTGATAAACTATGATGAGCTGGATGAGCCAACAAACCATAAACCTGCGTGGCCGCATCGATCGGCATAGCCAGCGGTTTGGCGGCCAGACCTGCGTTAGCCGCGCCGGCCATCGCCTTGCTTTCAGCTGGCTTATTGGGCATTCAATTCACTGATCTTCAAGATCACGTCCACCGCTTTTTCCATCACTTGTAACGAAACGAATTCGTAACGGCCGTGCATATTCTCGCCGCCTGCGAATAAGTTAGGCGTTGGCAAGCCCATGAAGGAGATCTTGGAGCCATCGGTGCCACCGCGAACAGGTTCTTCATCAGGCGTGATTCCTAGGGCAACCATCGCTCGCTCCGCCAATTCAACCACGTCCATATGGTCCTTCATCACTTCGACCATGTTGTAATATTGGTCATACATCTTCACTTGAACACGTGGTTGGGCAAATGGTTCGTTCAATTTCGCCGCGATTTTTTCCACCAAAGCCTTGCGCCGCGCCAAACCGTCGCGTTCAAAATCCCGAATGATATAGGACATTTTCGCTTCGTCAACGGTTCCATTGAAGCTCAACAGATGGAAAAAGCCCGCCCGTCCGTCCGTTTTTTCTGGGACTTCCGCCGCTGGTAAAGCGTTTTGGAAATCGATTCCCAGTTGTAAGGCATTGACCATGATCCCCTTGGCCGTGCTAGGATGCACGTTTTTGCCGGCGATAGTAACTTCTAAGGCCGCGGCGCTAAACGTCTCGTACTCCAACTGACCTTCGGGACCGCCATCAACGGTATAAGCGAAATCAGCGTTAAAATCAGCCACATCAAACTTATCGGCTCCGGTCCCGATTTCTTCATCAGGCCCAAAACCAACCTTCAAATCACCGTGCTTGATCTCCGGATGGGCCAGCAAATACGCCAGCGCGGTCATGATCTCGGCCACCCCTGATTTGTCATCGGAACCAAGCAGCGTACTGCCATCGGTGGTGATCAAAGTATGCCCCGCATAATGGGTCAGCGCCGGAAATTCTGCCGGATCCAAGACATAGTTGCCAGCCGCATCAAGCGGAATGATGGCTTGACCGTCATAATTCTCCACGATTTGCGGGGCAACCCCTTCCGCGTTGAAATCAGCGGTGTCCACATGGGCCAAGAATCCGATCGTGGGCACTTTTTTGGCTTGGTTACTTGGCAAAAGCGCAGTCACGTAGCCATTAGTTTCGTTATACTTTACTTCCGCCAAACCCAGATCCTTTAATTGCTGGACCAACTTGTTTAGAAAAACGACCTGACGTTCCGTTGAAGGAATTGTCGTCGAATTTTCGTCTGAGCGGGTATTTTCTTTCACGTAACTGAGGAATAAAGGGAGTAGCTCTTGATATTTTGTCATGGGAAAACCTCCAAATTTTTTAAACGTGTTCGCCAGCCCAGCTTCTTCCGCTTAGCTACGCAACTATTCTGGGGGCATAAACCAGCCTCCAAAATAGTTGCTAGGCTAATGCTCGGAAGCTAACCGGGGTAGCTCACACTCTGCTAAATAAATTGAAACGGATCGGTACTCAATTGGGACGAACACACGCTGAGTTGCCAGTTGTTGGCCTGGGCCCACTGGCTGATCAGCGGCGGCAGTTTGGTCTTGATGACCGCTTCGATGTGATGTCCGGGATCGATCACCGATAAACCATGGGCCAACATATCGTGCGCGGTATGATAATAAACATCACCGGTGATCAACACTTGCGCGCCTGTCCCAGCCACCGCCGGATAAAACTTACCACCGTCACCACCAATGATCGCCACCTGCTCCACCAATTGGTCGGGCTGGTGCGTGATCAAGCGTAAACCAGCGACCTGAAATTTGCTTTTGCAAGTCACCGCAAACTCACGGACCGTTTGCGCTTGCGGCAAACGCCCGACCACACCCAAATATGCCGCCAATTGGGGCTCGGCTTTCGGACGCGGATTGAACGCCCGCAACTCAGTCAAACCCAGAACTTCGGCCAGCCACGTATTCATGCCGCCACTGACCTCATCGAGGTTTGTATGCGCCGCAAAAACACTGATGTCATGTCGCAATAACGTGGCGTACATGGCGTTTTGCGGATCCGCCAGATCCAAATTGACCGCGGGATGGAACATCATTGGGTGATGGGCGATGATCAAATCGACCTGGGCCGCCACCGCCTCAGCCACAACTTCGGGCCGCACGTCTAACGTGACCATCACTTTGTGGACCACTTGCTCCTGCCGTCCTAACTGCAATCCCACAGGGTCATGCGGTTCCGCATAGGCCGGTGGCGCTAATCGTTCCATTTCAGTGATCAATTGTTGCACAGTTGGTGTGCTCATCAGTGCCCTCCTTGACAAAAAATTATTTTCGCGGTTGGACTTGTTCGAGCCCGGCTTCGATCAAAGTGATCTCGCGTTGCAAGGCCGCCAATTTCTCCAGCGGCAAGGTTTGTGCCTGTTGTAGTTGACGCACCAATTTCTGTCGTTGCGCTAATTTGAATTGCCAGTAGCGCACAAACGTTGGCTCTGCCCCGGCCTGAAGCAAGCAAGGCCCCATCAACGCTTCGAGGTCGGTATATTGCAGCGGTTCCTTGCTGGGCTGCGCCTGCATCATCTGATAGCAGTGCCCATCGTCAAACACGATTTTCTCCGCGGTGATCCGCCATTGATGGGCCGCCAGCCATTGCCGCACCTCGGCCACATTTTGGTTCGGTTGTAAGACCAGCCCCGCTAAACTAGCGACCGTCGCCGCACTGCGGGCTAAGATCTGCGTGATCAAAAAACCACCCATTCCCGCCAAAACCGCGCATTGCATCTGATCGGCAGGCGCAATAGCCGCCAACCCATCGGCCAAGCGCACCGTGATCCGCTCACTTAAGCCCGCGGCGGCCACGTGTTCCTCCGCAATGGCGAAAGGTCCCGGGATCACTTCGCCAGCCACCCCTTGCTGCAATTGACCGATCTCGGCCAAATAAATCGGCAAATGGGCATGATCGGAGCCAATATCAGCGATGCGCGACCACGGCGCCGTCAAATCCGCGACAGCCTGTAAACGTCTTGATAATTTTTGGATCGCAGTGACCTCCTTCAGCATTTCAATTCTTCAGACAAGTTGGGACTCGTCAGTTGATAATATCCCTATTATAGCAATTATTCCGCTTTGAAAAAACCTCCCGCAGGCGCAAATCTTGAGGCTGCTGGTGGGAAAAACAAAGCTCCGGTCAAAATTAGCTGGGGATTGGGCGGGAATTGCTGTTTAGTGGGCTTTTAGTTCCCTGTTTTGATCTATCGCCTAATTGCAGGTTTTGGTGGGTGTTGCGCGTGAGCGCAACCGGGTCGGGCCATTTGTGCGGCTGGAACGCAGTGGGCATCGTTTTAAGCCAATCCGCAAAACCCGCGGCTTGTCTTAAAATCGAGCCTTATTCTAAGCGGCAAAGCCGCAAAGAATAATTTCACTGCTGAGCCGCATGGCCCGACCCGGTTGCTAGGCAGAATTGAGCCTATCTGCAATCGAAGTTGGATATCTGACAAAGCGCCTTTGCAAGTGTGGTGGTCAAACAATTCCAACTTTTTGGGGGTGGTAGACGACACCAACGGATTTGAATCAGGTGGTCAGGCTATTTTGCGTTGGCTGAACAGTTCTACTTGTTTCTTTAACAATCCCTGGGTGAAAACCGACCAATTCAACTGACTGATCAAGAACTTGCCTCAGTTCATCAGATAGATTGTATTGGTGTCACCAATTTAAAGCTGATGACCACTAGCCACGGTCGTCAGTTGCGTGGCTCCCCATCAATTTGCCATAGCTTGCCACTCGGCGGGAGTGCTCAAATGGCTGTTAAAACGTTGAGCGGCTGGAGCGGAGAAATTCGGGGTGAGATCGCCGTGAAATTGTCCTTGGCGGCTTTGCCGCTTAGGACAAGGCCTGATTTTGAGACAAGCCGCGCACTTTGCGGATTGGCTCAAAACAGCGCCCACAGCGAGCTCACCCCGAATTTCGCAGCGCAAGCCGCGGCCAACCTACTTTTGTCTGCGAAGTGTCGTGTTCCACCACTCCAGGTCTGCTGAGCTAAGCAACCAAACCTTTTATAAGATCGGCATCGTCGTCATTTGCTGGATCTGCTGATCTTTGATCAACAAATACTGATCGAAATTCTGTTCCAGAAAATAGCGATCATGACTGATGGCCAGCAAAGTCCCCTGATAATCATGGATCAACTGCTCGATTTCCTCTTTCGCTTCAATATCCAAATGGTTCGTCGGTTCATCAAGGATCAACAAATTGACCGCTTGCTGCGCCAATTTCGCCAAAACTAACCGCACCGTTTCGCCGCCGGATAAATCTTGCAAGCGTTTGGTCACTTCTGATGCGGGAAAGCCATAGCGAGCCAGCAAGCGTCGCGCCGGTTCCTCGGCACCCATGAAGCCCATCGCATAGGCTAACAAGCGTTGTTGCGGTTGCGCAAAGCGGATATGCTGGGGCAAATAACCGATCTGCAAACTGGCGCCGCGCTTCAACTCGCCGTCCGCCAGTTCATGTTGCTGTAAGATCGTTTGAACCAGCGTGGTTTTGCCGGCGCCATTATCACCCAGCAGGGCCACCTTATCACCACGATAAATGGCAAAATCGCTGTCAGCGAAGAGTAACTTCTCCCCTGCAAAACAGCCGATTCCCCGCGCCAACAGGACTTCATTGCCCGAACGCGAGCTAGCGCTGAGTTTCGGGACGGGTGGCGTTTGCGGCTGCGGTCGCTTGATCACGGTGAGCCGTTCCAAACGTTTGGCCACTTCCTTAGCCTTCTTGAAGAATTTCGGATTATCACTTTCCACGCCCCACTGGCGATATTGCCGAATCAAACGTTGCAGTCGCTTGATCTCTTTTTGCTGCAAATCATAGTCTTTTTGCAATTTTTCCAACTCGGCCTGCTTCAAGAAGCGAAAACGCGAATAGTTGCCAGGGTAACTCTTCAACTGACCGTCCTCGAGTTGGTACGTCTTGGTCGTGACGTGATCAAGAAAAGCGCGGTCATGGGAAATGACCAGAAAGGCCGCTTTGGTATGCTTCAAAAACTCTTCCAGCCATAAAATCCCGGCCAGATCCAAGTGATTGGTTGGTTCGTCTAGTAAATAAAGATCGGCCTCCTGAGCCAAGGCCTTGGCCAGCTCGACCTTCACTTTCTCGCCCCCGCTAAGCTGATCCAGCGGCGCTTCAGCCAAATCACCTAATCCGACCCCCTTCAAAATACTTTGCAGGCGCTCCGCTAAGGTATAACCGCCGGCGGCTTCATAATCCTCCTGAACGCGACTGTATTTGGGCAGAATCGCGGTTAGATCTTGTTGCGGATCGGTCATCAATTTTTCATAGTAATGAAGTGTTTCACTGAGTTGGCTGATCTGACTGAAATTCCGGAGTAAATAAGTCATCACACTGACGGATTCATTGGCGGTTTGTTGCTGGACGTAACCGATGCGCAAGCCTTTCTGTTGGCTCACACTGCCCGCATCCACCCCTTCAATCCCCAGTAAAACCTCGAATAAGGTTGTTTTGCCGCTACCGTTGACGCCGATCAAGGCAGACTTCTCGCCAGGTTCCAGTTGCAGGTTTAAATGGTCTAAAATCGGATAATTGCTAAAACGTTTGGTAATGTCATTTGCTTGTAGATACATAGTTGGACTCCTTATCCCAGCCCACAAAAAAAAGTCATGAAGCGAGATCCATGACCTAAAAAGCCGTAACGGCGTTTTCAAATTGAGGGACATTGGTCATTTTCTTCGTGTTGGTTTGCTTAAAAAAGGATAGACTGGTAGCGTTGTTGGCCCACAGTCGAACACGATCGCATGACAAAAACTGGTGTAGGCACCGATCAAATTGCGTGGTTGTAGGGTTTCTGACATGCTGACCATCGAACTGTCCCTCCTCTCTAATAAAATAATAATTTAATTGTACGCTATTGGGCCTACTTCTGGCAAGCCCTTCGGACAATTTGCCCGCAGCTGAACTGTGGGCGGTGCTTTGCAGATAAAAGTAGCTTGGCCGCAGCTTGCTCTGCGAAATTCGGGGTGAGCTCGCTGTGGGCGCTGTTTTGAGCCAATCCGCAAAGTACGCGGCTTGTCTCAAAATCAGGCCTTGTCCTAAGCGGCAGAGCCGCCAAGGACAATTTCACGGCGATCTCACCCCGAATTTCTCCGCTCCAGCCGCTCAACGTTTTAGCAGCCGTTTGAGCACTCACGCCAACTGACAAGCTATTGCCAATTGATGGGGAGCCACAGAATTGACGACCGTGGTTAGTGAGTACAATCTTTAAATTGGTGACACCAGAATAGTCTGTCTGATGAGCCGGGGCAAGTTCCTGACGAATCAACTGAATCAGTCGATTTCACCGAGAATTGTTTATCGAGCGGTTAAAGATGTTCAACCAATGCAAACTGTAACAATCTTCTAATCTGATGCAGTTGGTGTTGCTGTACCACCTGAAAAAGGGCGATCGTTCTGATCACTACACTTGCAAAACTACTTTGTCAGATACCCAACTTCGATTACAGATAGGCTCAATGCTGCCTAGCAACCGCCTCAGGACGTGTGGCTCTATTCAGAGTGTGAACCACCCCCGATTAGCTTCTGAGCATTAGCCTAGCAAGGATTTTGGAAGCTGAACTTTGCTTCCAGAATCCTTGCGTAGCTAAGCGGAAGAAGCTGGGGTGGTGAGCACGTTTCAGCGGTGACGTTATTCTTAGCGATTTATCGCTTAGAATAAGGCTCGATTTTGAGACAAGCCGTGGTTTTCGGATTGGCTCAAAACGATGCCCACCGCGTTCCAGCCACAACAAACGTCCTGCGGCGGTTGCGTCCCCACCCAAACCCACCACATCAACAGTCCAACGCAAAAAATCACCGGACCGCGAACGGTCGGTGATTTCATGATAATTTTGCCAAAATTTTGACTAGTGATTTGGAACTTTGGTGAACTTCGCAAGTTGCCTATTGTTCAACTTCTTGCAATTTCTGATTGTCGTCTAATTGCGAGACACCCATCAGATGTTTCTTTTGCAAATGATTCATTACTAACCATAACAGTGCTAGGAAGATCACGCTGACCAAGATCAGGAAGAAGATCGCGAAGTTGACTGTTCCACCGTTGATGCCGCTGGTGATGGCTTGACGGAAGCCCATGATCGAATAACTCATTGGTAGGAATGGATGGATCACGTTATAGAAGTGGTTGGTGATCTGCATTGGGAAGGTCCCGCCGGCGCCACCTAATTGGAGCATCAGGAGGATCATCGCGAAGAACCGACCTGGGTTGTCCAGCCACATGGACAGGAACATGATCAGGTACATCGAGGCCATCGCGAACAACCAAGCAATCAGGTAGAACAAGCCGACGTGATCAACTTGTAGGCCGAATGCCATGATCAAGCTCGCTTCAACCAAGGCCATCCCGGTCGCGACAACGGCGCCAATGGTAATTTTACTGAAGAACCATTGTGTGGCCGTGCCGTCTTTCTTGGAAACCTTACGAATCGGATAAGCGAAGTTAAAGACTAACGCGCCGACGTACAGGGCCAAGGACAAAACATATGGTGCTAAGGCGTGACCATAATTGGCAACTTTACTGTAATAAGTATGGGTTGTCTTGGTTGGCGCCGCGAACATTTCCGCGGTTTCGTTACTCAACTTGATGCCATTGACTTCTTTGGCGCCATCGCCCAATGATGAGGACAAGGTTTTGCTGCCAGATTGAAGCTTGTCAGCACCGGAAGTCAATTGATCGTTCTTGGCGGTCAGTTGAGTGGTGCCCGCTAACAATTGGTTAACGCCACTGGTCAAAGTTGGAATTTGACCATTCAAGGTGGTCAAACCACTAGCCAATTGACTGGAACCACTGGTCAACGCGCTGCCGTTAGCCGCCAATTGTTGGCCACCAGCGTTCAGTTGGTTAACACCAGCAATCAACGCTGGCACGCTGGCATTCAAACTGTTCAACCCTGTATCTAACTGGCTAGCACCAGCTTTTAGCTTCGGTCCATTGGTCTTCAAGGCCGCGATCCCAGCGTTCAAAGCTGGTAATTGCGCTGCCAATTTTTGGGCTGAGGCTAGGTTTGCTGCACTCAAAACTTTGGTGTCGATCGTCGTTAACGCCGAACTCATGCCTTGGAGCAGTTGAGTAGTAGCTTGGGCTTCGCCATTGCGAACCTGAGCCAGGCCATTATAGGATTGCTTCATTGCGGTCAGGCCGCCCTGAATTTGAGCCTTACTCTGTTGCGAAAGATTCGGGTCGGCCAACCCTGCGTTGATGGCAGCCTCGCCCTGTTCAAAAGCCGCATTGGCTTTCGCGACGCTTGTCTGATTCTCCTGCAACGCGCTACTCAACTTCGTGATACTGCTTTTCGCAGTGGTCAACTGAGTTTGGAGTTGACCCGCTTGTTGGAGCATACTGGTCAACGGCGTTAAGCCATTCAGTATCTGGGTCGTGCCGTCAACGTATTGGCTGACGCCGGCGTTTAAGGATTTGCTGCCTTGAGCTAATTGCGCGACGCCTGTCTTCAAGGTACCGGTTTGGCCATTCAAGGTGTTTAAGCCGGCGGCAACTTTGGCGGTGCCACTAACATAAGTTGTTAACCCACTATTCAGTTGGTTAGCGCCAGTGGCCAATTGTTGCACGCCGCTGGACAATGGCTTGACCTTCAGGCTCATGGTTTGGATGCCATCATGAACTGTGGACACCCCGACAGTATATTGGTTAACCCCGTCGTCCAAGGTCACCAACCCGTCGTTCAATTGGGTCGCACCCTTGGCCGCGGTTTTCATCCCTTTGCCCACCAATTTGACTTGGTCGAACAAAGCGCTGGCATAAGCGTTGGTCACATTGGCGCGAATTTCTTTGTCCAACGTGGACACCCCAACGCCGGAAATAACTTGACTCAGGTAGTTCAACGAATCATTGGTTTCATACTTGAGTTGCATTTTCTTAGGATGTTCATCAAGAACCGTTGCCGCATTGGCTGAAAAGTTCTCAGGAATCGTGACGACCGTGTAATATTTGTTGTCCTTCATCCCTTGTTTAGCCTGCTTGGCGCTAACAAAATGCCAGCCAAGTTCTTTGTTCTTGCGCAACTTCTTCTCGGTTTCTTGACCGACATTCATCGTTGTGCCGTTATATTTGACTGCCTGATCGTTATTGACCACCGCGACCGGCAGATCCTGAGTACTGCCATAAGGATCCCAGACCGACTTCAAGAAGAAGATCGCGTACAAGAAGGGAATCACCATAATGACCAGTACCGATAATAAAATCAATTTATTTTTCTTAATAAAACCAAATTCGTCCTTAACCATTTGAAAAAACACGTCCTCCCGCTAGGAAATGACCTCTCCTAGGTATAAATCGATCAATTGTTGGAACGACCGGTGCTGCTCAGCGCCGACCTTGTTTAAAAAACCCATGATTTCGATCACCGTATAACCCATCACGCTGCTAATGAAGGCCTCTTCAAAAGCGTCGTTGTCCATTTGTTTGAGCTTGATGTGCCGAATCACTCGTCGCAATAGATTTAAGACCCGTCCAGTTTCCTGAACAAAGGGACTCTCTTCAGAATAACGATGGACATAATACAGTAACTGCACCATCGGTCCTTGCGATTCGAAATAATCATGAGCGATATTGGCATATCCGCGAAGCGCGTCCTTGCCGGAGATCCCGGTCAAATTTTCCGTCATTTTCAAATACAAGGTCTTCATGAAAGTCGCCCCCATATCTTCGATCACCGCATCGATATTCGCATAATAGTTATAAAGCGATTGCGAACGAATATCGAGTTTCCGCGCTAAACTCCGAAATGACAATGTCGGAAAACCGTTCTCTTCGACAATTTCCTGAGCCGTGGCCATAATCTTTTCTTTACTCATATCACGCTGCTTTGCCACAAGTAATCACCCGCCTTTTTCCCTTGGTGTGCCACTATTATTACTACAGTTTGGAATTATATTACGACACTGTGCATTAGTCAACCTACATCTTGTAGTTTTTTAACCGCTAAGCCAACTTTATTTTCTTGAAGCGTTTCCATTATGATGCCACTGGGATTTGCTTTCTTGAAAAAATTTTTGCCGGTATTCTAGTGAACATGGCGCCGAAAGTGATCATTGAAAGTGACTTGGACGCAAAAAAAGCAGTGACACCAGGATTACCTGTTGCCACTGCTGATGATGATTCAATTGACGTTGCTGTTCATGCTTATTCCAAAAAGTCTTTCAGCTGATTAGACCGTGATGGATGCCGCAATTTCCGCAATGCTTTAGCTTCGATTTGGCGAATCCGTTCCCGCGTCACACCAAAGACTTTGCCAACTTCTTCCAGCGTCCGTGTCCGACCGTCGTCAAGACCAAAGCGTAACCGCAAGACATTTTCTTCGCGGTCGGTCAAGGTATCCAGCACACTCTCTAATTGTTCTTTGAGTAACTCATAGGAAGCGTGATCTTCAGGGCTGGTCGCGTCCGCGTCTTCAATAAAGTCACCTAAATGAGAATCGTCCTCTTCACCAATTGGGGTTTCCAACGAAACCGGTTCTTGGGCGATTTTCAAAATCTCACGAACTTTCTCCGTAGGCATATCCATTTCGGCGCCGATTTCTTCTGGTGTCGGTTCCCGTCCTAGATCTTGCAGCAATTGACGCTGGATCCGAATCAGTTTATTGATGGTTTCCACCATATGCACCGGAATCCGAATGGTCCGCGCTTGGTCGGCGATGGCACGGGTGATGGCCTGACGGATCCACCAAGTCGCGTAGGTGGAGAACTTGAAGCCCTTGCGGTAATCAAATTTCTCGACGGCTTTCATCAAGCCCATGTTGCCCTCTTGGATCAGATCCAAGAACTGCATCCCGCGCCCAACGTAACGCTTGGCAATAGAAACAACCAACCGCAAGTTAGCTTCGGCGAGCCGTTGTTTCGCGATTTGGTCGCCTTGTTCGATTTTAAGCGCTAAGGCGACTTCTTCTTCTGCTGTCAGTAAAGGGACCCGCCCGATTTCTTTCAGATACATCCGCACGGGATCGTTGATCTTAACCCCGGTCGGCGCTGATAAATTGGCCATTTCCTTCTTCGTGACGGTCTTTTGCTTCTTGAGGGATAATTCGCTGGGGTCACCATTCGCATCAACGATCGCAAAACCCTTGTCTTCCATTTGTTGCAATAATTCTTCAACAGCCTTGTCCTCCAACTGATAAGGTTGGACGATCTTGCTGACCAATTCATCATTGGTCACCCCTTTATCGGCTTTGTGCGCCGCGATCAAGTTCTTGATTGCGGTTTCCAATTTAACATCGGGTTGTTGGACTGTTTTTTTCGTGCTCTTTGCCATCAATTCTACCCCCATTTTAACTAGTAAACTCACTTATAAAATTCGTGCGGCATAACTGAATCTGTTTAAATCAACTGTCTTTTCAGATTCAGCACCTGATTGAGCCAAACCATTTCCGCCTCTTCGTCGCCGACCTCGGTGGCGTGTTGCACATTTTGCTGAGCGGCGACGAGGGCTTGTTTGATTTTGGCCTGGATGATATTGCGCTGATAATCATCGATTTCTCCATCGGAGACCTCGTCAGGCACTTCCATCATCTCGATCTCCATCAACAAGTTCTGCAGATCCGGACTCAGCAGATCAACGAAGGCCGACAACGAATGACTGCCGGCACTCTCCGCGTAATCCCGCCAAGCCTCGAACAAGGCCTGGATCTGTTCATTATTGAAATGAAAATCATCATCGGCGGCCAACCGCGCCAAGAGACTATCTTGGCGGATCGCCAGATAGAGTAGCCGCCGTTCAGAAATCGCCGCGCCATCCAGTTTCGTTGACAACGCCGGCGTCGGTGGCTGCTGCGCGGTTGGTGGCGCCACCTCACGCGTTTGTCGTTGTTGCGCGCGTTGTTGGCGATGAAATTGCCGCACCGCACCTTCGAATTCTTGATGAAGCGCCGTTAAATCAACGTTACCTTGCCGCGCCACCTGTTTCAAATATAGATCTTGTTCCACGGCGGACGGCAATTTGACCAGTTCCTGCAAGGCTGCCTGGACATAGGCCAACCGATCCGCGTCTTGATTTAAATTATACCGCCGCGCCAGTTGCGCCAAGGTGAACTGGATCGGAGTTTGGACATGATCCTGTAATTGCTTTTGAAACGCCAGCGCCCCGTACTTTTTAACGAACTCGTCAGGGTCCTTTTGCTCGGGCAAACTGACCACACCGACTTCAAAATCAGTCTCTTTCAACAGTTGTAGCGCTGCCGCCGAGGCGTGCTGACCGGGATCGTCACCATCATAACAAACGATCAGTTTCTTCGCCGCACGGGACAATAGATACAGCTGTTGGCTGGTCAGACTGGTTCCCATGGAAGCGACGCCGTTCTTGACACCCGCCCGAAAAGCCGTGATCACATCCATGAAGCCTTCAAACAGGATCGCCGTTTGTTCCTGACGGATCACCGGTCGAGCCTGAGCGAAATGATACAACGTTTCCCGCTTCTGAAAAAGCTTCGTCTCCGGAGAATTCAAGTACTTCGGTTCATGCTCTTTCTGACTAAGGATCCGCCCGGAAAATGCAATCACATTGCCATTTTGATCTTGGATCGGGAACATCACCCGATCCCGAAAGCGATCGATCAAAGTGCCATCCTCGCGCTGTGCGAAGAGCCCGGAACGCACCAATAACTCCCGGGAAACCTGACGACTGGTCAAAAAATCCAATAACACATTAGCCTGTTGCGGCGCGTAGCCCAAACCGAACTCACTGATCGCCTCATCGGTCATTTCGCGCTGATGTAAATAAGTCAACGCGCCCTCACCGACTTGAGTCTTGGTCAGAATATGACTGTACAGCACCTGCGCGTCCTGATACAACTTCTGCAATTGCCGCGTTTCCGAATGCTGATCCTGCTGATTAGCGGCGACCACATTCTCTGGCAAAGGTAAATCACTGAACTCGGCGACCTTAATGACCGCTTCTGGGAAAGAAATCTGTTCCAGCTCCATCAAAAACTTAAAAACATTGCCACCGCGATGACAACTGAAACAATGGAAGATCTGCTTCTCTTCATTGACTGAAAATGACGGCGTCCGTTCCTCATGAAAAGGACACAGACCAAACAAATTCTTGCCCGACTTGTGTAACTGGACAGTTTGGCCAATCAAATCAACGATATTCGTCTTGGAGCGCACCATGTCGATGTAGCTCTCGGGAATCTTCGTTGCCATGATCTTCACATCCTTTCCTCGTAACTCATAAGCAAGAAATAGGCTGACCACAATCTGTTCGCCAGCCTAGACACACTTATACAACTTATAATCTAACATAAAATCGTCTGAACTTCAACTGTCGTGCTTAGGGGGAATTTTGGCTCGCTGGGCGCTAGGCCAGCTTTGGTTGGCCGCGGCTTGCGGGGCTTCGCGGACAAAAGTAGGTTGGCCGCGGCTTGCGCTGCGAAATTCGGGGTGAGCTCGCTGTGGGCGCTGTTTTGAGCCAATCCGCAAAGTGCGCGGCTTGTCTCAAAATCAGGCCTTGGTCTAAGTGGCAAAGCCACTAAGACCAATTTCACGGCGATCTCACCCCGAATTTCTCCGCTCCAGCCGCTCAACGTTTTAGCAGCCGTTTGAGCACTCACGCCATCTGTCCAGCTATTATCAATTGATGTGGGACCACGCCATTGACGACCGTGGTTAGTGGTCGCAGGCTTTAAATTGGTGACACCAGTAAAGCCTGTCTGATGAACTGAGGCAAGTTCTTGATCAATCAGTTAAATCGGTCGGTTTCCAATCAAGTGTTGTTGAGGGAACGGATAGAGATGTTCAACCTAGTAAACTGTACCAACCAACAAATCTGAATCTGTTGGTATTGCCGTACCGCACTAAAAGCTTGCGAGTGTGAACCGCTACATTGATGTTACTCACTGTATTATCCTTTTTTATTTGCTGGCTGAGGTTCTCAACGCTGTTGCGGCGGAAAATATTTCAATCATGGCCGCGGCTTGCGCTACGAAATTCGGGGTGAGCTCGCTGTGGGCGCTGTTTTGAGCCAATCCGCAAAGTACGCGGCTTGTCTCAAAATCAGGCCTTGTCCTAAGCGGCAGAGCCGCCAAGGACAATTTCACGGCGATCTCACCCCGAATTTCTCCGCTCCAGCCGCTCAACGTTTTAGCAGTCGCTTGAGCACTCACGCCAGTTGGTAAGCTATGACTAATTGATGGGGAACCACGCGATTGACGACCGTAGCTAGTGGTTATAAGCTTTAAATTGGTGACACCAGCGCAGTCTGTCTGATGAACTGGGGCAAGTTCTTCATAAACCAGCTGAATCGGTCGGTTTAATCAGGATTGTCTATGAAGTAGGTAAAGATGTCCAACTAAAGCAAACTGTAACAACCACCTAATACGAATCAGTTGGCATTGCCGTACCACCCAAAAAGCGGGCAATTGTTTTGACAACTAGCTCGCAAAATCACTTCGTCAAATCCTTCGTCTCGATGGCAGATAGGCTCAATTCTGCCTAGCAACCGGCTGGGACTGCGCGGCTCAGTGGTGAAATTGTCCTTGGCGGCTTTGCCGCTTAGGACAAGGCTCGATTTGAAGACAAGCCGCCGGTCTTGCGGATTGGCTTCAAACGACGCCCACCACGTTCCAGTCCGCATCAGCAGTCCCAGCCGGTTGCGTTCACGCGCAACACCCAGCACACCTGCGATCAGGAAATAAATTAGAACGAAACTAGCTTTTTAGTAGCGCCACCCAAAGCAGTTTTTGGAAAGGTCGACCTCTTTGCAAATAAGGTTGCGTCCCCACCATCGTAGCGCTAAACTAGGATTCATTAAGCTGATAGGAAAGGAAGCGCTGGATGTTAAATTTTCAAATTGTGACTCAACTCTCTGACCAACAAACTGAAGAAATCGTCGACTTGATCGCCCAATGTCATCTTTATGACGGCGGCGCGAAAGATCCTTATTTGGATAATCGCTTTAATTATTTCCAAGAAATGCCTTGGGTTGCGTTGGCCAGCAGCAACCAACACGTTGTCGGGGTGGCCACGATCTACGCTGATGCCCAACCACCAGAGGAAGCGGAAATGGCGGTTTTTGTGCTTCCACAGAAGCGGCGTCAAGGGATCGGCCGGCGGTTAGGCGAGCTTTGTCAAACAACCTTGCATCAATATGGTTATGATCAATGGGAATATTGGACGGAACTGGCCTTTTTGAACAGGGAGCCAGATTTTTTAGCGGCGATTGGGCTAACGGCGGATCCGAATTGGGAACTGCAAATGGCGCGGCCGCAACAAGCAACGCTGGCCCTGCCTGCCCGCGCCAAGACTGTTTTACGACCGTTAAGTCTTGCTGAGATTCCCGCCGTTCTGCCCATCTATCAGGCGGCGTTTCCAGAAAACACTGTGGACAGTACCCGTCAATATCTTTTGGGGTGCCTGCAGGATCAGCAAAATGACTTTCAGGTTCTTTGGCGGGGGTCAGAACCGCTGGGTGCTTGCGCCATTAATCTAGATGTGGACCGTGCTTATCTATTCAGTTTGTTCATCAGTCCGGAGCGGCAGGGAAACGGCTGGGGCACTTATTTGCTCAACCAACTGTGTCTGACCTACGATCAAGTTCCCACGTTACGCTTAAGCGTGGAAGCCAGTAATGTTCAGGCCCATCATTTGTATGAGCGGGCCGGCTTTCAGGTCGAAACCACGGTGATCTACTTGGACTGCCCTGAACCGAAACGCCCTTTGGCTTAAAAAAGCGCAGGCTGAACTGGTCAGCTTCTGAGCCTTAGCCAAGTCAGAATTTGGGCAGCGCACGATGCTTCCAGAAGCCTGGCGTCATTAAGTGGGCGCAGCTAGGTCAGCGAACACGTATAAAAGTCCCCTAGTCGCCGCCAGCGCCATTAAGGTTATTTCACCAGTCAAAAACCGCTTCTCAGCCTCACGTCAGACAATTGGCGTGGCACTGAAAAGCGGTTTTTATTTTTAGTCGGTCAACCGTAGTTTAAAACAGCCGCGCCTATTTGACGACTAATTCTTGCAGATCACCGAAAATCGTGATCAGCTTCTGCAGGATTCGCAATTGGTTCAAGCGATTATTCCGCACTTGCAGATCGTCAGCCATGATCATATTTTCTTCGAAATAGTTTTCGATCAGCGGGCGTAGATCACGGAGCGCTTCATAATTTTGTTCAACCGTTTGGTGGGCAAATTGGCCGCGGATCTGGACCACAGCGTCATACAATACCTGTTCGGAAGGGTTCTCAAACAAGGCGGGATCGACGGACAACTCACTGGATTTAGCGTCGGTTTGCTTGGTCAAACGCAAGACCCGAGTCAACGCTTCGATGGTTTCCTTGAAGTCATCATCGTGGCGGTGCTCGTTCAGCGTCTCGGCCACTTCATTGATCGTGGTTGGATCGATCGCGTTGGAATCAGCCAAGGCTTCCACGAAGTCATGACGGAAATTCTTCTCACTGAACAATTGGCGCATTCGGTCGGCGAAGAAATGCCGCAGTTCGGCGCCATTTTTGAGCCAGTCCAGCTTGAAGGTCAAGCCCCGGTCGGTCAAAACTTGTTCAATCTCAGCTTGTAACTTGCCTAAGGAAAGGTGCCATTGGTTGGCCAACAAGATCCGGACCACGCCGTAAGCTTGCCGCCGTAGCGCGTATGGATCGTTGGAACCATTGGGAATCATTCCCACCACGAAGAAGGCCAGCGTGCTGTCGAGTTTATCGGCGATCGCCAAGGTGGCGCCAACTTTCGAAGCGGGCAAGGCGCCTTCCGCGGAGATCGGCAAATAATGTTCGCGGATCGCTTGGGCGACGGCGTCATTTTCACCGAAAATCTTCGCGTAGATCTCCCCCATCGTGCCCTGTAATTCAGGGAACTCACCGACCATGCCAGTCACCAGATCAAACTTATAGATCCGACTGGCCCGATCCAAATCGGCCATCTCTTGCGCGCTTAAGCCAAACAAATGACCTAGGCTTTGGGCAATGACATTGACCCGCTGCATTTTCTCATAGAGCGTACCGATCTTGTCGTGGAAGGTGACCTTCTTCAATTTCGCTACATAGGCGTCGATCGACAGCTTCTGATCCTCTTCGAAGAAGAAGCGGGCGTCATCTAAACGCGCAACCAGCACTTTCTCGTTACCAGCGATGACATTGTCTAGATGTTCGCGATTACCATTGCGAACCCCGATAAAATCAGCGGCTAACTGGCCGTTTTGGTCACGCACGTAGAAATAGCGCTGGTTATCCTTCATCGAAGTGATCAAAACCGGTTCAGGAACGGCCAAGTATTTGGGATCAAAGTGGCCAGCGAACGCCGTTGGGTATTCCACCAAGTTGACCACTTCTTCTAACAGATCAGGGTCAAGATCAACTTGCCAATCGTTGTCGCTAGCGATGGTTTGAATCTGAGCCTCGATCAAGGCCTGCCGGCGCGCCAAATCTGCGATCACTTTCACTTGGGCCAAGTCTTGTTCATAATCCGTCGCCGTGGCGATCGTCACCGGTTGCCCCAAGAAACGATGGCCCTGGGAAACGCGGCCAGCGGTGACGTCTAACAGGCTCATCGGAATGATTTGATCATCCAGCAGGCTGACCAACCAGTGGATCGGCCGAATATATTCGAAGTGATTCGTGCCCCACTTCATCCGCGTTGGGAAGGTCAGGCCTTTGACCACCTCGATCAGTTCAGGCAAGATTGCTGCTGCGGGTTGACCCACCGTCTTCTTTTCAACGAAGACATAATCAACGCCCTTGAAATCTTTGAAGGTGATCGCGCTGGGATCAACGCCTTGTCCTCGTGCGAAACCAAGCGCCGCCTTGCTGAACGCGCCATCTGGTGTCAAGGCGATCTTCTTAGCGGGACCTTTGACTTCTTCAACTTGGTCGGGCTGTTCCGTCGCCAGATCCCGCACCAAGACAGCCAAGCGCCGTGGTGTCGCGAAAACCTCGATCCGCGCGAACGCCAAATGCTGGTCGTTCAAAAAAGCGGCCGTTTTGGTCTTCAGTTGTTCCACACTTGGGCGCACAACATGGGCTGGCATTTCTTCCAAACCAATTTCTAATAAATAATTTGCCGTCATTTTAGTTTTCCTCCCCAGCGTTTTCTTGAGCATGTTCCAATAATGGGAAGCCCAGTTTCTTCCGTTCTTCCACGAAGGCCTTGGCGATCTTGTGGGCCATACTGCGGATCCGGGACAGATAGCCGGCCCGTTCTGTGACGGAAACAGCACCGCGGGCGTCCAACAGATTGAAGGTATGGCTACATTTCAACACGTAATCATAGGCGGGATGAACCAGCCCCAATTGAATCAAGCGCAGCGCTTCTTTTTCATAGCTGTTGAAGAAATTCAGCAACATCTCCTGGTCGCTCTCTTCAAAAGCATACTTTGAGTGCTCGTATTCTGGCTCCTTGAAAATATCGCCGTAGAGCACGCCATCGCCCCACTGCAAATCGAAAACGGAATTGACGTTTTGGATATAAGAAGCCAAACGTTCGACCCCATAAGTGATTTCAGACGTGACCGGATCCACGGTCAGTCCCCCGACTTGTTGGAAATAGGTGAACTGCGAAACTTCCATGCCATCCAGCCAAACTTCCCAACCAACACCGGCACAACCCATTGACGGATTTTCCCAGTTGTCTTCAACGAAACGAATATCATGTTCCAACGGCTCGATTCCCAGCTCCCGTAAGCTATCCAAGTAATATTCTTGGATATTCTTCGGTGATGGCTTCATGACCACTTGAAATTGATGATGCTGAAACAAGCGGTTCGGATTCTCGCCATAACGCCCATCTGCCGGCCGCCGGGATGGTTCCACATAAGCCGCATTCCAAGGTTCCGGCCCGATCGCCCGCAGGAAAGTATACGGCGACATCGTACCCGCACCCTTCTCGTTATCGTAGGCCTCCATCAACATACAACCCTTTTTCGCCCAAAATTGTTGCAACGTCAAGATCATCTCTTGAATATTCAACTGTTTGACCATTTGCTCACCTCATCGTTAATTGTCCATCTGCCTTAAGCGTTCCCGAAACATAAAAAAATCCCTATGCGGCTACACTGGTAGCCACATAGGGACGATTATTTTCGCGGTTCCACCCTAATTTAGATGCGTACATCTACACTTCATTGCTTAACCGCTCCTAGGCGCCAAATAGCGTGATTGTGCCCTTTCACTGTCGGCACTCGCTGGAAAACGCTGATTGACCTGATCATTGCGGTGATATTAAGTTACGACTTATGATAGCCCTAAATTTGTGAAATTGCAAGAGTTAAAATTGACGGCGGCGTCGATAATTGCCGGTTTAGCAAGGTGGAAAGTAGCTTGACCGCGGCTTGCGCTGCGAAATTCGGGGTGAGCTCGCTGTGGGCACTGTTTTGAGCCAATCCGCAAAGTGCGCGGCTTGTCTCAAAATCAGGCCTTGGTCTAAGTGGCAAAGCCACTAAGACCAATTTCACGGCGATCTCACCCCGAATTTCTCCGCTCCAGCCGCTCAACGTTGTAACAGACGTTTGAGCACTCACGCGATTTTGCAAGCTATTGTCAATTAATGGGGAACCACGCAATTGACGGCCGTGGTTAGTGGTTACAAGCTTTGAATTGGTGACACCAGGACAGTCTGTTTGATTAACTTGGGCACGTTCTTGATGAATCAGCTGAGTCGGTCGGTTTCCAACCAAGGATTGTTACGGAAACAAGTAAAGATGTTCAGTCTGCGCAAAATGTCTCGACCTCCTAATCCGAATCGGTTGGCATTGACGTACCATCAAAAGTGGGCAATTGTTTGACCTCCTACTTGCAAAAGAGCTTTGTCAGATACCTAACTTCGATTGCAGATAAGCTCAATTCTGCCTAGCAACCGCCTCAGGACGTGTGGCTCAGCGGTGAGATTATTCTTAGCGATTTATCGCTTAGAATAAGGCTCGATTTGGAGACAATTCCCGTTTTTGGAATTGGCTTCAAACGATGCCCACTGCGTTCCAGCCACGACAAACGTCCTGAGGCGGTTGCGTCACCGCTCAAACCCACTACACCTGCAATTAGATAAAAAATCTCGAATAGAGGGATACCGCTTTTGCAGTTGGCTTAAAACAACAACCCCCACTCAATCTCGCTTCAACAATAACCCATTACCGCCATTGACCAATCCGTCCAGAAATTTCTTACTCTTAGGCACTAGCCCGACTTGATCTTGATAAATGTGATCCAGAACGCGCTGTAATTCGCGCTTGGTCCGCGGATTCAGATCTGTGGCGCCCAACTGCAGGGGCATCATCCGCGCCAAGCGTTGCACCAGCACGATGGCGTTAGGTTGGGCGTGGAGGCGATGGGGGTCACGGACCCAATGGTTCTGGCAAAGCAGGCCGCCAAACGCCTCCGAATAGTCTAGAGGCAGATCATTACGGCCACAAATGGCGCAACCGCTGAGATCTGGGGCGACACCGAAACGGTCCAGCAATTTGATTTCCACCATGTTCGTCAATAATTGGGGATCAATGCCGCCATCGATTTGGCTCAAAGCGGTTCGGATCAAGGTGAAGGCGCGGCCCAAGGGATCACCTTCGGGAAAAGCAGCGCCAGCCAGGCTGAGAATGTAAGCCGCGTAAGCCTGCAACAACAGGTCTTCGCTGATGTTACGCCAGAGTTTGGTCGTTTTCGTGGTGGTCAAGTAAGATAGGCCCTCGGGACTGATCCGACCGATATAAGTTGCTTCCGTAAATGGCAAAATAGCGCTGGTCAGCTTGAACCCGCGCTTTTTTGCACCACGAACGAGAAACATTTTCGGGCCGAATTGATCGGTCAAGATCTGAACCAACAAATCACGCTCGGCGTAATCACGACGATACATGACCAAGCCTTGAAATTCGGCGTCGATCAAACGACTCAATTCTTGAAATCCTTCTGATTGTAGCCAGCTCGTTGTAAGAAAATCGGGTTATCGCGCCAATTCCGTTGCGTCTTGACTTGCAGTTTCAAGTTGACACGCTCACCAAGTAGCGGCTCGATCTCCTTCCGGGAGCGGATCCCGATCTGCTTGATCATCGCCGCCCCTTTGCCAATGACGATGCCCTTTTGACTATCCCGGTCAACGAAAACTGTGGCGTCGATCACCAGCTTCCCCTGCTCATGGGTATTCATTTGATTGACGATGACCGCAGTGGAATGGGGAATCTCGTCGCGGGTCAGTAATAGGATCTGCTCGCGGATCAATTCCGCCACGATAAAGTACTCAGGGTGGTCGGTCAATTGGTCGTCAGGATAATATTTCGGTCCCGCTGGCAAATAGGATTTGATTTCTTTGACCAATTCGTCCACATTGTTGCCTTCCGTGGCCGATAATGGAATCACTTCGGCAAACTTCGCCAACGCTTGGTAGCCCACGATCAGGTCCAGCAAGTCGTCAGGATGGACCAAGTCGATTTTGTTGATGACCAAGAATAAAGGCGTGTCCAGTTTCGCCAAGCGCTCCAAAATGAAACGGTCACCAGGACCGATTTTATCGGCGGCGCCGGTCATATAAACGGCGATGTCCACTTCACTTAACGCGGAGAAAGCCGCTTGGTCCATATAGTTGTCCAGATCGTTTTTAGGTTTGTGGATCCCCGGGGTGTCCAAGAAAATGATCTGAGCGTCGGCGTCGGTGATCACGCCCTGGATCTTATTGCGCGTGGTCTGCGCTTTAGGTGACATGATCGCCACCTTTTCGCCAATGATTCGATTCATTAACGTTGATTTGCCCACATTGGGGCGGCCTAGTAAGGCCACGAAGCCTGATTTAAATGGTTGTTCCGTCATTACGATCATCCTTTAGGAAAAATGAAAACGGCAAGATCTCACTGACCGATACCGTTCTGGTGTCACCATGAAGATTGCTCATGGTGATGGTGCCATCTGGAGCCATGAACTCGGTCATGACTTGGCGGCAAGCGCCACAAGGTGAAACGGGGCCTTTCGTGTCGGCCACCACCGCGATTGCCTTGATGTGCTGTTGACCCGCGGCCACCGCCTTGAAGATCGCCACCCGTTCCGCGCAAACTGTCAGCGGAAAGGACGAGTTCTCAATGTTGCAGCCACGATAGATCGTGCCATTTTCGGTCAAAACGGCGGCACCCACCGCAAATTTGGAATAAGGTACATAGGCAGCCAGCCGCGCTTCTTGCGCCGCTGCGGTCAATTCTGTTAGATCCATCCAAAAATCTCCCTTATCATGCAAAATGTTTTTCTAAAACAATAACTGCCAAAAATATGGTATGAAAATGATCAAGCCCACAATGACCGCCAACGCCGCGGCTACCAAGACGATGGCTGCGGAAACGTCCTTGATGTGCTTGGCCAAGGGATCGTACTGCTTGGCCACCAACAAGTCGACGATATATTCCACCGCCGTATTCCACAGCTCGGCGATCAGCACAATGAAAATCACCCCGATCAGCCAGAGCCACTCGGTGGTATTGACTTGGATCACCGCGCTGAAAACAATCACCAAGAAGCCGATCAACACGTGAAACTTGAAATTCTGCTCATGCTGGAAGGTAAAGCGCAGACCGGTCCAAGCGTGTTTGAACGACTGCCAGAAATTATGGTTCTTGCCTGTTTGCGGCGGCTTAACGTTTGAGGCCATAAGCATCAAGTATTTCTTCTTGAAGTTTGATCATCACCTGCTCATCGGCGGGCTCGATGTGATCATAACCATTTAAGTGGAGAAAACCGTGGACCACCGTATAGCCGAATTCCCGGTCAAAACTATGTTCGTAAGTTTTGGCTTGTTCCGCCACGTGTCCAGGGGCGATAAACAAATCGCCGATATTACGCGGAATGTCCAGCTCGTCTTCCAGCTCGCGGAAGTTGGGCCACTCATCGGCATCATCATCCTCGATGGCGAAACTGATCACATCGGTCACCCGATCCTTGTCACGATACTCCCGATTGATCTCGCGGATCTTGTCATCGGTGATCAAGCTGATCGACATTTCCGTGTCGGCGGGCAGTTCCAGCTTTGCCGCCGCAAAGTCAACTAATTTGCGGATCCAATCTTCCCGTTCTGCGGGCAACAAATGGTCGTCATTAATGATTTCTAGATTCACGTTTCATCTGCTCCTGATCAAATTTTTCGTACGCGTCAATGATTTTAGCGACAACTGGATGGCGTACCACATCCGTTGAAGAAAAGCGCACGATCCCGATCCGCTTGACTTGCTGCAAGATCTCGGTCGCCTGCCGCAACCCACTCTTTTGATTATGCGGCAGATCCACTTGGGTCAAATCACCGTTAATAATCATTTTCGAATTGATCCCCAAACGGGTCAGAAACATCTTCATCTGAGCGGCGGTCGTGTTCTGGGCCTCATCCAAGATCACGAACGCCTCTTCCAAAGTCCGCCCACGCATATAAGCCAACGGCGCGATCTCAATTATGCCCCGATCCAACATCCGATTGGCCTGCTCCGTGCCCAAAATCGTGTACAACGCGTCATACAGCGGCCGTAAATATGGATCGATCTTCTCTTTCAAGTCGCCGGGAAGAAAGCCCAGACTCTCACCTGCTTCAACCGCGGGCCGGGTCAAAATGATCCGCTGGACTTGGTTGCTCTTCAAGGCCGAGACCGCCAAGACCACCGCTAGAAATGTTTTCCCCGTCCCTGCTGGTCCTACGCCAAAGGTGATTTCATTGTGGCGGACCGATTGAACATATTGGCGCTGCCCCAGATTCTTCACCCGGATCGGCCGCTGTCGACTGTCCCGGATCAGGACTTCCTGATAAAGTTCGCTAAAATATTCCAAAGTCCCTTTTTGCGCCATTTTCAAAGCGCTTTGAACATCGGCGGTGCTGAGGGTGATTCCTTGGGCGCTGACTTGTGCTAATTGTTCCAAGACTTGCAGCGCTAAACTAGCCGTGTGCGCCGGCCCGGTGATCGTGATTTTCTCCGCGAAAGCGCGTAGTTCAACGTTCAAGTCTTCTTCTAACAAATGGAGAAATTCATCATTGACTCCCAGTAGGTTCAACGCCTGCTCTGGGTGGGTCAAGGTGAACGCCTTTTCAACCGAGGTTTCTTCGACCAACTATTTCGCTCCCATCAAATACTTGCAATACCTAAATTTTAGCACAAACCGCTCCAGAGCGCGACTAGCAAAAAAGGTGAAAGTAGTTTGGCCGCAACTTGCGCTGCGAAATTCGGGGTGAGCTCGCTGTGGGCGTCACTTTGAGCTTCGCAAAACCCGCGAATCTCAAAGCTGAGCCTTGGCCTAAGCGGCAGAGCCGCTAAGGCCAATTTCACGGCGATCTCACCCCGAATTTCTCCGCTCCAGCCGCTCAACGTTATAACAGTCGTTTGAGCACTCACGTCAGCTGGTAAGCTATTGCCAATTGATGAGGAACCACGCCATTGACGACCGTGGCTAGTGATTGCAAGCTTTAAATTAGTGACACCAGTACAGTCTGTCTGATAAACGGAGGCAAATTTTTGGTGAATCAATGAATCGGTCGATTTCCAACCAAGGATTATTAAGGGAACAATCAGAAATGTTCAGTCTACGCAAAATGTCCTGACTGCCTAATCCAAATCAGTTGGTGTTGCTGTACCACCCTAAAAAGGGCGATTGTTTGACCTCCAGCTTGCAAAAGCACTTCGTCAAATCCTTCGCCTTGATTGCAGATAGGCTCAATTCTGTTCAGCAACCGCCTCAGGACGTGTGGCTCAGCGGTGAGATTATTCTTAGCGATTTATCGCTTAGAATAAGGCCTGATTTTGAGACAAGCCGCGGTCTTTGCGGATTGGCTCAAAACAGTGCCCACTGCGTTCCAGCCACGACAAACGTCCTGAAGCGGTTGCGTCCCCACCCAAACCCACCACAACAGCAATTAAAAATATAATCAAAATTGGAACCGAATGGGGTATGCGATCTGTCTAGGCAAGCGCTTATTAACTTTTTAGTCAAAAACAGCACTCGCTTTTTATCCGAGTGCCGTTGCCATGATCGTTATTTAGTGGGACCAAAATTTTAATCATTCCAGTGTCACTAAGCGGTGAAGTCGCGTGCTGGCGGCCAAACTGCGGCAGGCATTGAACGCGTTAATTCGTCAAAGCTGCTTTGACAAGCTGGTTGACTTTACCGCCATCAGCCCGGCCTTTAACTTTGGGCATCAGGGCTTTCATCACCGCGCCCATATCCTTCATTGAGGTGGCGCCGGTTTCAGCGATCGCGGCGCTGACCGCTTCACCTAACTCGGCGTCGCTCAAAGGCGCGGGCAGATAGGTTTGGACGATGGCGATTTCCGCTTTGGTTTCAGCGGCCAAATCGTCGCGTCCCGCCTTTTCAAATTCAGCCAGCGAATCCTGACGTTGTTTCAGTTCGGTGCTCAACACCGCCAATTCTTCCTCGCGGGTCAAGGTGGCTTGCAGGCTTTCCTTCTTGATTTTGGCGTTCATCAGAGAAGATTTGATCATCCGCACGACATTTAATTTGATTTTGTCATGGGCCTTCATCGCCGTTTTTAAATCATTGGTCAATTGTGTGGTCAGATCCATCATAATTCCTCGCTTTCATTTTTTGAAAAAATAATTTTGGCGGCGTTGCGGTTGCGCGCCATCGCCGTCAGTGAGCTTCAGTTTAAATTCTTCAGTGCCAGCCAACCAAAGTTCGCCAGCAAAGAAAAAAGCCCCTTAGCTGGTGATCACATTCGTAATCCCAAACCAAGAGGGCGTTTCTCATTATCTAAACTTTTTACGTTTCCGGGCAGCTTCGGATTTTAATTTACGCTTAACGCTAGGTTTCTCGTAAAATTCTCGTTTCCGATATTCTTGAAGTGTACCACTTTTAGAAACGGAACGTTTAAAACGTCGAAGAGCATCATCAATTGACTCATTGTCACGGACAACTGTCTTATTAGCCATGTGATTTCCCTCCTTCCGGTTTCTATGTAACTACCCACGACCTGTGCAAATTGCGCAACCCCATAAGTGTTCTTGTCTATTATAGCGAAAGATAAAAATGAGGTCAACAACTTTAGGAAAATTCCGTTAAAATAGTTATGTAAGCGTTGAATATGCTATGATTAACTTAGTAAGAAAATGACGAAATAAATGAGGATGATAGCAATGGCACAACGAAAAACCCTTTATTTATGCTTGATCTCGGACTCTGTGGGGGAAACGGCGTTTAAATTGACCCAAGCGGCCATGGCACAATTTCCTGAGATCAAACCGATCTACGAACGCTATCCTTTTGTTAACACGAAGGAGAAAGTTGACAGTTTGATCCAAATCGCCGTGGAAAAGGATGCCATTATCACTCACACGGTGGTCACGCAAGGGCTCAGTGAGTATATCCAAATCGAAGCCGCTAATCATGAATTGACCGCGATCGATTTATTGACGCCGGTCGTCCGTTCAGTTAGTAAACGCTTCTCCTTGGCGCCGACGCATGAAGCTGGCGCGGTCCATCATTTGAATGAAATGTATTTCGATCGGATCTCGGCGATGGAATTTGCTGTTCTTTACGATGACGGCAAGGATCCCCGCGGTTTCTTGGAGGCCGATGTGATTCTGCTAGGGATTTCCCGGACGTCGAAAACGCCGATCTCCCTGTTTCTGGCCAACCGTAATATCAAGGTGGCCAATTTGCCGATCGTGCCCCAAGCCCATATCCCCGATGAAATCTATCAAGTTGATCCCCACAAGATCATTGGCTTGACCAATGATCCGAAAGTGCTCAACAACATCCGCCGGGAACGCATGATCGCCTACGGGCTTAATCCAGATACCAGCTACTCCAATATGGACGAAATCAAAAACGAGCTGGCGTTTGCCGAGACGCTTTACAAGAAACTGGGCTGTTATGTGATCAACGTTTCGAACCGGTCAATCGAAGAAACCGCCACCATGATCCTCGAACGCCTGGGCTTAGATCATTATTAAGCTCACCGCCCTGCCGAAAAAAAACAACAACGGGCGAACAAAATAATGCTTGCCGAAATCATCAGTAGCAAGATCAACAACACAAGATCAACAACATCAGCAGCCATATCAGCACAAGCAATATCGGCGTCAACAAAATAATCAACCAAGAAACGCGCCCAGACTCGGTGCTCCTGTCAATTGGACAGGAACGCCAGGTCTGGACGCGTTTTCTAGTTGGTCAATTTTCTCAATTAGTCCATGCTATTGGGAAATCATATTGGACAGTCATATTGGGCAATCATGATCTGAGTAGCTACTTTCGCGCTACTCAGAGTTCCCGTGGCCAGGTCCCATTTTTCTGATCACGCCTAGCAGTTTAAGCTTGAGCCCGCAGTTGCTCGATCATGTCCGGGTCAAAACGCCCGGCCCGAACCATGGCGATCTCCGCCGCGTACGGCGCGATCGTCCCTTTGGCGTCTGGGGTCACGCCCACATATGGCGTTTCCATGATTTTAGGCACCGCGGTCAATTGGGGATGGTGCGCGACTTGATTCAGCGCGGCGAACCCAATCGTGCCGAAGCCTAGATTAGTGTGACGATCCTTGTGACTGCCTTGGGGATTTTTCGAATCATTCAAATGGATCACGCTCAGACGCTCCAACCCGATGATGTGATCAAATTGGTTCAAAACCCCATCGAAGTCGTTCTTGATGTCGTAACCAGCATCACTGGTATGGCAAGTATCAAAAGTCACGCTGAGATGGTCGTTTTGCTGGGTTCGATCAATGATTCGCGCGAGTTCTTCAAAAGTTCGCCCAATTTCCGTGCCTTTGCCGGCCATTGTTTCCAGCGCGATCGTCGCCTTTTGATCTCGGGAGATGATCTCGTCTAAGGCGTGGGCGATTTGGGTAATCGCCACGTCAGCGCCGGCGCCAACATGAGCGCCAGGATGGAAACTGATCGCGTAAGCCCCTAACGCATCGGCGCGACGCACCTCTTCTTGCATAAATTCAATCGCGAAAGGCAACTTTTCCGGTTTGATCGTATTGCCCAAATTCAGAATATACGGCGCGTGCACCACCAATTTCGCAATGCCATTGGCGGTCATCAGCGCCTGGCCTTCAGGAATCCGCAACTCCGCGATCGGTTTACGCCGGGTATTTTGCGGCGCGCCAGTGAAAACCATCATCGTGGTCGCTTGATAGGAAATTGCTTCTTCCGCGGCGCCAACTAACATTTTCTGCCCGCTCATACTCACGTGAGAACCGATCAATAATGGTGTGGTCATCGTAAAATCTCCTTTTTAAACGTGTTCGCCTCCCCAGCTCCCTCCGCTTAGCTACGCAATTGTTCCGGAAGCAAAGCCCAGCTTCCAAAACAATCGCTAGGCTAATGCTCAGGAGCTAATCGGGGTGGCTCACACTCTCTTTAAACGTGTTCGTCATTTGCGTAGCGCCAACTCATTTGAATATAGCTTCTTAGTCGGCGTGAGTGCTTAAAAGAATAAGCAACCCGTGAGCGGCTGAAGCGGAGAGAATCGGGGTGAGATCGCCGTGAAATTGGTCTTAGTGGCTTGGCCACTTAGACCAAGGCTCAGCTTTGAGATTTTTGGTGCCCTTCCAAAAAGCTCAAAGTGACGCCCACAGCGAGCTCACCCCGATTCTCGCAGCGCAAGCAGCGGACATCATTGCAACATGCCGCGCTAATGCTCAGGAGCTACCCGGGTCGGCTCACACTCTCTAATTATTCAACTTTAGGCTCATAGAAATGGCCCATGATCTTAAAGGATTCGGTGATGCTGACAAAGGCGTAGGGGTCCGATTTTGCCATGGCGTCAGATAAATCGTGCATTTCATAGCGGGAAATGACCGTAAACAGAATCGTCTTCTCCTCATGCTTGAAGGCGCCTTCCGCGTCATGAACGATCGTGATCCCCCGCCGCATTGAATGCTGAATCTCATTGATTACTTGCTTCGGTTGATTGGTAATGATCATCACCTGCAACCGCTGGTGACTGGTATAAACCATGTCGATCACTCGGCCGTTGATGAAGATCCCCATGGCGCTGTAAAGGGCATGGACCCAACCAAAAACGAATCCGGCCGCCAGAATAATGATCAGATTGAAGAAAATGTTGATCGAGCCCATACTCCGCCCGGTCTTCTTGCGAATAATAATGCCAATAATATCCAAGCCACCGGTAGAAATATTATTTTTCAAGGCCATCCCTGTGCCCATCCCATTGATCAACCCGCCAAAAATCGCGCAGACAATCGGATCATTGGTAATATGGACCGCAGGCATCAGGTGCATCATGATCGTCGAAAAGAGCACCGCCAAAAAAGTAAAGGCGGTAAAATGATGACCGATCTTAAACCAGGCCAAAATAAACAAGGGAATATTCAAGGCAAAATACAGAACCGGCGTGGTCAAGGGAATATGGATTTTCTCAGAAAGACTGGCGATCACTTGGGCCGCCCCCGTGACACCTGATGAATAAATTTTCCCGGGTTGCCAGAAGAAGTTCAAGGCGATTGAAACCGCAATTGCATAAAAAAACGCCATTGATAACTTAGACAAGTTAGAATGTCGCTTCCTCATTTTCTCTAAATCGTTAAACATGGTCGTAAGGATCCTCTCTACAAGCTAATGTGCCATTATTGTAACACACTGTCACCATTGGGAGTTAGTCCTGCCCCAGCATTTTTTTGAAAAAAGCGCTTGAGCACCTGGGCCAGCCTGTCACAGCAGGCACTGTAATCGCCTCAATGAATGCTCCGATCGCGGTCGCGAGCGAACTCATCACGCTAGGTGCCGTGCCACCAGGGTGCGCGTTACCGCGTTACTTCGACCAGTGCGACTTGATAAAGCGCGCGCGCCCGCCCGCTTCTTCAAGCGCCATCCGCGCCGGATCCTTCTTGTAGAAATCCTGATGATAATCTTCCGCCGGATAAAACGGCTGCACTGGTTCGATCGTCGTCACGATCGGCTCCTTAAACACACCTGAAGCCGCCAACGCCGCACGTGAAGCCGTGGCGATCTGTTGTTGGTCTTCATTGGCCACATAAATCACCGGCCGATAATTATCGCCCCGATCCTGAAATTGACCCGACGCGTCAGTCGGATCGGTCACCTGCCAATAAATATCGACCAACTCCTGATACGAAATCACCGCTGGATCGAAATCAATCTTGACCGCCTCCGTGTGACCAGTCGTGCCACTACAAACCTGTGCGTAAGTTGGATCGACCACATGACCGCCGGTATACCCCGAAGTTACTTTCAAAATTCCTGGATGTTGGTCAAAAGGCTGCACCATACACCAGAAACAGCCACCGGCAAAAATCGCGCTTGCTTGTGTCATCAAACTCACTTCTTTCTCTATCGTTACCCCTATTATCTGTTTTATCCGCTGAAAATGCAACGAAACAAATTGGGCGCAATTTGATTTGATGACCTGCCTGTTCGGGATTATTTGCCTGATTGCAAGTGTTGGTGGGTTTGGTGGAAACGCAACCGCCTCAGGCCGTTTATCGTGGCTGGAACGCGGTGGGCATCGTTTGAAGCCAATTCCAAAAGCGGGAATTGTCTTCAAATCGAGCCTTATTCTAAGCGATAAATCGCTAAGAATAATCTCACCGCTGAGCCACACGTCCTGAGGCGGTTGCTAGGCAGAATTGAGCTTATCTGCAATCGAAGTTAAGTATCTGACAAAGCTCTTTTGCAAGTAGGAGGTCAAACAATTGCCCACTTTTTGATGGTACGGCAATGCCAACCGATTCGGATTAGGAGGTCGAGACATTTTGCGCAGACTGAACATCTTTACTTGTTTCCGTAACAATCCTTGGTTGGAAACCGACCGACTCAGCTGATTCATCAAGAACGTGCCCAAGTTCATCAAACAGACTGTCCTAGTGTCACCAATTCAAAGCTGGTGACCACTAACCACGGCCGTCAATTGCGTGGTTCCCCATTAATTGACAATAGCTTGCAAAATCGCGTGAGCGCTCAAACGGCTGTTAAAACGTTGAGCGGCTGGAGCGGAGAAATTCGGGGTGAGATCGCCGTGTCGTTATTCTTAGCGGCTTTGCCGCTTAGAATAAGGCTCAGCTTTGAGATTTTCGGCGCCCTTCCGAAAAGCTCAAAGTGACGCCCACAGCGAGCTCACCCCGAATTTCGCAGCGCAAGCTGCGGCCAACTTACTATATCATCCAAATCCATGCAAAAAAGCCATGTCCACAGACATGACTTTTCATTAAGTGCGAAGTGCGCTTGCTGGCGTTCAAGCCACCAAATCTTAATCCTGTTTCTCAACCTCGATACCAAGTTCATCCAATTGCGCTGGCGCCACAGGCGTTGGCGCGGCGGTCATTGGTTCAGTCGCGTTGGAGTTCTTCGGAAAGGCGATCACATCGCGAATATTGTCCCGATCCGCCAGCAGCATCGCAAAGCGATCCAACCCGATCGCTAAGCCGCCTAGAGGTGGGAACCCGTAGTCCATCGCGTCCAGCAAGAAGCCGAATTGCTTTTGGGCAGTTTCCGGGCTGATTTCCAAGGCTTTCAACATTTTCTCTTGAATTTCACGTTGATGGATACGGATCGAACCGCCGCCTAATTCGTAGCCGTTCAAAACAATGTCGTAACTTTGCGCGTGGGCGGCGTGCGGATCAGTGTCCAACAAATGAACATCTTCTTCATTAGGCATTGTGAAGGGATGGTGCGCCGCGATCCAGCGCTGGTCACCCTCGTCATATTCGAACAAAGGCCAATCAACCACCCAGGTGAACGCAAATTGATTTTTCGGAATGAGGTTCAATTCCTTGGCGAAGAAGGTCCGCAAATAGCCCAGACTATCTGCGACAACCTTTTGGCTGGCAGCGACGAAAAGAATCAAGTCGCCATCTTGCGCGCCCAGCCGGTCCAACAAATTGGCCGCGTCATCTTTCAAGAATTTCGCGATCGGACCAGCAACAGTGCCGGCTTCGACTTTGACCCAAGCCAATCCTTTTGCGCCAAAACGTTTGAGATAATCTTGGATGCCGTCGATTTTTTTCCGTGAGTATTGGGCCGCTGCTTGCGGCGCGACAATTGCCTTGACTTGACCATCATTGGCGATGGCGTCAGTGAAGACCTTGAAGCTGCTCTCCTTGAAATAGTCGCTCAAATCTTGGAGTTCCATGCCGTAACGCAAGTCTGGTTTATCAGAGCCATAGCGGGCCATGGCCTCATTCCAAGTGATCCGTGGGAACGGCAATTTGACGTCGATTCCCTTCTCATCGTGCATGACTTGGGCGATGACGCCCTCGGTGATGGCTTGGATCTCTTCGGCGGACAAGAAACTTGTTTCCAAATCGATTTGGGTGAATTCTGGTTGGCGGTCGCCCCGCAAATCTTCGTCCCGGAAGCAACGGGCGATCTGATAGTAACGGTCAAAACACGCGCCCATCAACAATTCCTTGAATAATTGCGGCGATTGCGGCAAGGCGAAGAAGCTGCCCGGATAGACCCGTGATGGCACCAAATAATCCCGAGCGCCTTCGGGAGTCGACTTGGTCAGATCAGGTGTTTCGATTTCGATAAAGCCATGATCATCTAAATAATGATGGACTGATTTCACGATTTGAGCCCGCGTCCGCAAGCCTTTCATCATTTCCGGCCGGCGCAGATCCAAATAACGATACTTCAATTTAGTATCTTCGGAGGCGGTCACATTGTCGGCGATATCGAAAGGTGGTGTTTTTGACTTATTCAAAACCGTCAATTTGGTCACTTCAACTTCGATCTTTCCTGTTTTCATTTTCGGATTGACCGCGTGCTCCCCACGAGCGCGCACCCGGCCTTGGATCGCGATCACGTATTCAGAACGCAATGTTTCCGCAAGCGCTAACGCAGCCGCATCGATTTCATTACTGAAAACCAATTGGACGATGCCTTCTCGATCACGCAGATCAATGAAAACCAAGTTACCTAAGCTACGGCGCTTTTGGACCCAGCCCGCCAAATCAACGGTTTGACCTAAATACTGTTCATCAACTAAACCACAATATGTTGTTCGTTCTACCATTACGCTTTGCCTCCAAATTGTTGCATCAAATCCTGATAAACCTTGTTAAAATCAGTCTGGATCGCGCTGAGACTGACGGCAATCTGCTCGCCGGTAGCCAAGTCCTTGACTGGCACTTGCCCACTGGCTAACTCGCTGTCACCTAACGTGATCACGAAACGACTGTTCAGCCGCGTGGCGTTTTTGAATTGGCCTTTGACCTTACGATCAAGGTAATCCTGATCGGCGGAAAATCCGGCGTGACGAATCGCGTTTAGACTCTGCAGGGCCGGACTATCTAATTGGTCGCCCGCCTTGACCAGATAGAAGTCCAATCCTGGCGCGGCTAAGCCCAATTTCGTCTCATCCAGCAGCAATAACAGTCGTTCAAGACCGACGCCAAAGCCGATCCCTGGTTCGTCAGGTCCACCGAATTCTTGAACCAGGCCATCATAACGACCGCCTGCGATCACGGTCATTTCCGTGTTGTTAAAAGCCGGCGCGCTGACCATGATTTCAAAAATCGTATCCGTATAATAATCCAAACCGCGCACCATGGTTTGATTGACCGTGTAGTCGATGCCTAAAGCAGTCAAGCCCGTCTTGACCGCCGCGAAATGAGCCGCGGAATCTGGGGTCAAGTAATCCAAGATACTTGGCGCGTCGGCGACTAACTCTTGGTCATGAGCGTCCTTGCTGTCAAGAATACGCAAGGGGTTCGTCGTCAAGCGTCGTTGGGAATCAGCGGAAAGTTGATCCTGCAAGGGGGTCAGATAATTGACCAAGGCTTCGTGATAAGCTTGCCGCGTCGCCGCATCGCCTAAACTATTGATTTCTAACTTCAAATCATTGAGTTGCAACTGATGCAACAATTCCTCCGCCATCGCAATAATTTCCACATCTAGGGCTGGCGAACTGGCGCCGAACGCCTCAACCCCGATTTGGTGGAATTGCCGCTGGCGGCCGGATTGGGGCCGTTCATAACGAAACATCGGCCCATGATAATAAACTTTGTAAGGTTTGACATATTCCGGTCCAAAAAGCTTGTTTTCCACATAAGCGCGAACCACGCCAGCGGTGCCTTCCGGGCGCAAGGCAATATGACGCTCGCCCTTGTCAAAGAAATCATACATTTCCTTAGAAACAACGTCAGAACTCTCACCGGATGAACGTTCGAAAACATCATAGGATTCGAAGATCGGCGTCCGAATTTCTTGGAAGTCATAAGTGCCGAAGACTTCCGCCGCCTTTTGTTCCACAAATTGCCATTTTCGTGACTCTGCTGGGGTAATATCCGCAGTGCCTTTCGGTTTTTGATAGCGCATGGTTATTCCTCCTTGATGAAAAAAGACAAAAAGCACCCCTATCTTGTTTGATAAGGGTGCTTTTTGCACGGTACCACCTTAATTTGGTCTAATTGGATAACGTCGTTGCAGACGGAGCCCAGGCTCAACCTCAAAATGGTCGTTTCGTTCGTTCTGCTTTCTCACCTACCGCAGTCTCTGTGGTTGAACTACTTTTCATTTTTCATCGGTTTGATATTCGCTTACTAATTTACACGTCTAGTCAGCGAAAGTCAAGACTGGCAACGTTTTCACGGTGATAAATCATCTGAATTTTGCGCTTAACTACACTAGGCTTCTGGAGCCCCACCACACCTACTCACGCCTTTATCGCCAAAGGAAATTGTCAGATCTCCAATTCTGGGAACGATGCGTGAACTTTCGCCAGGAATTCTTCGGTCGGTTCAACCCCGAATTGGTCCAAGCTATCGTAAAAGTCGGCTTTAGTCGGCAGGGTGCCTGACATGCGCTTAGATAAGGCCAACATCCCTAAGATAAGATTTTCCTCGCCGTTGGTTGGCACGTAAAGGTGCTCGGCTGTTGGATTGGCTTCAGGTTGTTTTTCTGCGTGCTGACAGACTTCAGGCTGGTTTTCTACCCGACGTTCTTCCTTGCGCTGATCCTCATTTGGTTTTGTCATGTGATCCGCTCCTATTCTCGTCCTATGCTGACTGCGGCGCCCGTTGCTGGTTCTGCTCGTTTGCTTTTTGGCTGCTGATACCGTTCGCTAGCCTTAAAGGCGTTGGCGCATCCACAGCTGATTTCACCTTTAATGTTAGTAGTAATTGCACGAATGTCAACCAGCTGTCGGCAGGCGACTCCAGCTCAACCGGCGGCACGCTGAGCGTCAGTCAGGCAAGCGCAGGTCGCCAGCGCAGCCGGGCGACTCACCATTTTCTTCTCATCCGAATTTACTTTCCATCCAAATTCGCTTCTCAACCAAGTTTACTTTTCATCCGAATTCGCTTCTCATCCGAATTCTCGTCGCATCCGAATTCGCTTCTCATCCAAATTCGCTTCTCATCCAAGTTTACTTTCCACCAGAATTTACTTTTCATCCGTCACATCAAACAATTCCAACCATTTTTATTAAAAACGGGGTCAACTGGCGCAAAACGGCCTCAATCATGGTAAAATCAAATTAGATAACGCGAACAGCGGACGGTTCCCTGAATAAGGCGTAAAGGAATGGCGCAAATGAAAAATTTCTTACATAAACTGTGGCAGTGGCGGCTCACTTTGATCGTGGCTTTGGCGATCATCGGTTCGATCGGCACTTCGATCGTCATGGCCAACTCGCAACAAGTCGTGGTTCAGGCTAACGTGCTGAATGTGCGCAAGGGCCCAGGGCTGGCTTATGATGTCACCGCCCAAGTCAAAAAAGGGCAACGCTTGACCGTCATCAGCGAACGCAATGAATGGTACCAAGTGCGCCTGAGCGAAACTTCGGTCGGTTGGGTCGCCAGTTGGCTGATCAAGAACACCGAAGTCAGCGCCACGGCCAATCGAATCGGATTGATCGATCAGGGTGACACCCCGATTTACGCCAGCAATAATCTCAACACGCAGCCACTGAAGCAGCTCAACGCTGGCGACAAGGTCACGATCCTCTATCAAGAGGGTGATTGGCTCGAGGTGAAATATCAAGATTCAGTCGCTTGGGTCCAGAAGACCAAGGTCAAGATTACTGACCAAGTCGAGAGTAATGCCAAAACCACCAACATCGGCGACACCAGCGTCCTACCGACCAAGGCCGAAGATCAGGTCGTTGTCGTTGACACGGATAACACGGCGTTGCGGGCGCAACCGAATACCAACGCCAATGTGCTAGAACATTTTCCGGCTAAGACGATTTTGACCTACGTCAAAACCATCGATCAATGGTATGAAGTCAAAACCAAAGCAGGTAAAACCGGTTATGTGGCTAGCTGGGTCGTCTCCATGGCCAACCGCAAAACCTTGGAGGACACCATGCCAAAAATCGCCTCAAACTTAGCGGAAGCGACGATCGTGTTGGATCCCGGTCATGGCGGCAATGATGTTGGCGCCCTTTCCCAAAATGCCAAATACGAGAAGAGCTACACCTTGGCCATCGCCAATGTGATCGAATCCAAATTGAAGTCTGCCGGCGCCAATGTGGTGCTGACCCGGACCGACGACAGCTATTTAGACCTAGCGCCCCGCGCCCAGGCGGCCAACGAATTGAAGGCGGACGCTTTCATCAGCTTGCACTTCGACTCCAGTGACGCCGCCAATTCGGCCACTGGGATCACCACCTATTACTATCACGATAATCGCGATAAGAAATTGGCGCAACTTCTCAGCTCGCAACTAGGCAATCTACCACTGACCAATCGTGGTTTTGAGTTCGGCAACTTCCAAGTCTTGCGCGACAATCAACGGCCGGCCGTCCTACTAGAACTGGGTTACATCAACAACAGCAAGGACTTCCGCTATATCACCAAGAGTAGCTATTACAACAAAGTCGCCAACGACATCGTGATTGCTTTGACCAATTACTTCAAATAATTCCACAATTTCCATGGTCATGGTAAAGGCCAGGTTTTGAAGCCTCACGTTGGCCGCTTGACCAGAAAAATCATTTTTGAACGTCAAATAACAAAGGTGTCCATCAAATCGATGGGCACCTTTGTTTTAACGATTAAGAAATTCAAATCCACGCACGTTCAAAGAATCAAGCCTGGTGCAGAAAAAAACAGAAAAAACGAGATAAAAGTCAGTCGTCAGTCTGTATCTAATGATTTCGATTCTTATGACTTCAATCAAAAAAGATGTGAATAATAATCTAAGATTGGGACATCCTGTTGTAGTAAGTACTGGCCAATCCCGCACTCGATATCGGATTTCAATTTATTGGTGATTCCAGGCAAGGGAATGACCACAAGTAGACGCTCATCCCACTTCTTTCCTAGCTGATTGATCAGGATGCCCGAAGTGTTGTATTGCCATCTTGATTGACGACCGGGATCATTGTAATTAGCAGCATCAGGTGGGATGTCGAAATTACAATCATTTCCCGAAGCGACAACGCCAAGAAAGTGATCCATCGTGAATTTAAGCCAGACGATGTGATTGACAGCATTCAAATTATTGTCCCGCTTTATTGCGCTGTAATCCATTACAACATTTTTGGTAGCTGGATCAACTTTGAAATCAGTCATGATGGGGTGTGCGACTTCTGGCAGATCGATTTTTACCAAGAACTCATTGATTAACGCAACAATCACATCAACCGGAACAGGGGTTAAGCGCGCCTGTGCCTTTGCCATTGCCAGCCGCGTCAAATCCCCATAATGAACAGATGATCTGGCCGGTGTTGGTCGCTTCTGAACCAGATATTGTTCCATTTCTTTTGAAAATTTCAACAGCCAGACCTCCCATATAACACGGAACCAACTCATGGCGGCAAATGCAAAACTTCAAAATCACGCTCGCAAAAA
Organism: Lapidilactobacillus salsurivasis; assembly: GCF_054785215.1. NCBI lineage: Bacteria > Bacillati > Bacillota > Bacilli > Lactobacillales > Lactobacillaceae > Lapidilactobacillus > Lapidilactobacillus salsurivasis. The sequence goes on along the minus strand of NZ_BAAABI010000002.1, from coordinate 48,570 downwards.
ATCTAAACGCACCAAAGATTCCAAAATGGAGCCAGACATTATTTTCTGCCTAACTCAAAAAATTCCCGGCTCGGCCGCGGTCAACAACGGCGCGATCGCCGCAATTTGATCGACAGTATAAGTTGCCATGGGTGCATCGGTGAAATGATCAGGATCGAAATAAATGGTTGGCAACGTGGCCGCTGTCCCAGCTTCAATATCCAACCGCCGATCACCGACCATCGCCGTTTGCGCTGATTGGAGCTGATGTTGCGCCACCAGCGCGTTCAGCCCCGTCGGATCTGGCTTGCGGGGGAAATCGTCATCGGCGGTGATCCCGCCAGCGAAATACTGCCAGAGACCATCCTGTTCCATTTGGGCAATCGCTTCATGATTGTTGTGGGTTTCCAGCAGGTTAACGCCACCGGCCGCCACGACTTGGCGCAACACGGCCGCCACCCCTGCAAATGGTTTCACGACCAGCGCGTCTGGCGCCCGCATGTAATCATGCAGACGTTGATTGACCTGATCCGCCGGTATTCCATAAACTCGCTGGTAATAGTTCAAAGCGAAGCGGATCGATTTGATTTTGATCAGCCGATACAATTCGTCACGATTCAAGCTTGTTTGGCCAAAATCAGCCAAAGCCTGGTGCAGGCAATGTAACATTTTCGGATAGGTATCATACAAGGTACCATCATAATCCCAAATCAGGTTCTTAATCATGAGCCACCTCCAGATTGATCGTCACCGGGCCATCATTCACCGCTGTCACCGTCATGTCCGCGCCAAATTCGCCGGTGGGGATCGGCTGGTCCAGCAGGTTCGCCAGAAGATCATTGAACGCTAAGTAGCCGGCCTCAGCCTGGGCCGGTTTAGCGGCGGCGGTGAAACTCGGCCGGTTCCCTTTGCGCGTGTCCGCGTACAGCGTGAATTGGGAAATCGAGAGAATTTGGCCGCCAACCTGTTGCACGTTCAAATTCATTTTCGCCTGATCGTCTTCGAAAATCCGTAACTTCGCGATCTTATTGGCCATTTTGGTGAACTCAGCCGTGGTATCCGTTGGCGCGATGCCCACAAACAACACTAACCCCTGCTGAATTTGACCGATCACGGCGCCAGCAACACTGACATTTGCTGATTTGACCCGTTGTAACGTCACCCGCATATCTAAAAACTCCCATCTATATCGTTGATATCTTAGAATATCGTTGATATCTTAGAATTCAATATCTTGAGATTCGATCTCTTGAAGTACAATATCTCAAGATTCGATCTCTTGAGATTCAATATCTTGAAATTCGATATCTTGTAATACTACACCTTGGTGAAATACTAAATCTGGTTGAGATACTACATCTCGTTAAATTCTTCATCCTGAAAATCGACAGCTTGAAATTCTATCTGTTGACCGCTGTCCGTCTTGTGTCGCTACCGTTCTGCCCACGAAAAAAGCGCCTGGCCAGATGAGAACTCATCGGTTGGCGACTTTGTTCGTGACTGTTGGCAAATGTTGGCAAATTCAGACCCTAGCTTTCGCGGTCAGTCTAGCCTTTGGCGCGCTTGACTTCATAAACATCGGGAATGTTCTTCAGGCTATCAATGATCCGTTCCAAATGTTGGGCGTTGCGCACGCCGACGGTAACGTAGATATTGGCCATTTTGTTGTGATCAACGCGGCCATTAACGTTATTCAGATTCTTGCTTTGCGAATTCAGGGTCTGCAAGACTTCGTTGAGCAAACCGCTGCGGTTGTATCCGAAGATCTCCAAATTGGCCAAGTAGGATTGGGTGGTGTCGTCAACTTCATCCCACTCGACTTCGATCAGTCGCATCGCGTCCTTTTCATTCAAAATATTGGGACAATCGGCGCGGTGGATCGTTACCCCGCGGCCCTTTGTCACATAACCAACAATGGCATCACCCGGAACGGGATTGCAACATTTAGCCAAACGAATCAACAGATTATTGACCCCTTGGATCACCACACCGCCTTCGTGTTGGATCTTCAGCTTTTCGTTGCTATCCTTCGGTTTAGTCGGCGTCTTTGGCGTGGTCAAGATTTCTTCCGCTTGTTGCTTCTGTAGCTCTTCTTCTTTTTCCTTGCGTGCCTTTTCGGTTAGGCGGTTGGCGACGACTTGCGCCGAGATCTCGCCGTAACCCACGGCGCCCAGCAATTCCTCGTCAGTATTGAAATTAAAGCGACCCAGCGCCTGGCCCATGTGATCTTTATCCATGAATTGCTTGGCTGGGTAGCCTAATTCTTGGAGCTGCTTCTCCAGCAATTCGCGACCACGATCAACGTTGACATCTTTTTCCTTTTGCTTATAGAAACGCCGAATCTTGTTGCGGGCGCGACTGGTAAAAGCAATCGTCGCCCAGTCTTTGCTTGGTGACGCCGAAGTTGAGGTCAACATTTCGACAATGTCGCCATTTTTCATTTGGTAGTTCAGTGGCACGATTTTGCCATTGACCTTGGCGCCGACAGTATGATTGCCGACCTCCGTGTGCACTAAATAAGCGAAATCGATCGGCACCGAGCCTTTCGGTAGCTCGTAAACATCCCCTCGCGGCGTGAAGACGTAAACCCGATCGCTGAAAATATCGCCTTTGACACTTTCCATGAAGTCCTTGGCGTCTTCGGATTCATCCTGAATTTCCAAAATCTCCCGGAAAATATCCAATTTCTGGCCAGTGGCGTCTAGATGGATCTCATCTTTAACGCCTTCTTTGTAAGCCCAATGCGCCGCGACCCCATACTCGGCCACTTGGTGCATTTCTTGAGTGCGGATCTGCACTTCCAGCGGCTTACCTTGCGGCCCAATCACCGTGGTATGGAGTGATTGGTACCCATTGGCCTTGGGCATGGCGATATAATCCTTGAACCGACCTGGTAATGGTTTCCACTTAGTATGGATCGCGCCTAAAACAGCGTAGCAATCTTTGATCGAATCCACCACGACCCGAATCGCCAACAGATCATAGAGTTCGTTGAATTGTTTATGTTGGTCGCGCATCTTTTTGTAAATCGAGTAGATGTGCTTGGGCCGGCCATAAATCTCATACTTCACGTTCAGCTCGCTCAAAGCCGCCTTGATTTCACCAATGGCTTCGGAAATATAGCTTTCCCGTTCGCCACGCTTGGAGTTCATTAAATGGACGATCCGATAATATTGTTGCGGATTTAAATAATGCAGCGAAATATCTTCAAGCTCCCATTTGATCCGACTGATCCCTAATCGATCCGCCAGGGGCGCGTAGATTTCCAAAGTTTCATCGGCGATCCGGCGTTGCTTATCCGGGCGTAAATGCTGCAAGGTCCGCATATTATTCAACCGATCCGCCAATTTAACCATGATCACGCGCAAGTCTTTGGCCATGGCCAGCAACATTTTCCGGTGATTTTCCGCCAGTTGTTCTTGGTGCGACTTGTATTTGATCTTGCCCAGCTTGGTCACGCCATCAACGATGATCGCCACGTCTTTGCCAAACAACTCTTCCACATCACCCAAGGTTACATTGGTATCTTCCACCACATCATGCAAATAGCCAGAGGCCACCGTCTCTGGATCCATATGTAATTCCGCTAAAATTCCCGCGACTTGCACCGGGTGAATAATATAAGGTTCCCCCGATTGTCGCTTTTGTTCCCGATGAACATACGCCGCGAAGTCATAGGCTTTCTGCACGAAAGCCAAATGATCCTGATTCATATATTCTCGGCAAAGTTCCATGACTTCATCTTGAGTCAAGACACGTTCCTTGGACATCGCCATCATCCTTAATCTTTAATCAATCGTTGTTGCCGTCTACCGCAAGCGTCAAACGCGCCTGCCATCGCCAAGATCACGCTTGGGCATTAGGCTGGGGCGTCACCACATAGATGATGATCGCCAGCAACAGGTACATCCCCACTAACCAATAATTATATTTCGCAAACCGCCACCACACACTCAAAGCAAAGATCGCGGGAAAAGCCAACAACCACCATTTCGCAAAGTGCGCCCGCTTGATCACCACCGCGCTGACGATCACCAGCAAGGGATCCACGATCAAAAACAAACTGATAATGCGGTGCACCGTGGAGACATGAAGCCAGCTCGTCAAGAGCGGTAATGGGAAACACACGATCAAGGCCAGCGCTAAGAAGATCAGCATGGGCAAAGGCAAGATTTTTTTAATTTTTGTCATCGGTTCAACATTCATTCCTATTCATCTTGATCGATACACGATCATTATTCGCGCGCTCACCGGCAGCGCGTCAATGGCCAAGTAGTCTAACCACCTGACCAACGAATCACCACCGGTCGGCAGCAGACAGACCTACCTTGGTGAAGTCTCGACCTCAATAGCATAGCTTAAACTGCTGAGAAAATAAAGAGGCGCCGTCTCTGTTCGCAAAATCCGCGGGCCCAAACCCACGCTTTGCACGCCGTGGCCGGTTAAATCGGCCACTTCCGCCGGCGCCAAGCCACCCTCGGGACCGAAGATCATCCGCACTTCTGGCCGATCAGCCGGCTGAGCCGCAGCTTCCTGGGGCAGCGCCAGCAGCTGTTGGCGTAGCGTCTGAAACGCTTGAGCCAGCGCGAGATCCTGTTGGCCGTTTTTCACAACTTCCTCGTACGCGACCAAATTCAGCCCAACGCTGGGCAAAGGCACCAACGTTGGCCAATATTCGACCTGAGGAATCAGGCGGCGATGAGATTGCTCGGCGGCACTCGCGGCGATCTGTTGTAAATGAGCGACTTTCTTGGTCACTTGTTCCGGACGCCACCGCATGATCGACCGCTGCATCGGGCAGAAAATGATCCGCGCCACGCCTAACTCGGTCGCTTTTTGGACGATCAACTTGGTTTTCTCGCCTTTGGGTAACCCACAAATGATGGTCGCCTGAACTGATAATTCCGTGTTCGGCAAAGCCGCTGCGGCCAGCTGAACACTAAAACTGCGGTTGGTTGGGTCAATCGCGGTGATCGTCGCCGCGAAGCCCACCTGATCCGATCCGACGAGCTCCAGCGCCGCGCCGATTTCCAAACGCAAGACGCGAATCACGTGTTGATAAGCCGCGCCAGTTAAGGCCAACTGCGCCGCCGGCATCAATGGTCGTTCCACAAACAAAAGCTGCATTAGGCCACCTCCGTTTTGCGGCGACAATTTAGGCAAGACCACGGTCCCTGACTCAAGGTCAGCGAACTGACGAAGCCTGCCGCGGTCAGGGCCGCTGTGATTTTCGGTAACTGTTCGGCGATGATCCCCGTCAAAATCACCTGACCACCAGCCGCCAAATGATGATCAAGTTGCGGAATCAACGGCAACAGCGCTTCAGGCAACATATTGGCGATGATCAAGTCCGCCTGACCCACGATCGGCGTTAGTAAGCTTCCCGCGTACAGTTGAATCTGATCCACCGCTTGGTTCAGCTCAAGATTCTTGCGGGTGAAGGCCAAAGCGGCTTCGTCCAGTTCCGTGGCCTGAATCTTAGCCGCACCCAGCGACTTAGCCACCAAACTTAAGATTCCTGACCCCGTCCCCACATCGAAAACCCGCATTTGCGGACGCATGGCCAATTCCAACGCCGCCACCGCCAGCTGGGTCGTCGGGTGCATCCCCGTTCCAAAAGAACGACCTGGATCCAGGCGAATCACGATTTCGCCGCTAGCAGTGGGCTGATAAACTTCCCACTGTGGCACCACCGTAATAAATCGGGTCAAATGCTGCACATGATAGTAAGCTTCCCAGGCCGTTGCGCTGGCCTGACTATCGATCTGTCGCGTTGATAAATGCCAGGGCCCCTGGAGAAAGCCTTCCGCTTGCAAGTTTCCTAACCGCGCCGTCACCGCCGCAACAAACTTATTCAATTCTTCATCCGCCGGCAAGTAGGCCAACACCGCCGTGGTGGTCGCCGCGGTTTCTTGATCCAAAATCTGCACGCCACCAGTCCCCAACTCAATCAATTGGTTGGCGATCAAATCCACTGCCGCCGCAGGACAATCAATCCGAATTTGTTCCCAGTTCATCTTGCCACCGCCTAATATTTAGGATAAGCGTAGAAGCCACTGGCGCCGTTCTCCCGCGCCGCCGCTACCGCCGCTTCAAAAGCTGGTTGTGACCAAGCTAATTGGAAAGTCGCCACTTCCAGATCCGGGTCCAAGAAATCCAGAAAATCATTCATCCCATCGTCAAGCACATCGCCTAAGTAAGCCATCAGCCCTTGCAAAACAGCCTTCTCGATCCCCTGCCGCCCGGAAAACGGCACCGTCGCCAAGTAATTCTCAGCATAGTCCGCGCCGTCTATTTTTTGGTCGTCATAAATCAGGATCGCGTCATCATAACTGACTTCCTCAGCCTGAGTGTCTCCCTCTTGGTCTTCAATCTCCAGTTCATTGGTCTGGCCCGTCATCAGAATTTCGATTTCAAATGAACGAATCTTCTTGTCCCAATTAATATTCAAATCCCCAGGAAAATCACTTTGTTCGATCTGCTCATCTAGATAGCTTAGAATATCCATATTATTGCGCTCCTTTTTCCGCTCCGCGCGGATCTCCGCATTCGAGAATGTCACTGTTCAACGTTGCTTGTGCTGCTGTTCCTATTATGACACAGAACCGCCCTTCTCACCACAAAAAACAAGTCGATAATCCGTGATGATCGTTTGAAGGCAAACTGGAAAAGTACGGTTGCCGATTCAGATTTTTCGTCTGATTGCAGATGTGGTGGGTTTGGTGGGGACGCAACCGCCTCAGGACGTTTGTCGTGGCTGGAACCGTGTTCACCGACCCAGCTCCCTGCGCTTAGCTACGCAATTGTTCCGAAAGCAAAGTGCGGCTTTCAAAACAATTGCTAGGCTAATGCTCAGGAGCTGCTCGGGTCGGTTCGCACTCTGTTTCGAACGCGGTGGGCGTCGTTTGAAGCCAATCCGCAAGCCCAGCGGCTTGTCTTCAAATCGAGCCTTATTCTAAGCGATAAATCGCTAAGAATAATCTCACCGCTGAGCCACACGCCCTGAGGCGGTTGCTAGGCAGAATAGAGCTTATCTGCAATCAAGACGAAGGATTTGACGAAGTGTTTGGCAAGCTAGAGATCAAACAATTATCCCTTTTTTGGGGGAGGGTGGTACGGCAATGCCAACTGATTTGGATTAGGAGGTCGGGATATTTTGCGTAGGCCGAACATTTCTACTTATTTCCTTAACAATCACTGGTTGGAAACCAACCGATTCAGCTGATTAGTCAAGAACTTGCCTCTGTTCATCAGACAGACTGTCCTGGTGTCACCAATTCAAAGCTGGTGACCACCAACCACGGCCGTCAATTGCGTGGCTCCCATCAATTGGCCATAGCTTGCCAATCGGCGTGAGTGCTCAAACGACTGCTATAACGTTGAGCGGCTGGAGCGGAGAAATTCGGGGTGAGATCGCCGTGAAATTGTCCTTGGCGGCTGTGCCGCTTAGGACAAGGCCTGATTTTGAGACAAGCCGCGTCCTTTGCGGATTGGCTCAAAACAGCGCCCACAGCGAGCTCACCCCGAATTTCGCAGCGCAAGCCGCGGCCAAACTACTTTTGCCACCTGTCAGTGGCGCTCGAAAGTGTAATCACTAAACAATTTCGTTCTTTTAGCTTAGACTAGAATTAGTAAGTGATAGGAGGACTTTGAATATGAAAGTATTTGTAATCGGTGCCCATGGTCAAATTGGCCAAAGAACAGTTGAGAAATTAGCGGCTCAAGGTGATCAAGTCACAGCAGGTGTGCGCAAACCGGCAACCCAAGCCGTTTCAACCGCCAAAAATGTTAGTTATGTTGCCTTTGACCTAGACTGGCCAGTCGCGAAAATGACGCCTGTCCTCGAGCATCAGGATGTGGTGATTTTCACGGCAGGATCAGCTGGTCAGGAGTTGTTGAAGATCGATCTTGATGGCGCGATCAAAACCATGACTGCCACCGAAAAGGCCGGAGTCAAACGCTATTTTCTCGTTAGCTCTGTTGATGCCAACCATGCCGAGAAGTGGTCAGGTAGCCTGCACAATTACTTTATCGCCAAGCACTACGCGGATGAATGGTTGACTCATCGGACCGATTTGGATTATGTCATTATTCGGCCAGTTGCCTTGACCAACGATGCTGGTTCTGGTGACGTTAACCTTGACAAAGGTAGCGATTTGTCCGCCAGCGTGAGCCGAGATAATGTCGCCGACCTGTTAGTCAAATTGACCCACCGTCCGGAGTTGAAACGCCTGGAAATCACGGTTTCCGATGGGAGTAAATCACTGGATCGGGCGATTGATGAATTAAGCTCGGCCGCTTGGGATCTCTAGGTCAGCGACAGATTTCACGTCACGCTAACTAGACAGCAAATTCCGGGCAGTATCAACGCTGGCCCAGCGACGAATTTGGTGCGGTTGCGTCTCCACCTGGAACAAGCTAAAATAAAGACCTGAACGACAAGGCGCAACAAGAATAAAACAATGGATGTGACGCTTTTCTATTGATGGGATCAGGCTTGAGCGACAGATCGTTGACCGGCACGCCTAAGCAAACAAAGTGAACCGATCCAGCGAAAGAACAAACATGCAAAAAGAGACCGGGCGCAAAACAATGTTTTGCCCCAGTCTCTCCTAGGTTTCCTGCCGATCTTTGCCTGACCCGTGAGAAACAGGTTGATTCGGCCGGGGATAGCTGCGTGTGTACTTCTTGAAATCTTGCTGGACTTGCTCCAAGTGCTGGGGATCTTGCCGCACCTGACGCATCATTTTAGTGAAATCGAACTCAGCTTCGTCAGTCGATTTTTTCTTTCTGAAAGCGAACATGTTCCTCACCTCTTGCCCATTATTATAGTGAGCGCGCCGAAAAAATGCTAGAATTAAGGTGTCTAAATGAGTAAACGTAAGAATAAATTACCAAAGACCTTGGTGGAAAAGATTCTCGATCGGGCCAAGATTCCCTATGAACAACTGGAATTCACGCTAGGCCAGTCCCACGAAGCCGATGAGCAGCAGCTGATTTACAAAACACTGGTGCTCCACGGAGAGAAAACGGGGCCGTTGGTCGGTGTGATCCCGATCAATGCCCACTTGGACGAACGCAAGCTGGCTGCCGCTTCCGGCAATAAACGGGTGCGCATGTTACCGCAAAAAGAACTAGAACAGACAACCGGTTATGTCCACGGGGCCAACACCCCGATCGGGATCCATGAACAGCACCACTTCCCGATTTACATTGATCAAGCGGCGCTGGCGCACCCAACGATGACCGTTTCCGCCGGTAAACTAGGGCGTTCCGTCCAGCTGGCTCCGCAAGATTTGATTGATTTCGTCGAAGCAACCGTCACCGATTTGACGGTTGCTCCTGAATAACCGGCAATTTTCAGCTGACGACTTTGCTCCTGTATATTTTTTTCGACGGCTTGGGCGTGACTGTTCTTTCACGGCTATTATTGCCAACTCCCTGTTCCGCCTGCTTTTTTACGACTGAATGTCCACCACTGAAAAGAGGTTTTGTCCATGTTTCAAGCAACAGATAATCGTTTTGCCACCATCGCTGTGGCCAGTCAACTACCTGATGCCCTGATCGACGCGCTCTGGCTGATTATCGATCACGATCTTCAAGGTGTTTTCCCGCTGAAAAATCTGCTCCAATTTTCCATTGCCGCAAATGACCAGAACAACGTCCAAATCAGCTTCGACTCTGAAACCACTGGCGACCAAATTGCGATCGATACCCAGGCCGCCTATCACACCAGTTACCCTGAAACGGTGCTGGCCTACGATGATGGCCACTCCCAAACGATTCTGTTGCCCTCCGATGTTGACCAGGACTGACGTATGGAGTGAATGCGTTGGGACACACCAACAAGTGTGAAGCAGGAATCCGTCAATCCGTGTTCCGCAACCAGGTCAGAGCCTAGATGCTTAAACCCGTTCAATCAATGAATGACCAGACAGATAAATCGAGGTTGGCCGTGATCGCCAATTCCAATCAGCAATGAGGTTAATTGGTGGATATATCCGAACCACCGCCTAAATCAAAAAAGAAGAAGCTTACCCAATGTCTGATTAGGTAAGCTTCTTTTTGTCGTTGGCGCGCTAAGCCTCAGCGGATTTAGCCAAAAGTATACAGAATAATACGCATATAATTAATCTCGGCCCTAAATAACGCGAGGGCTTAAACGCCATCTGGAAGCATTTTGTATTATACAACGATTAATATGCGGGATGCAATGAATATTATCAGATACTTAAAGTTGGCCAATTGAAAAGTGTCGGCAGATCTGCTGCGCAGCGATGGTTGGCGCTAAGCCTGTGTTGTCCAGCACCAAGCAGTTTACTTGGGGAAACAAGCGCGCCAACTCTCCTGGCTGACTGGTCAAGCGATATTGGGTCACACTTTCGCGCAAATCTTGCTCCGACGCAGCCAAATCCCGCTTAGAAGGCTTGGCCGCCAGCCGATGCTCGCTGCGATTACGCTGGAGCCGGACCAACAAGTCTGCCTGTAACTCCACGAAATAAACCGGCTCGGCGGCAGTCAAGAAAATCGAGCTGATTTCTTGTAGGAAATCCAAATCAGCCTGACTATTGAAATCGATCATCACCGTGAAAATAATGGTGTCAACTGGATTGGCCGCTGGATCGGCGACAAAAGCTCGAAAGAGTGCCTTCCGCGTTTGATCCGACAACTGGAAAGTGCGCCGATCATAACCCAGGTAATTGGCGAAAAGATCAAGTGTTTGGTGATTGAACAACAGACGGCCATTTAGCGCCGGCGCCAAGGCCTCGCCAACCGTCATTTTTCCGACCGCTTGGGCGCCAATTAGAACAACTAAACTCATCAATTTCCCTCCTAGATGTGAAAGATAACGAGATATCGCTAGTCAGAATTGCTAAAAATCAAAACTATAGACGTTAAAACAATTTGTCTAAAACTATTAGACTTTAAACTTATTGATCTCATTCTTTATTTTTGAAAAATCAATTGTTTTTCTGTTTTATTCATGCCATCATCATACCTGCAATCTAATACTATTTTACCCGTTGATTCATCATAACTAGCTACATTTACCTTTAAAAAGAAGGTTTTAGGATGACTATCAACATAGCCGGTGACCGTTTGCTCTGCCCCATTAATGGTCAATGAAATAGAGCTCTCACCGTCAATACCAGCTTTCTTGATTGGTTTACTTGTGGACGTTAGCGAATCGCTTTCATAAAGAGTTTCGGATTCATTCAAATAATTTCTGGATATTATTAGGGGAACTTCTATCGTCCCTTCATTATTTTCAATAAAAATACCTGTTTTTTCTTTATTTTTCAAAGAAAATAATGTCCCAAGTAGAATCAAGACTGTACAGGAAAGAATAATTACCAATACTTTCCGTTTTGATTTTTGAATAGCTCTCAGTAGATTCAAAAAGTTGAATCTACCGTCCCCCCTTCTAATTCAAGCAGGTTTTATCCCGAATGATTCATACTTTTTCTAACGGACTCTGATTTTCAAAATTCCGTCAGCATATCGCGATAATTTGAACAAGAATTCATTTTTTAAAGTAAAAAGTCTGGCAAATCGTGGCGCCATCCCGATGTTTACTCAGTTTTAGGCAACCGTGTCCCTGGTGCACCATTTTATTTAATCATAACTCGCCACACATCGTGGCAATGGGTGTTGTTGGCTTTTTTTGAAACATGCGCGTCTTCCATCGTCAAGTATTGCTTGGAAACGCGGAAAATTGCGGAAGTCCACCAGCGCTTTAACGAGGACCAGTCCACAGCCATTTGAACGATGATCACCTGTGTTTGAAAACGTCAAACTTGAGTTGGATTTCTTTCTTTCGTGTCAATCAGCAATTGAAGGAATCCCTTTTCAGTGGTTGCTTGTGTGGCTAACCGGCCTAGATTGAGTTTCTTTTTTCACCCATTGGATATAAAGCGGACAAGGAAAAAATATTGTTAGCTCGGTGTTCGTAGTTGGTTGCCACTGTTGTGTAGATTATTCAGGTCTAAAAATATGGTGAAAATAGATGAGCCCCCTTTGAACGAGTTGGCCGCACGTCAACCTATTCCCCTTGCTAACAAAACCGTGACTGCAGGTCGGTCACGGTTGGCTTAAAACTAGTTTAACAAAATTTCATGTCCCTAATCAATTTGGCGGATTGTCCACGGATGACGGCGCGCGGTGGTTTCTGAATCACCTGCCGGCGTTGGTTTTACCGATTGGTCCGGCTTTTTAACTTGCTGGCGGTGTGTCGGCTGTTTCCGCGGCTGAGCCACGGACCGTGATTGGGTGGTAAATGAGGATTGTTGCGGCGTTGATGGACTCACGTTCCGGACTTTGACTGGTTGTTTCTGGGCATGACGCGGTTGTTCCGGCTGAGTGCGCTGGGCGTTCTTAGCGGACCGTTGCGCTTTCTTTGCTTGTGAGACCGCCACTGTGTCAGGGGTTGCCTTCTGCTGACCCTGATTCTTGGCTTTTTCGGTCTGAGTCGAGGCGGACAAGCCCTTTGCTTTAGCTACCGTTTGCGCCTTGGTTCCTGATTTTCGCGCAGTTACCTGAGGCGAGGATTGTCCCGCTTGACGCGCTGGCCGCTTGGCTGGATTTTGACCTGACGGCGTTGCGACCTGGCGGGGAGCCGGTTGGCCAACTTTTTTAGTCGCAGGCTTGCTGGCCAAGCGAGCGCGCCGTTGAGTTGCTGGTGAAGGTTGCTTGGTGGCGCTGGTACGCGACGCGCCTGGTCGGGGCGCTTGTGTCTTAGTCTCCTGCTGAAGTGGTTGTTGCCCTGTTGTCTGGCCAGACTTAGCGGGAGCCGGTTTGTGAGGCTGTGCTTTGATGGCAGGTTGACCCTTGACGGCAGGTCGAACCTTAGCTGCTGGTTGAGCATTGGCCTGGTTGACGACCGCCTTGCCAGTCACTTTTGCTTTTGAGTTGCGGTTGTTAGCTGTCTGGCGAGCAGATGTTGATTTGGCGCCAGGCGCGGCCGCCTTACTCGCTTGATGCTGCTTCAAGTTGGTGATTGAGGCGTCGGTTGATTTGGCCGTTGACGCTGGCGCCGCCGAGCGTTGGCGTTTGCGGGCTTGTTTGACGGATGGTTGCTGTTTGGGTGGGACTGCTTGGGTCGGCCGCGCTGGCCCAGAAGTTACCGTTTGTTGCGAGGTCATCTTGATATGGATCAATTGTTCTTGCGTGGAAACGGCTGGCGTAATCGGACGAATCGTCCACCGATGCGGCTGAATCTGCTTCGTCACAGCGGATTTGACTGACGTGGTTGCCGGTTTTCGTGGTTGGGATTTAGGCTTGCTACGGCGATTAGGCTGGCTGCCCGCCGCTGTTGACCGAACTTGGGATTGGCTTGGTAACTGATCCTGCAACGGTGTGGCGGCGGACTGGCCACGTTTTGCTGCTGGCTGGCCACCGGATTGAGCACCGCCTTGTTGCACCGCACGCTTGTGGGGCTGACCCTGTCCTTGTTTGCTACCGGTTGGTTTCGGCTGTTTGGTCATTTGGGTCTCGGCCCCGGACCTAACTTGCTTCTGGGCGGCCTGGCCTGATTTAGTTTTTGCCTGAGCTGAACTGGCTTTAGCGCCTAATTTCCGCCCTGTCCTGGCTGTCGTTTTTGCTCGCGGCTGGGAATTGCTCTCGTTGGCCACGTCGTGGAGCTGACCGGTCTTGGTTTGATCTGCTTTCACTGCTTGCTTCCTCATTTTCTCGTTGGTCTGCTTCTTGTTGGCCTGTTTCTTATTAGCCTGTTTCGGGTTAGCCTGTTTGTTGTTGGTTTGTTTCTCATTGGTCTTTTTCTTGATCAAAATCGTTGATGTCGGCGGCGTCGCTGTGTGTCGCTTCTGGCGCTGCCGGTGTTTGCGCTGCCGCTGCTTACTGGTCGGTAATGGTGGCGCAACGGGTGCGGTTTTGGCCGGAGTGTCTGTCTGCGCAAGCGAGGTGGCCACTGTTGCTTGCGGCTGAAGTTGCGCAGCTGATGCTTGACGCTTAGGGTGATTCCGACCGCCCCGTTTATGCCGGCGTTTACGCGCTGTTGGGTTTGGTTGAGCGGTAAGCTTTGATGCCAAACTTGACGTGGTTGCCGCCGTGGCCGATGCTGAGTCCGCCAACTTGCTTGGCTGCGATTGCGCTTCCGGAACCAGCGCGGCCCTGGCTGTCCACTTTTTTCCGGTTGGTTGAGTCTGAGTCGTTGACATTGCGGTCGCTTTCGTCTTTTTTGCGCCCGTGACTTTCCGATTAGCCGTTGCTTGGGACCGCGCCCGCTTGCCGGTTGATGTGGCGCTGGTTGGCGCGCCCACTGGTTTACGACCAACTTTTTGATTCGCCTGGCCGTTTGCGTCTGTGGTCTTGGCGGTGAGCTTGGCTGTGTTTTTGCGAGCGGCACGGTGACGTTTCCGCCGCGGCTTAGCTGACTGGCTCCCGTTCTCGCCGAAAACGTCCTGTGGCAGCGTGACCGTTTGGCGCAGATTCTTATGCAACGCCGTGTAGGCCCCTTTTTTCTGCGTCTCATAAAAATTATTGATCGCGTTCGCCACGAAATCGGCGGCCTGGATTCCATAATTAAGTTGGGACTCGTAATAACTGATCGTCACGGTTAGATCAGGACGCTGCATCTCAAAGTTGAAATGGATCCGCAAATGATCCGCCAAGGAATTCTGACTACCATCTTTCAAGGCCCGTTGATCCAATTGGGTCAAGAGCTCAGTGATCCGCGGTTGTGTCGCAACGATTTGATCCAGCAACAACTGGACCCAGTAATCGTAAGAACTGTTTTTGCTGGCGAAATCGGTCACCGGTAAATGCCGCTTATCCAAAATCAACGCATAGATTTGGATTTCTGGCGTGAGTACCTGCCGTAACATGGTTGCTCGCTCTTTTTGGTTCAGCGCCGCGGCCTTGACCTCGTTGTTGGGCCATTTTTTCGTTGGGCTGCTACGACGAAAGCGCTCGGCCGCGTTCTTTTGACGGCGGCGCAAGCCTTTCATCGCCTCGGTCGTGCCAACAACGGCGGCCAAGGTAAAATAACGGCCCTGATCTTGGCCCAGATTGCCGGACTCATCGATGTATACCGTTAAAGTTTCTGTTGTCATGATGTTCATCTCACTCAATTCATCTCATTAGTTGTGCTGTTCAGTTGTGGCGTTCAGATGTGCCGTTGGTTGTCCCCTGCCCTGTCAGTTCGCGGTTAGCAAGTCAAAATCATGCCGGCAGGAGTCAGCTTGATTCCCGGGGCTTAGCCAATCCTGGCAAGCGGCGATTTTGACCGCGGGCACCCGGTGTACGATCAAATCGCGCCGCCAAATTACGCCGGCAATATATCGGGGTCAGGTTAAAACAGCGCCGGCAAATCGCGCGATCATCCCCACTGATCAGGGAACAAACGCTGATTCCTGGAAAGTTCGTCAGGGCGCAAACGATCCATCAACGAAATCATGTGACGGAATCCCGCCAGCATCGCTCAGACCAGTCAGCTTGACCCGCTTCAGGTTCAGTTGCTCAAGCTAGGCGCCGCTATTGGGAACCTGGCTAGCTTAATTTAGTTTCTAATAATATGATACCCCAAGTTCAGGTAAAAAGGAATTTTTACTGGTAAACAACGCCGGTAAACAAGCTAGCCACCAGATTGAGCGCGGTGAGAAGAGCGCCAGTTGGTTTCAGGAAAGTCATGCGTTTTTGAAGTCGCAGGACGATGGTTTAAGCCGCTAGCGCCCTATTTCTCACTTGTCAGAATGAACAGAACACTTGGACTCTTAAATCACTCAGGAGATCAAGAGGCACAACACCAGACACTAGCGCGAATCGCTTTTTCTGGATTCGGCGCGCCCTATCTGTTTTCGGTGGGCTTGCGCGCCACGATCATAAACCGATCTTCGAAAGTTGAGACGCTCCCATGCGCTTCGATCAGCTGACTAAGTTGCTTCAGTCGAGGCAGGCAAGTCGCTACCGAGAAATTTGGAAATTCCCAAGGAATCACGGTGGCATAATAGACGATCGCGCCCACATCGAAGAAACTCATTTTGCTATAGGCCGAATTCTGTTGCTCAATCTGCAGACCGGCTTGCTGCAAGCGCGCGCAGGCGTCGATCAGGGTATTGTCGGGATACGCCGGGCTGTAATTGGGGTCGAGGAAGCGCGACAAGGCGAAATTATTGGTCGCGCCCACCTGCTGGGTAATGAAAATCCCACCGGCGCGTAACTTGTGGGCCGTTTCCCGGACTGGCAACGCCCCATGACTGTTGGTGATGATATCAAAGTAATCAGCTGGCACCTGGGCCAAGTCTTCGTTTGGATCGGGAATCACGGTCACACCGGAAGTGGCATATTTCGCGCGCAAGAGCTGTAAATTTGGCCCCCAGCCTTCCGTAACCACCGTCTTATTCGTGGGATGCCCAAAGCTGTCCATTAGTTCACCGCCTCCAGTATCAACATCAAGCCACATCAGCTCATCCTTAAGATTAGCCTTGACCACAGCCTGATAATCCCAAGGTAAAGGCTCATTTGTCCAGCGGCCGTCAAGATGGCTGAAATCCCACCCGTGCATCGCTAACTGACTTTCCGCCTGCCATTGTTCAACTTGATCCATTTGCTGATCCTCCGTGTTCTGGTGATTTTGTTTTGATAGACCCTGGTCAAAATAGTAATCCTTTTCCATCATTGCCACAATGGTACAATGATCGCCATCCGTGGACCGCACCTTTAAAAATCCTTGAACGTGATTTAGTAGAGACCTCTGTGACTGCACTTCAGGCATTATAGCGAGTGTGCTACTTACCCTAGTTTGTCCGAGTCGTACAAAAAGCAACCAAAAAGAAAACCCCGCAATGCCTTTATATCAGCATTTCCGGGGTCCATCAACAAGCAATGAAGTACTATGAAAGGAGAGTACAGGAATTGAACCTGCGCGCCGTGTTACCGGTTCGCCGGATTTCGAGTCCGGTGCATTACCACTCTGCCAACTCTCCACAACTCAATTAGTATACCAAAGAGTTGCCGCTAAATTCAAGTCAGTTTTTTAAAAAAATCCTTCGGCGGCAATTTCTGAAAAAGTCCACGCAGGCTGAAACGTCATTGTGGTAATCCCTGGACCCCGCGCCAAAAATCAAGCGCACCTTCATTATCTCATTGATTCTACTGAGCTTCCTGCGCTTCCTGCTCCCGCAACCAAGAGGGAATGATGACCTGAGCCTTCGTTGGCACTTGCGATCGCGCGGGGCGCTGCTGTTGGGCCGCCATTTGGTCGAAATGTTGGCGGAATTTTTTGGCATCCAAGATCACGCTTTGCCAAAAGGAATCTTGCTGCGACCAGGCAATCAGCTGTCGCAATTCTGAAACCGCACGTTGGTCCACCGTCAACATTTGTTGGAAAACTTCGGCCCAGGTACCGAGATCAGGTTGACGTAAGCGCGGCAAATGTTGGCGAATTGCCACTAACAGTTCCTTGGCCAACGCTTGCGCTAAAGGTGAGCTTGGGGCGGTGGCCGTTTGGGGCTGAGCCGCGCCTTGGCGATTGCCGCTAAAGCTGGAAACGGCAAGCACGGCACTGGATTGATCATCAGCAACTTTAGGAACGGATGGGCTGCTTTCGCGAGTACTTTTCTGATACTCTCTTTTGGTCTGGTTTGCTATTTCTTTACTTTGGGGATTGATCACCTGATTTACCTTGTTCTCGTCAGGAGCTAGCACATTGGCAGCCTCCGCCGGCACGTTTCCCGGTAATAAAACCAAGTCGGCTCTCAGCGAATGGTCCATTTTTTGATAGGCGGCCTTGGCATAGCGCGCCTGAATGCCATGGGATGTCAGAATTCTTTGATCTTGCCACAACTGCTGGGCAAAGAAGCCCACCGCCGCGGCGCGTGCCACCGTATGCAAAACCAGCTCCTCGCTGACCCCCGTATCTTCGGCGATCATAAAGCAAACATCCTCATCCCAAGCCAAATAGTAGCCCTCATCTTGATACACATGGGCCAGCACGCAAAGCAGGATCAACGGCGCCTGATCGCCACAACTCCGACGAACTTTACGCACCTTCAAATCTTGCAAGAAATTTACATCTAACGGGAAATAATCGATTCCCTTCTTAATCGGTCGCGCCATGATTCTCCCTGCCTTCTTCGCCAAAACACGGTTCAATTCAGCCCGCGTTCATTATTTTGAAACGTGTGCATCGACCTAGCTCCCTCCGCTTAGCTACACAATGGTTCCGAAAGCACAACCAAGCTTTCATAACCATTGCTAGGCTAATGCTCAGAAGCTATGCAGGTCGATATACACTCTGTTTTTCGAGGAATGGTTCCTCTACTATTAGTAACGTTTGAGCGGCACGTTTCCGGCAATCGAAATTAAATTTAATGCGCGATCAATCCTTGGAGCGTAGCAAATATCGGGTTTCTCAGGCAGATGGGCTAATTTCCCAGAACCCAAACCCACAAAAAACGACCGGTACCATCCTGACTCGTCACCAAAACGTTGATGACGCCAGACGGTACAAGTCGTTGAAATTGTGTTTAATGTTCTCAAATTCTGATGCTCATCCCAGTCACCTGCCAAGTGCTAAGCGCTCCCGCGTGCAGGCGAAGTTTAATCCTCTTCTGTTCCTAAGGCTCGTCCGGCAAAGGCCGCCAGCACCCCACCTAGTAATGGCGCTAGCAGATAAACCCAATAATGAGCCAGAGCAGTACCGCCAGCGAAGATCGCGGGGCCGAAACTCCGCGCAGGATTCAAGGAGCCCCCGGTGACATTTAGCACGGTGATGATCAGCAAGCCCAGCGTCAACCCGATCGCCACTGGCGCCATTTGACCGGCGCTATACTTTTGGCTGGTCACCAATAAGATCACCAAGACGAAAATAAATGTAATCAAAGTCTCGGCAACAAAGGCCGTGGCCGCGTTGACTTTAGGAAAATCGGTCTGCCCCAAGGAATTTCCCGGTTGGCCTAATCCAATCGTCCACCATTTGACAATGCCTGACGCGGCGGTGGCGCCAAGAAACTGCGCGACAATGTAACTACAGCCGTCCTTGATCGATAAGCGCCCATTGACCATCAAGGCCGTGGAAATCGCGGGATTGAAATTCCCGCCGGAAATCGCGCCAACGGAATAGGCCATCACCGTCACCGTCAGCCCAAACGCCAACCCAATCGTCAAAGCATCGCCTTTCGCTAGAACCACCGAACCAGTTCCGACGAAGACCAGCATAAACGTCCCAATAAACTCTGCCAAATATTTCTTCATGATCAACACCCTCTTCGTTTAGATAGCTATATTATACTGTATCCGAAGCCAGAGTGACCAGAAAACGCTTGGAAAAATCATTTCTATTTTCTTATTCGAATGATAAATAGTTTTTGCCAACCAATTAGCACCTGTGACGCTGACCAAACGTCCAAGAATCGGTCAAACCAACTTGATCAATCTGATCAAGCCGGCTTGCGTGCACCGGTCAAGCTAACATCAGTTCCGCAAAGCAAGCAATCAAAGCTTGAACCGCGGCGGTTTGAGAGCGGTCCTTCAATGTCACCGCATAATTCTGCGTGCTCATTTGCGGGGCGTTGACTTGCAGGCGTTGCAACTGGTTAGTGGCGAAGTAAGGCTGACACAATGGTTCTGGGAGCACGGTCAAGCCTAGCCCGCCACAGGCCGCGTTGATCAACACTTCGGTATTGACGCTTTCAATCATGGGTGTGACGGCTAAATGTGCCTGCCACATCAGCGCGTCGAAGCTATCCCGCAGTGAACTGCCCCGCTCGCGCAACAATAAGGGCACCTGCACCAGTTCGGCCGGTGTCCAAGAAGTTTCCCGCCAAAAGGTTGCCTGTGGGCTGGCCACACAGAATAAGCGGTATTTTGACAAGGGCTGGCGCACAATGGCGGCGTTCGTCCGGAAGCCCTCGATCAAAGCGACGTCGATCTCGCCGTTGAGTAGTCGCTGCTGAATCTGATCCACGTTTTCCGCGTATATTTTCACAGGGGTGTGGGGATATTGGAGCTGGAAGTTTTGCAGCGCTGGTGTCAGGGCTTGCGTGCCAATGGTCAAGCTCAGCCCCAAGGCGATCGGCGCTTGTTGGTGGCGTGTTTGCTTGAAATCAGCCAAGTCTTGATGCGCCTGAACCAACTGTTGGGCTTGCTGGCGGAAGGCTTGGCCGTCGCGATTTAAGACCAGTTGACCCCGAACGCGATCAAACAAGTTCAACCCCAGTTCCTGCTCCAACTGACTGATTGTCTTGGAGACGGCCGGTTGCGACAGATAATAGCGGTGTCCCGTTTGGGTTACGGATTTGGTTTCGCACACACTGAGAAAAAGACGCAATTGACGCAAATTCATTAACGCACCTCATAACTTTTTTGATATGACCGAATGACTAAAGATGTATTTTTGGTTATCATTTCCACCTGCTACACTGGACTTAAGGAGTGATCAGATGTCAAAAAATTGGCTTTTATTCAAAACTTATTTACTGGCGGGGAGCCTGACTTTTTCAGGTGGGATGGCGATGCTGCCCTTGGTCGAACGAGAATTATGCACGAAACATTCGGTCATCAGTCGCGCGACCTTGCTAGAATACAGCACCCTGGCTCAAACCTTTCCTGGTGTGATCGCGCTGACCAACGCCTGTTTCGTCGGCCGCAAGATCAACGGCCGCCGCGGCATGCTAGCAGCGGGTCTGGGCGCGGTTCTACCCGCTTATGTGCTGATGTCAGCGGCAACCATCCTTTATCAAGTCTTGCCTAACTCCGGACCGGTCATGACCGCCTTGGCCGGCATCCGAGCCACCTCCGCCTCGTTTCTCTTCGTGGCCGCCTTTGATCTGGCCCGGCATAATTTGACCGACCGGTACTCTTGGTTGCTGGCCATTGCGGCATTTTCCCTGACGATCACCAACTTGGTGGGCGCCCCACTCTTGATTCTAGGCGCGCTAGCTTGCGGGCTGCTCCAAGCCGGACGGCAACAACAGGAGGCCAAGTAAATGCTGACACGGTTGTGGTGGACGTTTCTGAAAATCGGCTGGCTTGGCTTTGGCGGCGGTTATGCCATGTTATCCCTACTGCTCAACGAAATGCGCCAGTTAGGGCTCAGTATGGCGCAATATGCCGATTTGAACGCGCTGGATCTCCTGATTCCCGGCCCGATTGCCATCAATTCCGCCACTTATTTGGGGCAGATTACCGCCGGCTTTCCGGGCGCCTTGGTCGCAACCTTGGCGGTTTGTGTCCCCTCAATGGTGCTGGTGCCACTCTTCATGCGCCGTGAAGCGCTGATCCGCCGCAACCCTTATTTGGCACAAATGCTGACAGCGGTCAAAAAAGTTTCCGTCGGTTTGATTTTCGCGGTGGCCTTCTCCCTATTACTCAGTACCACCATGGGGATCGACGACCTCAGCCAATGGCGGCAACTCCATCTGGATCCCTTGAATCTATTGATCATGGCAGCCGCCCTGTGGCTCAACGCCCACTACAAAATCAATCCAATTTGGTTAACGCTGGGAGCAGGTGTCGTGGGTTGGCTCAGCTATTATTGGTGATTTGCGACTCAGCAACCGCGGCGGCGCTAAATGCGATCGGGAAAATCCAGCAAGGTGCCCGCCTGAATTTTGGCCAGCAGCGCCGCCTTATCCCGTTGACTGACCAGCAGTAATGGCGTTTGCGGCGCGTAACGGTGGGCCAATTCAGGAATTGCCTGACGATTGCGTTGAGGAAAGCCCCAAACAAACTTGATAAAATCCCAATATTCTCGGTCCAGGTGCTCGGAGAAATCCGGCGCCATGTCAGCGCGCTGTTCGTGCTGAACCCGCGTCTGATAGGAACGCGCCAAGACTCGCTGCACGGCGACCGCCCGCGGGACCTGCAACCAGACGATCACATCCGCGTGGCGCATCCGTGTGCCCATGGTGGCGCGATAATTGCCATCAATGATCCAGTGATGAGGATGAGTCAACATGAACTCATTTTGCTGAAAATCGAAGTGCTTCTTCGCGACCATCGAATAGTCCGTTTGATGCCAATAGTAATCTAGATTCATTAAGGGCCAGCCAGTCGCGCGCTGAATTTGGCGCGCCAAGGTCGACTTCCCACTGCCAGGTGACCCGATCAACATTAGTTTCATTCATTTCTCCTCATTTTTCTGTACCCAGATGGGCCAGGAAATCCCATGACACTCAGCTATTTTCAAGCTTGTTTCTACTAATTTGCAAGAAAAAAGCCGCAGACAACTGCAGCTTTCTTGTTGAGGACGTTTTCACTACGATCAATCGTTTCGTGAAAAGATCCGTAAAATTGACAAGAACAAGTTGATGAAGTCCAGATAAAGTTCCAAGGCACCGTAAATCGCCAAGTTCTCCACAGGAATACTGCCCGTTTCGGTGGCGTTCTGGTACATCAAGGTTAGTTTCTGGTTGTCCCAAGCCGTCAAAATAATGAAAACAATCAAGGTGGCGTAAGACAAGACGAATTCCATTTGTGATGAGCCTAAGAAAATATTGATCACCGTCGCCGCCAAGACCCCGATCAGACCCATGAAGGCAATCCGCCCCATTTTGTGTAACGGTTTGGTGGTCAAACGACCGTACAGGGACATGGTGATGAAGACCACCAAGGCAGTCAAGAAGGCCGCCGTGATCGCGCCAAGGTCATAAACCCACGGAATGATCGTAAAGGTCAGGCCTTGCAAAACCGAGTAAAGGACAAAATAGGCCATGGTCTGCGCCTTGGATTTCAGTGCCGCGCGGCTTAAGGAAATCACCATCAACAACTCGCCGGCGAAAACCACCCACATCAGCCAACTATAATTATTTAAAATCGTGATGACGGTGCTTTTAAAGAACATATTTAAGACGAACGCCACGCCTGCAGTCACGCCGACGCCCAGTGCCATATAACCATAAACTTGATTGAAGAAACGTTTCAGACCATCGTCTTTCACGATTTCAGGTTGTTGCATACCATTACCTCCAACATTAAATAAAAAATTCCAAATAAAAACGGTTGCTTACATTATAACATAGCCACCGTCAAAGTAATCAGTCTTTAGTGCCAACGACTTCAGCAAATTGCCCCGCGTTGCGCCAGCAAAGGGGCCGTCAACGAGCTCACGACCCTGTCGTCAGCAACTCAACTTGATCCAAGTAAGCCTCCAGCGTGATCTGCTTGGTCATGATCTGCTGCGCAACCGTCGCGCCGAGATAACGAATATGCCAAGGTTCGTATTGATAACCGGTCTCCGCTTCCTTACCTTGTGGAAAACGAATAATGAACCCGAATTCCGCACAATGCTGGGCCAGCCATTGACCAGCTGGGGTCTGACCATACTGATCATCAATTTCGCCTACATCATAAGCCAAGCCAGTCTGGTGCTCGGAGAAACCTGGCCGCGACGAATAGCGGTCCGCCGCCGCAACACCATCTCGCTGGACATAATCCTGATAGAGTTGCTGTTGCGTGGCATAACTTCGGTACCCAGATAATTGCGGCATTGGATATCCAGCTTTTCGCGCGGCATCTTGCAAATGCAACAAAGCCTGCTCTGCAGTAGCGTTGGGACCACCAAAGGTTTCCGGAACCGGATGCGTCTTATTGACCAATAAAATATCGCGATAGTAGCTGGCCTTGACTGAACCAGACTTAGGCAGTTGATAAGGCTTGACACGCCGAAGCTTCACGGGTGCTTGAACTTCAACGCGATGAGCGACCTGCTTGTCGACCCCATTTTTACTGATGACAAAGGTCAATTCTTGCCGACCGGGTCGCTTCGTATTCAACTTTGACGCCTGTTTCAAATGAGCCCCTGGTGTCATTTTATTAATCAAATCAGCACTGGTCATCTTGGCGCCATAAGGGACGGTCTCGCGTGCAGAAAACTGAATGTCCAAGGACGCGAAAACTTGATGTTGCTGATGATCGTGTAACAAAAGCCCAATCCCCAGCAACACGAAGAGCCCGAGCAAAACCGTGCAGAATGAAACAATCAATTTATTTTGTCGATACCTTGAATGCACTGATCTTCGCCTCCGCTTGCGACAAGTCATGTCCAGAATGTTATGACACTTATTATAACTTGCCAAGCGTATGGTGACAACCGACTCTGGTCACCACAAGGAAAATATTTCCATCAAAAGCAATGACCTTTTCAAATTTGTTCATCTTTTTCTAAAAGCGCATACATTTTGTTGAGATAAGTGTTATACTAGAATGAAAATTACTTTTTGTGTAAGTGAGTGCAAATCAAATGTCAACCTTCTTTAAGAAAAATAGTTATCTCATTTTCGTACTAACAATCCTGCTTTGCCTGGTCGGTGGCTACTTCGTCAACCATCAGGCTGAGGAGACGCCATTAGTCACCGTTTCTAGCCACCAGCACCAACTCGTTCGCCATGAAAAAAATGAAAACAAGTTAACAAGCTTTGAACGATTCCTGGAAAAACAACTATCACTTCATTTCACAGTCAAGCAAATGCGTGATGCTGCCCATTGGGTCGTTGGTCTTAGTTTGGCCATTCTATTGTTGGAGCCCTTGCTGGTTTGGCTACTCTATCGGCACAAACCGGCACCGAGTTTGGCGAAGATTCGCCAGGCCCGCTTACAACGTCAACCCTACGCCCTGGATCGTGATACCGACCGTAGCTTTAAGCCTTGGTCTTAAGACTAGGTCCGTGATCAAGCTGTCATTGGCCAAGAAAGTTGGCACTATTTAGCGGCTTTTAGAAATTTTTCTGAAAACAAATAGACGTGCGTCTGATTTTAATCAGATTCACGTCTATTTTTGGCGTTGATCAGCCTGATCTAACATTAAACCTGTGGTAAATTGGCCAAGTTGAACCGATCTAGCTACCCTCGTATTGCAACAAAGTGAATAAATCGTAATCTTTGATCTTCTCGCGGCCTTTTAAGTCAACCAATTCGATCAGGAAAGCTGTCCCTACAACGATTCCACCTAAACGCTCAACCAAATCGATGGTCGCCTTGATGGTCCCACCGGTCGCCAGTAAGTCGTCTACGACCAGCACTTTTTGGCCTGGTTTCACGGCGTCTTTGTGCATGAACAACTCGGCTTGCCCGTATTCCAAATCATAGGTCACCGAAATGGTTTCCCGGGGCAATTTACCTTTCTTCCGAGCTGGCGCAAAGCCGATACCCAGGCGATCCGCGACTGGGCACCCCACGATAAAGCCCCGTGCTTCAGGACCACAAATCATTTCTGCACCGTGTTCTTTCGCAAAAGCGGTAATTTTAGCTGTGGCAGCCGCATAAGCAGGGCCATTTTCCATCAGTGGTGAAATATCGCGAAAGATGATTCCTGGCTCCGGAAAGTCTGGAACTGAGGCAATATAATCGTGAAAATCGATTTCTTTCTCTGTCATGTTCTACATCCTTATCTATCTGTACTTTTTGAAAAACGTGCTCACCAGGTCAGGCTTGTTTAAGAAATCGGGCTACTTGTTGTAAACTGCCTAACGCCAATTGCTGATAAGCCTGTTGCATTGCTTGTTGTTGCCTGAAGGTCGCCGAAGCGGTCAACGGTTGTTTGACCGCTTGTCGGTTTGCCACCAAGCGATCCTTATCCATTTTAACAAAATTCAGCTCAGAAAACACCCTAATTCCAAAATCTAGTTGCGCCGGTGTTAAACGGCAGTGTTTGGCGAATTGGGGTAGTTGTTGCTGCTCGATTGCGGGCTGTTGATAGATTTCCTTCAACAAGGCGCGCAGCTGGGGAATCTGTAATTTCAACTGTTCGCGGCGTTTGGGTGCCGTGTAGAACAGCAGATATAGCCGCGGCGTTTGCAAAATCTGCAAATAGGCTTGTAGTTGGCTGACTTGCCGGGGCAAATCGATGAAAACCGTCGCCGCGGTAGGCGTGGTCAGTTGGTCTGGATGAGAAATGAAATTGACCTGCTGATAACGTTGGCCAAGACGCTGACTAAGCCGGCCGTCGAAGCAAATATAGGTCCAAGGGTGCTGAAGCATCTGTGCCCCTAATTGTAAGCGGCGACAATCGACAACTTCAAACTGTTGCTGCGGCCATTGCCAGCGGTCCGTCTGGTACTTGGCCAAAGCGTCGGTCTGACCGGGCGTTTTGGCGCTAGTGGCTGCTGGGGACTCACTGGTGCGACTTGACATGGCTGAAGGCTCTGCCGATCTGGTGGTGGTCGGTGTTGGCGTTGTTGGATTCGCCGGCTGAGGTGAGTCTTGCGGCTGAACTGACGCTGGTTTTGGCGCTGGTTTTGGCGCTGGCGCCGGGGTCAGGAACTGAACCCCATTGATCATGATTTGAACTTTGGTTTGACCTTGCCACGTATTCGTACCCAATGAACCGAGCAGCGCGACCTGACTACCTGCCTGGCGTAAACGGGGCGCTAAGTTGCCTGCGCGAAAAGCCAACGCCTCAATCTGCGGTGTCAAGATACCTTTCAAGGTTTGTTGATCCTTACCGATTGCCTGCCATTGTTGCCAAGGTAATTGATCAAACATGAAATTGGGTTCCGGATTTTTTTCACCAAAGGGACCGAGGATGGTTGCCAGTTGGTCAATCAGTTCTGGTGTTAAGCTGGCCGCCTCGGTGGGGGTCAAGGCATAATCAGCTGACAAGCCGCTCGTGGCCGTAATGGCCGTTGTCTGCGACTGGGCAGCGCTTTGCAAATGCTCCCGTAATCCAGCGATTTCCGTCGCAGCGAGCGATAAGCCCACCGCCCCGGCATGTCCTCCAAACTTCTGAAAATGGGTTTGGTAGTCAGCCAAGGCCTGAAACAGGTCGAACTCCCCCACTGACCGACCCGAACCTTTGGCCACGCCGGTTTCTCCGGCGATGCTTAAAACCAGAGTGGGACACTGGTACTGATCGACCAACCGACTGGCGACGATTCCCAAGACCCCCTCGGCCCAATCTGAGCCGGCGACAACGATTGCCTTAGGTGTTGGCTCATTGGCCAATTGCGCCTGGGCCTGAGCCAGAACCTCCGTCACAAGATCTTGGCGTTGCCGATTCGTTTGTTCAACATCTTGGGCGATTTTAGCAGCTTCTTGATCATCGAACGTTGTTAATAAGGCGACGGCTGGTCGTGCGCTCCCCACGCGCCCCAGTGAATTCAGCCGCGGAACGATTCCGAAGGCAATCTGACGAGCGTCGATCTGGGTCAGATCGATCTTGGCAAGTTCCGCCAAAGCGGTCAGTCCTAATCGTGGATCCGCTTGGATCTGTTTGATCCCTGCGGCCACCAATAGACGATTATCCGCGACCAACGGCATGACATCACCAATAGTGCCGATCGTAGCCAGATCCAGCAACTCTACTGGCATATCCCCTAATAGACCCCAAGCCAAATAAAAAGCGACCCCAGCACCAGCAAAATAACCAAAGTCACAGGTTGACTGCGGATGTCGCGGATGCACAATGGCATAGGCCTCTGGCAGTTGAGCCGGCAAATCATGGTGATCCGTAATGATCACGTCCATACCATGAGCTTGCGCATAAGCCACTTCATCAAGACCCGTAATACCATTGTCCACGGTAATCAATAACTTGGTTCCTTGAGCAACCAGCTCCTGATAACGCGCCAGATTAGGGCCATAGCCATCGCTGAAGCGACTGGGCACATAATAGTCCACATCCACGCCCAACGCGCTAAACGTGTCGACAAGGATGGCCACACTGGTAACCCCATCCGCGTCGTAATCTCCGTAAACCGTGATTTTCTCGTTATTATCCAGTGCCTGCTCGATCCGCACCACCGCCCGGTCCAAGTCATGAAAATGATCTGGTGTGGTCAATTGACTCAGATCCACGTTCAAAAACGCCCGAATCCCAGCCGCATCGGTTAGACCCCGACTCATTATGATTGCCACGATCAAAGGCGGTAAGTTTAAGGCTGCTGCTAAATTGGCCACCTCAGCTTGATCCAGTTTTTTTGGTGCTGTCCACTTATCTTGCAAAAAATCAAACCCCATCACTTTCGACATTTTTCCAGCGCACCGTTACCGCGGCTTCGCTCGGACCCATTCCCTGCTGACCAGCCGATGGATGTCCGGCTAGAAAACCAGCCAGCCAAAGTCTCTGAGCACAAACTTAACGGTCATTCTTAGCGCTATTCTTCTGAACATCCGGCTAGAATATCCAGTTCGCTCACCCCAACGCTATCCTAGTGGGCGAAGACTTGCATGGCTGTTTTAGTTGCGGCCTTTACACTCTGCAACGCGCCTTGGACCGCCCAACGATTAGCGCCGCCATCCGCGCAGGTAATCAAGGTGACGATCTTCTCCCCAGCGCGATCATCAATGACCGTGACCGCTTCAGGCTTGATCACCGCTTTGCTGGTGATCTTATAAGTGTAGACATTCTCCAGATCGGTCAAATAAATCAACTGACCCACTTGCGTTTGGGCGATCGGCGAGAAGAGAATACCTTTATTCGTCATATAGTGACCAGCCAAGGCGTAATTGCCCTGCCCCATCTCCTGATCCGCCTTCATCGTCCCCGCGCCAGAGGATAGCGCGGTGTCACTAAGCCCCTTGAAAATCGGCAAGTACAAATTCACGCTGGGAATCGCGATTTTGCCCAAGGCGCCAACGGGGTCGGGATCGATCGCCGCTTTGGCCACTTGAGTCGTATCAATGCTTTTCACCTTGGAGAAATCGAACTCACCCTTAACATTCTTGGCTTGCTTGATCGATTTCTTGGTCACTTGTTCCGTGCGATTATTGGACATCCATTTGATGGCCTGGTCTTTGATCTGTTGGTTAAAAATCAGCGTCAAGGACACCAGCAACAACAAAATCAGACCAACAACTTTAAATTTCTTTTTCACTGGTTGGACCCCCCACCTGTCAAAAAACTTGGACCCTACTTACCTTTGATATCGTCATCATTAAGCTGCAAGATCGTCATAAAGGCTTCCTGCGGCACTTCCACATTCCCAATCGCCTTCATCCGTTTCTTACCGGCTTTTTGCTTCTCTAACAATTTCCGCTTCCGCGTGATGTCACCACCGTAACATTTCGCCAAAACGTTCTTCCGATAGGCCTTGATCGTCGCGCGGGCAATGATTTTATTGCCAATGGCCGCTTGGATTGGCACCTCGAATTGTTGCCGCGGAATCACCTCTTTGAGCCGGGTGACGATCAAACGGCCCCGTTCGAAGGCGAAATCACGGTGAACAATGAAGCTTAACGCGTCGACGCCTTCGCCATTCAAGAGGATGTCCATTTTGACCAGATCACTGGCGCGATAGCCACTGATTTCATAATCCAGCGAGGCGTAACCCTTGGTGTTGGACTTCAGGTCATCAAAGAAATCGTAAATGATCTCGGAAAGTGGCATTTGATAGATGACATTGACCCGATATGTGTCCAAGTAGTCCATCGTGACAAATTCGCCACGCTTACGCTGACAGAGTTCCATCACCGCGCCAACATATTCGTTGGGCACCATGATTTCCGCCTTCACATAAGGTTCGCGCACTTCCTTGATTTCAGAAACTTCTGGCAACGCTGCCGGGTTGTCGATCACCTGCTCGGTCCCATCCGTCAACACCACATGGTAATCCACAGAAGGCGCGGTCATGATCAAATCCAAATTGAATTCCCGCTCCAACCGCTCCTGAACCACATCCATGTGCAGCAAGCCTAAGAAGCCACAGCGAAAACCGAACCCTAACGCTTGTGACGTTTCAGGCTCGAAATCCAAGGCGGCATCATTCAAGCGCAACTTTTCCAAGGCTTCGCGGAGATCGTTGTATTTGGCGTTATCCACTGGATACATCCCCGAATACACCATCGGTTGGATCTTGCGGTAGCCTGGCAATGCCTTGGCCGCCGGTCGCGCCGCGGAGGTGATCGTATCACCCACATCAGTTTCCTGAACAGATTTGATCGCGGCGGTCAAATAACCCACATCCCCCGCCAACAGCACATCGCGTTGGACGGCTTTCGGTGACATCACGCCAACCTCGGTCACCTCATACTCATGGCCATGGCTCATCAGCTTGATTTTGTCACCGGGCTTGACGGTGCCATCAACCACCCGCACACTCAGCACCACGCCCCGATAACTGTCATAGACAGAATCGAAGATCAGGGCCTTCAGTGGCGCTTCCGGATCACCAGTCGGCGCTGGAATATCGGTCACGATCCGCTCCAACAATTCGGGAATCCCAGTACCAACTTTCGCGCTGGTCAAAACCGCCTCGCTGGCATCGATCCCGATCATGTCCTCGATTTCTTCTTTGACCCGATCAGGATCGGCAGAAGGCAAATCGATCTTATTGATGACCGGTAAAATCTCCAGATCGTTATCCAGCGCCAAATAAACGTTGGCCAAGGTTTGGGCTTCCACACCTTGCGCAGCGTCAACCACCAGAACCGCCCCTTCACAGGCCGCCAGCGACCGGGAAACCTCATAGGAGAAATCCACGTGTCCTGGCGTATCGATCAAGTGGAAAATATACGTTTGACCATCTTGCGCCTGATAATGGAGTTCCACGGCGTTGAGCTTGATGGTAATGCCCCGCTCCCGTTCTAGGTCCATATTGTCTAGGAGTTGAGCCTGCATTTCCCGCGGCGCCACCGTATCCGTCAGCTCAAGGATTCGATCCGCAATCGTTGATTTACCATGATCGATATGAGCTACAATCGAAAAATTGCGGATATGCTTTTGTCGTTCTAACATTTCTTCTCGTGTCATTTTCTTCGCACCTAACTCGTTTCTTCTCAGTAAATTATAACAAAAATTGCCCGCGAGTGCGACTAGTCGTCACTCACTACTTGCCTGCTTGCTGTTTGAAGCTTCATTTGGTCATGTCAAGTATCATGTCCGCGGCTTGCGCTGCGAAATTCGGGGTGAGCTCGCTGTGGGCGCTGTTTTGAGCCAATCCGCAAAGTGCGCGGCTTGTCTCAAAATCAGGCCTTGTCCTAAGCGGCAGAGCCGCCAAGGACAATCTCACGGCGATCTCACCCCGAATTTCTCCGCTCCAGCTGCTCAACGTTATAACAGCCGTTTGAGCGCTCACGCCATCTGGCGAGCTATCGCCAATTGATGGGGAATCACGCACTTGACGACCATGGCTAGTGGTTACCAGTTTTGAATTGGTGACACCAGTACAATTTGCCTGATGAACTGAGGCAAGTTCTGGATGAATCGGCTAATTCGGTCGGTTTCCTACCAACGATTGTTGACGGAACTGGTAAAGATTTCTAGCCTACGCAAGCTGTACCAACCAGCTATAATCCGCATCAGTTGCTGTTGCCGTACCACCAAAAAAGGGGCGATCGTTTTGACAGCTTGCTTGCAAAAGCACTTCGTCAGATTCCCCACTTCGATTGCAGATAGGCTCAATTCTGTTCAGCAACCGGCTGGGACTGCGCGGCTCAGTGGTGAAATTGTCCTTGGCGGCTTTGCCGCTTAGGACAAGGCTCGATTTGAAGACAATTCCCGCTTTTGGAATTGGCTTCAAACGATGCCCACCACGTTCCAGTCCGCAACAGCAGTCCCAGCCGGTTGCGTCCCCGCCCAAACCAACGTCACCAACTAAACTCCAACCAAAAAAAGCGGGACACTGGCCCGGGGATCAGCTTGTTAATGGACAAGTTGCCTCTGGACGCCATTGCGACCCACTTGTTTTTGATTTTATGATTGGTATTAGCCCTTGGCCTTGGCGTTCGCGCTAGAATACTGGCTGGCTGAGAACTTGCCAAGTAGCATAGCTAGTATCGGCTGGCGTAAACTTTTGGCCATTTTGTAAATAGTCTTTGGCTTTTAAAACCAATGGTGACGCATTTGCTAAGTTCAAAGCGGCCAAGTTGACCCGCACGGCTCCCAAAGAATCCTGTCCGATAAACTGATCGACCTTCGCCGCGACTTGACCGGTCACTTCATTGATCCGATAAAAGACACAAATGTGCTGATTCCAGTGAAAATCTTGATAGTCCCAAGGATATTTGAAGGAAGTCACGCCCAGTTGGTTCAGACTCAAGGGCTGGAGCGCCGTTTCTTCAGTGATCTCGCGGAGAATCGCGTGGTCCAATGACTCGCCATCTTCCAGACTACCACCGGGGAGATCAAAACGGTTGATGTAAGGTCCCCCATTTTTCTTGATCACGACCAGCGACGTTTGATCGCCAATGATGCCATAAACACCAAACGCAAGATGATAATTTACTGCCATGATCAACAGCCGCCTCCTACTTATTTTTCAAGGAAGCTTATGGAGCTTGAGCTAGACAGCTCGCTTCACTCAATGATGGTTCGTCGATTTGACCAACGCCGACCGCGCCAAATGTTATTGAAACTTCTCTTTAAAGCGGCTGAAAAAATCGCCTTTTTGCGGATCGATCTTGTCACCACTGGCAATCACGAAATCTTTCAACGCGTTCTTCTGCTTGTCATTCAAGCGTTTCGGGGTCACCACGTTAAGGGTGACGGTTTCATCGCCGTTGGTCTTGCTGTGCAAACGTGGCGCGCCCTTGCCTTTCAACCGGAATTTCGTGCCGGATTGGGTTCCTGCTGGCACCTTCAGCTTGACGGGTCCGTGAACCGTGTCCACCTCGAGTTCATCGCCTAAAGCCGCCTGGGGAAAACTGATCGGAATCGTCACGAAGATCTCCGCGCCGTCACGTTCAAATTTATCACTTGGCGCCACGCGGAAGACAATGTAAAGATCGCCATAAGGGCCACCGTTCTCGCCAGCCTCACCTTGACCTTCCAAGCGCATTTGTTGGCCGTCCTCGATGCCGGCGGGAATCGTGACTTTGACCTGATGACTTTGTTTCTCTTTGCCGGTGCCGTGACAAGTTGGGCAAGGGTTCTCAACGATCTTACCTTTGCCGCCGCAACGATCACAGTTGACCCGTGTCCGAATGCGACCCAGCGGTGATTGCTGCTCAACTTCCATAAAGCCAGTGCCATGACACTTGGGACAAGTGATCGGCTGAGTACCAGGCTTAGCGCCACTCCCGTTACAGGTGTGACAATTGGCCTCACGATTATAGCTAATATCCGTTTCTTTGCCAAAAATCGCTTCTTCAAATTTCAGATCCATCCGATATTGCAAATCGGCGCCTTGACGCGGAGCGGTGGCGCTATTGGCGCGGGAGCCGCCGCCACCGAAGAACTGACTGAAGATGTCCCCGAAATCACCAAAGCCGCCGCTAGCTTGGCCATAACCGCCACCACCGAAAGGATTGCCGCCGCCTTGAAATGCCCCATCCATCCCGGCTTTACCGTATTGATCGTAGGCCGACCGCTGTTGGGGATCGGAAAGGGTTTCATAGGCCTCATTGATTTTTTTAAACTTCGCTTCGGCATCTGGAGCCTTGTTGATATCGGGATGATACTTTTTGGATAATTGTCGATAAGCTTTTTTGATATCTGCGTCGGATGCGTCTTTCTGCAAACCAAGAACATCATAAAAGTCCTGATCGTCTGCCATTATTTTCCTCCTTATCGACCATTCGTCGAATTAATACACATCAAAAATTGTAGCATAAACAAGAGAGCGCGACAAGCAGCTTGAGGTGATCAGACCATGCCCGGTAATTGCTTCCTGCGTTGATCCGCCACTTCACTGGCAGCGTCGGGACACAGATTTTGCCACCACCGCCGCCTGCCATCAAAAAGAGATTGGATCAACGACCCAATCTCCCTTGGTAGCAAACAGACTGGTGCTCTTTGCCACTTTTTTACTCATCACGCTGTTGGTTGCGCTGGTTGCTTATTTCTTGTCTTTATCGACTTCTTCAAAGTCACCGTCAACTGTGCCGTTGTCGTCGCCCTTGCCTTGATCGTCAGCGCCTTTACCTTCGTCACCCTTGGCAGCGTCGCCTTGTGCTTGCTGCGCTTCTTGAGCTTGTTGGTAAAGTTTGACCGTTAAGTCTTGAACGACCTTGCTTAATTCGTCACGCTTAGTCTTCATCGCTTCAGTGTCATTGGCTTCTTGCGCCTTCTTCAAAGCGTCACGAGCGTCTTCAGCTTGCTTGATTTCTTCGTCAGAAACCTTGCCTTTGAGTTCGCCTAAAGTCTTTTCAGTTTGGAAGAGTAATTGGTCAACATCGTTCTTCAAGTCAACTTCTTCCTTACGCTTCTTATCTTCTTCAGCGTTCTCGTCGGCTTCTTTCTTCATCCGCTCGATTTCTTCGTCGGACAAGCCTGATGAACTCTTGATGGTGATCTTTTGTTCCTTGCCAGTGCCCATATCCTTCGCGGAAACGTTAACGATCCCGTTACGGTCGATATCGAAAGTCACTTGGATTTGTGGGACGCCCCGAGGTGCAGCTGGAATATCCGTTAATTGGAAACGACCCAAAGTCTTGTCGTCAGCTGCCATTGGCCGTTCGCCTTGGAGCACGTGGATGTCAACAGCAGGTTGATTATCAGCGGCCGTGGAGAAGGTTTGTGACTTGGAAGTTGGGATCGTCGTGTTCCGATCGATCAACTTGGTGAAGACACCACCCATAGTTTCGATCCCCAATGATAATGGCGTGACGTCAAGCAAGACAACGTCCTTCACATCACCAGCGATCACGCCACCTTGGATCGCCGCGCCAATGGCAACGGCTTCGTCAGGGTTGATCGAATGGTCTGGTTCCTTGCCTGTCCAGCTCTTAACGGCATCTTGAACAGCTGGGATCCGAGTTGAGCCACCATTTAAAATAACTTTATCAATATCCGCGTTGCTTAAACCAGCGTCACGCATGGCGTTTTCAACGGGGATCCGAGTTTTTTCAACTAAATCAGCGGTCAATTGGTCGAATTGTGCCCGGGTCAAAGTTTCTTCCAAGTGTAAAGGTCCATTAGCGCCGGCAGAAATAAATGGCAAGCTGATCGAGGTTTGGCTAACGCCAGACAAGTCTTTCTTGGCCTTTTCAGCAGCGTCCTTCAAGCGTTGCATCGCCATCTTGTCTTGAGACAAGTCGATGCCATTCGCCTTTTTGAATTGGGCGACAAGCCAGTCGATGATCTTGTTATCAAAGTCATCGCCACCTAAACGAGTGTCACCGTTCGTGGACAGAACTTGGAAAACACCGTCGCCTAATTCCAAGATGGACACGTCAAAAGTCCCACCACCAAGGTCATAAACTAAAACTTTCTCGTCAGCGTCGCCTTTATCAAGGCCATAAGCCAAAGCGCTGGCCGTTGGTTCGTTGATGATCCGTTGCACATTCAAGCCGGCGATCTTCCCAGCGTCTTTAGTGGCCTGACGTTGGCTGTCGTTGAAGTAAGCAGGCACCGTAATGACCGCGTCTGTCACAGTTTCGCCAAGATAGTCCTCAGAGAATTTCTTGATGTACTGCAAGATCATCGCGGAAATTTCTTGTGGGGTGTATTCCTTGCCATTAGCTGAGACTTTGTAGCCAGCCTCGCCCATATGACGTTTGATCGAAGAAATTGTATCAGGGTTGGTGATCGCTTGCCGCTTGGCAACTTCACCAACTTGGATTTCACCGTCTTTGAAAGCCACGACAGATGGAGTCGTCCGATTGCCTTCTGGGTTTGTAATGATTTTTGGTTTGCCGCCTTCAAGGACTGCAACTGCAGAGTTGGTTGTCCCTAAGTCGATCCCAATAACTTTTGCCATATTGAATTACCTCACTTATTATTTAAAAATTAATTGACTTTGATTGAAACAAGTTCGCTCAACGCGGCTATTTGGCCACGATGACCATCGCTGGCCGGATCGTGCGATCTTTCAGGCAATAGCCCTTTTGCAGGACCTGATAGATCGTGTCCGCTGGATGTTCAGCGTCGGCTGGCGCCGTTTGCACGGCCTGATGATAATGAGGATCAAATGGTTCGCCGACCTGACCAACCGCGGTAATGGCGTTATCTTGCAAAGCTGCTTGTAGGTGATCCAGCACCATCG
Organism: Lapidilactobacillus salsurivasis; assembly: GCF_054785215.1. Taxonomy (NCBI): domain Bacteria; kingdom Bacillati; phylum Bacillota; class Bacilli; order Lactobacillales; family Lactobacillaceae; genus Lapidilactobacillus; species Lapidilactobacillus salsurivasis. Next base: position 12,775 of record NZ_BAAABI010000002.1, on the reverse strand, counting down.
CCACACCCTTGTGCAGTTGCTGCGCTGATTCGCCTTCCACTTTAACAGCTAACGCCCGCTCCAAGTTATCCACCACTGGTAAAATCGCCGTGCCTAACTTTTGGGCCGCGTATTTCGCTTGGGTTTCGCGTTCTTTCTCATGGCGCGCGTGCATGTTCTGGATTTCAGCCTGGGCACGCAACCATTGATCTTGTAAATCCTCATTCTTCGCGGTTAGATCCGCCACTTTTTGTTCTAACACAGCCGGATCAGTGGCAATAACCTCTTTCAGATCTTCATCATTCAGATCCTCGATTACTTGCTTCACTGATTCTTGCTGCTTCGCCTTTTTGGCGGCTTTCTTACTTTCTTTAGCCTGTTTCGCCTGTTCTGCGAATTTCGCGTCTTTTTCAGATGGAAATTCAACTGGCTGCTCAGGTTGTTTGTTTGTCTTAGCGGACAAATCCGTCACTCCTTTGATTTAAACTAGCTATCATCGTGAAAATAGCCGTAATACTCAACTAGCTTCTTAACCAATTCATCGCTGAAAAGTTGTAACAACCCAATCAGTTGCGAATAGGGCATGCTGGTGGGCCCGAGAATCGCGATCACGCCATCCCCGTGCTGACCCACATGATACTTGGCCGTGATCAAACCATAGTCACTAAGCAGCGAATTATTGAATTCGTCGCCTAAGCGGACGGAAATCGGACCTAGAACTTGTTGCGGATCTTGCGGATTTTTCGCCGCGGCCAACTGATCCAGATCCAATAACGATGGCAAGATCGATTCCTTGTCAAGCAGTTGATACACACTCTTCAGCTGATCAAGATCGGTCGGTTGGGCGAAACTCAGGAGATTGGAACGACCACCCACATAGAAATGTTGCGAGGCCGCCCGCTTCAACACATCACCAAACAAATCGATAAAACCAGTCGAAGAATGCAAATATTTCGTCAACAATTGGGGAATTTCACTGGCGAGTTTTTGTTTCACGACAGCCAGAGGCAAGCCGACCAGTTGATCATTAATGATCCGGACGGCCTTCTCCAAATCGTCGGAGCTGATCAAATGCAACAACCGATAAACGCGACTTTCCACCGTCCCAGCGCTGGTCGCCAAAATGGCAATGATCTGATCATGACCCAACGGAATCACCCGAAACCCAGTTAACGTCACATTGGCGCTTTCCGGTCCCAGTGAAATCGTGGTGTAATTGGTCAAATTTGATAAAATCGTCGCGGATTGCTTGACGATCTCATCGATTTCATGATAATCGTGGTCAAAGTTCGCCGCGATTTTATCAAAAACCTGCGGCGAGACCGCGGTCGGTTGCAGCAAATGATCGAGATAATAACGATAACCAGCCGTTGATGGGATCCGTCCCGATGATGTGTGATTTTTCATGATCAACCCATCATCTTCCAGCGCCGCCATTTCATTACGAATCGTGGCGGAACTGATGTGGAACGGCAATTGACCCATCAATGTCTTGGAACCAACAGGCTGTCCTGTTTCGTTATAAATACGAACAATCTCTGCCAAAATCAGTGCCTGACGTTTGGTCGGCATAGTTATCACCTCTTTTTTAGCACTTGATTGTTATGAGTGCTAACAACACTATAAAATATACCAACCGCGGCTTTTAAAGTCAAGGAAACGCACCATTTTTCTTTAAAAAAACGTGAAATCAGACCGGGGACCGATGAGCTTCTCCGCCCTGATTGTCGATGGGACTCAACCCATGCTCAGACTAGATAAAGTAGTTTGCCCGCGGCTTGCGCTGCGCGTGGCGTTGGTGGTGGGCAGATGTGGTAGGGCTCCAGGTCGGGCTGGGGGTGGTGGAACGCTGCGGGCACGACTTGAAGCTTTTCGGAAGTGCACCGAAAATCTTCAAGCTCGGCCTTATTGTAGGCGATAAATCGCCAACAATAATATCGCGGCTGACTCACCCCCAGCCCGACCTTCCGCCAACGAGCAAACGAACCACCAACGCCACGCTCCGCTCCAGCCGCTCAACGTTATAACAGTCGTTTGAGCGCTCACGCCGATTGGCAAGCTATGGTCAATTGATAAGGAGCCACGCAATTGGCGACCGTGGTTAGTGGTCACAAGTTTTAAATTGGTGACACCAGGATAGTCTGCTTGATAAACCGGACTAGTTCTCAGTGAATCACCTGAATCGGTTTTTTTCCAACCAATGATTGTTTATGGAGCGGATAAAGATGTTCCACTTACGCAAAATGTCCCGACCTTCTAATCCAAATCCGTTGGCATTGCCGTATCACCCAAAAAGGTCATTTGTTCGACCGCGGCTTGCGCTGCGAAATTCGGGGTGAGCTCGCTGTGGGCGTCACTTTGAGCTTTTCGGAAAACCACCGAAAATCTCAAAGCTGAGCCTTGGTCTAAGTGGCAAAGCCACTAAGACCAATTTCACGGCGATCTCACCCCGAATTTCTCCGCTCCAGCCGCTCAACGTTTTAACAGCCGTTTGAGCGCTCACGCCATCTTGTAAGCTATTGTTAAATTGATGGGGAGCCACGCAACTGACGACCATGGTTAATAGTTACCAGCTTTAAATTGGTGACACCAGGATAGTCTGCTTGATAAACTGAGTCAAGTTCTTGATCAGTCCGTTGAATCGGTCGGTTTCCACCCATGAATTGTTAAAGAAACAAACGGAACTGTTCAGCCTACGCAAAAGATACCGACCGCCTGATTCAAAATCCGTTGTTATTCTGTACCACGAAAAAAGTGTGATGGCTTTGACCACTACACTTGCAAAAGTACTTCGTCAGATATTCAAATCCGATTGTAGATAGGCTCAATTCTGTTCAGCAACCGGGTCGGGCCATGCGGCTCAGCAGTGAAATTATTCTTTGCGGCTTTGCCGCTTAGAATAAGGCTTGATTTTGAGACAAGCCGCGGTTTTTGCGGATTGGCTCAAAACAACGCCCACTGCGTTCCAGCCGCACAAATGGCCCGACCCGGTTGCGCTCACGCGCAACACCCAACCACATCTGCAATCAAAGCAAAAAAAGCGGCGTGACCGCCACTTTTCAAAACCAAAACCACACCTGCAAATCAAACCAACATGAAATCAGCGAAAACATCATTGCCAACAAACCGACCGCGCTCAGTCAGCGCATAAGCAGGCCCCAGATCGACCAGCAACCCCTGCTGGATCAACCGGGGGATCACCTGGGGATAAACCGCCAAGATCGAACGGCCGAAACGTTCCTGAAAGCGGGCTTTTTCCACCCCGGCGTTTAGCCTTAGACCGAGGAAAAGTTGCTCCTCGATTTGTTGATCAGTGGTGATCTGCTCCGCCGTTAGGATCGGTAATCGTTCCTGAGCCAAGGGCTGCAAGTATTGTTGGATCGCGCCGAAATTCTGATACCGAGTTTGCCCCAAGTAGCCCGACGCGCCGGCGCCAAAACCAAAATAATGCTCATTATGCCAATAGACCAGGTTATGTTGCGATTGAAAACCCGGTCGGGCAAAGTTGCTGATCTCGTACTGTTCGATGCCATGGGCGTTCAACGTGTCCATTGCCAGCTGATACATATCCGCTTCCATATCTTGACTGGGCAGCTGTAATTTACCCCGGCGCATCAAGTTGTAGAAAACTGTTTTGCGTTCTAAAATCAGCGAATAGGTCGCGTAATGAGGAATTTCCAGCGCCAAGGCCTGACGCAAACTGCGTTGAAAATCAACCAGATCCTGACCCGGCAAGCGATAGATCAGGTCAATGGAAATGTTGTCAAAACCAGCTTGTTGGGCCTGTTCCACCGCCTGGACCGCCTGACGCGCCGTATGGGTACGGCCGATTTTTTTCAAAACGGTGTCATTGAATGACTGGACCCCGATGCTGAGCCGGTTGACGCCGTGGGACCGAAGCAAGGCGAGTTTGGTGTCATCAAGGAGGTCATTGGGATTGGCCTCAAAGGTCACTTCTTGACCGTGAAATGGCAACAATTCCTGAACACCGGTCAAGAGGAAGTCCAGCTCCGCCGCAGGTAAGGCGCTGGGGGTGCCGCCGCCGAAATAAATGGTGCCAATGGCCACATCGGGATATTGAGCCAAGGTCAAACGGATCTCGGCCAGCAACGCCACCAAATAATCATGGACCGGTTGCCCATTGATCAGCACCTTGTTGAAATTGCAATAGTAACAAATATGATCACAAAAAGGAATATGAATATAGACAGCGGCCTGTTGGCGACTAACCTGTGCTACCATGTGCGTTCCTCCTATTCGGACACTTTGAAAATGACTGCCGCGCTGATTTTAACGAACATTTTAAGCCTTGTCCGCGGCCAAAAAAGCGCGACTCTGTTGGGCATCTTTTTGTAACTGGGCGACTAATCCTGCCGCGCCGGTAAATTTGACTTCACCCCGTAAATAGTGATACCAGCGCAATTTGACCGTCTCACCATAAATATCCAGATCAAAATCAAAAATATTACATTCCACGGTCAGCGGATGGTCAGCGCCAAACGTGACATTGCGGCCAATCGAAGTCATTGACGGGTACCAACGCCCCTGAACCAAGATTTCGGTGGTATAGATCCCCACGCCGGGCAAGCGCTCCCCGTGAGTCGTGCGAATATTCGCCGTTGGGTAGCCCAAGGTCCGGCCGCGCGCCTCGCCATGGACCACGATGCCTGAGGTTTGATACACATAACCCAGCAAGTGATTCGCCGCATCAACTTGACCGCTAGCCAACGCGTCGCGAATAGCGCTAGATGAGATCTTATGGGCCAACAATTGCTGTTGCGGCACTTCAATGATTTCGAAACGGTCTTGGGCATAAGCCGGTAAATGAGCCATATCAGCGATGGTTTTCGGCCCATAGGTATAGTCAAAACCAGCCACCGCCACCTGCACGCCTAAACCAACCAGGAATTGATCGACAAATTTCTGTGGCGTTAAATGGCCCACTTGTGAGGTAAAATCGACCACATATAAATAATCGACGCCTAGCCCCGCCATCAATTCGATTTTGCGCTCCAAGGTCGACAAATACGTGAAGTCCGCCGCATCGACTTTCTGAAAAACGATCCCCGGATACTTATCAAAAGTCATCACCGCTACCGGCAAATCCGCCGCCTGTCCCGCCGCTAACGCGGTCTTGATCACCGCTTGATGGCCACGATGGACCCCGTCAAAGAACCCCAGGGCCATGACTTTAGAGCGCAGATCGATTTTTGTTGCCTGAAATGGATAGCTTAAATGAATGACTTCCATAATTGTTCCCTCTTCCTTGAACAGTGACCAAACAAATTAACAATACGCTGACAATACTTTAAAATGACAGTGCCCCAATACTTCGAAAATTCTGAAAAGATTTTGAAAGCGCTGAATCAAGCTTTGAAAATATCTGGGTCAACTTTTAACATCAGCGGACACCCGCCCTACTGATTGGCCAATAGCATGGTTTCGGCGCTGTAATTGCCTAGACGACTAGGTTGATAACGATAGATCGCCTTGATTTTATCCTCGTAAAACAGGGTAACTTCCGGCGCCGAGCTTGCCAAGGTGATCGCGCCGCCATTTTTGACCAGTTGCCATTGGGCCGCGTCCAGTCGCACAGCTGGTAAGGCCGCTAATACTGTTTCGATCGGGCGTAAAACCGGGCCCAGGTCAGCTTGGGCCATCGCTGCTTCGACCTGCGCCAAGGTCACCGTTTCCGCCAAGGTGATGCCGCCGCTTTCCAACCGCTGCAAGGACGACATCACCGCCGGCACCCCTAATAACTGCCCACAATCCGTGGCCAAGGTCCGCACATAGGTCCCCTTGGAGCAACTGACTGTAAATGGAAAGCGCGTCACCCCAGTAGTCGCGTCATATTCAAGAGGCGCCGTCCGCTGGAAGCTAAAAACGTGGATCTGCCGCACTGGCCGCTCCACTGTTTCGCCAGCTCGAGCGTACTCATAAAGTCGGCGCCCGTTGACCTTGACCGCTGAAAACATCGGGGGAATCTGCGCCACATCGCCAGTCAGTTTCATCAAGGCCGCATCCACTTCGGCCTCAGTCGGCGCTTGTGTCAGAAAGACCCGTTCAACCTCGTCTCCGCTCAGATCCTCGGTGGTGGTGGCAAAGCCCAGAGTGATCTCACCTTGATAAACCTTCCCCCCAGACAACAGCCGATTGACCAGTTTAGTCGCCTGCCCCACACAGATCGGCAAAACGCCATCCACATCGGGATCCAACGTGCCGGTATGGCCAATGCGCCGCTCATGCAAGATTTTTCTTAACCGATAAACACAGTCCGCGCTGGTCATTCCTCGCGGTTTGTACAATGGAATCACGCCATCCATTCGAATTCTCCTCATAACTTGACTTAGAAAACAATGCATTTATTATAACAGAAAAAGCCGGTGTTGTTGTGGATACTTATTTGATTGGCGCTGACGGTTTTTAAATCACGCCGGCGTCAAGGTTAGCGCTGGCGCAAATCTAGCGCGTCTCAGGTAAAAAACTAGAATCAACGGCACCAAAAACCCCACTTCTAAGCTGAAGTGGGGTTTTAGTGTTTTCAGGTGTTAGTCCTGATCTTTCTTCTCGGCATCCAGTTGGCGAATCAATTGATCGATCCGTTCGCCGTAACGAACAGATTCATCTTGAACGAAAGTCAAATCCGGTGTTTTGTACAAAGACAAACGTCCGCCTAGTTCTTTACGAACTAAACCAGTTGCCTTATCCAAACCGGCTTGAGCCTTCTCAACATCACTGGCTTTGTTGGAGAGAATACTATAAAAGATTTTCGCGTGTTGCAGGTCGCCGGTCAGTTCAACGCCGGTGATGGTCACCCCATCGACCCGCGGATCACGGACGCGCTTCAACAAAATGTCATTGACTTCTCGTTGGATCTCCTGTTCAACACGACCAATACGATGTTTCATCCATGGTCTCCTTTTTGAAACGTGCTCGCCAGCCCAGCTTCTTCCGCTTAACTACGCTAGGCTTCCGGAGGCAAAGACCCGCCTCCAAAATCCTAGCTAGGTTAATGCTCAGAAGCTACCCGGGCTGGCTCGCACTCTTGAGTTGTTAGCGGTCGGTTATTTAAATTATTTTGCGGGAACTTCTTTCATGACGTAAGCTTCGATCTGATCATCGACTTTAAGATCGTTGTAATTCTCGATCATCACGCCACATTCGAAGCCTTGACGGACTTCTTTAACGTCATCTTTGAAACGCTTCAATGACGCAAGTTTGCCTTCATAGATCACGATGCCATTGCGGATCAAGCGGACGCCTGAATTCCGTTGAATCAGGCCGTTATTTACGATACAACCAGCGATCGTGCCTAACTTGGTGACCTTGTAGGTTTCGCGAATCGTCAAATCACCAGTAACTTGTTCTTCATAAACAGGTTCCAGCATCCCCTTCATCGCCGCTTCGATTTCATCGATCGCCCGATAAATGACGTTGTGTAGCCGAATTTCCACGTCTTCGCTTTCAGCTTGAGACTTGGCTTGCGGTGTTGGCCGCACGTTGAAGCCAATAATGATCGCGTTACTTGCGGACGCTAAGGTAACATCACTTTCATTGATCGCCCCAACGGCTTGATGAATGATATTGACCCGAACGCCTTCAACATCGATCTTCTGCAAACTACCAGCTAACGCTTCAGCCGAACCTTGGACGTCGGCCTTGATGATCACGTTGACTTCCTTGAGTTCGCCCTCTTTCATCGTTTCAAAGAGGTTATCCAAGGTCACGCGATGCGCCTTGTTCCGTTCCGCCAATTGAGCGCGCTTCGCCCGTTCTTCACCGGCTGACCGCGCTGTTTTCTCGTCTTCAAAGACGGCGAAGTGATCAGCGGCGTCAGGCACGTCATTCAGCCCAGTAATCTCCACTGGTTCTGATGGCAAGGCTGTCTTGACCCGCCGGCCGTGGTCATTGGTCATGACCCGGACCCGCCCAAAGGTGTTACCAACGACGATTGGATCGCCGACATGCATGGTCCCTTGTTGGATCAATAATGAAGCGACGGGGCCTTTACCCTTGTCCAAACGTGCTTCCAGAACAGTTCCGACTGCCCGTTGTTTAGGATTGGCCTTCAATTCCAAAATATCGGCTTCCAGCAAGATCATTTCCAACAGTTCGTCGATATTGGTGCCGTTTTTCGCGGAAATCTCGACGAAAATCGTGTCGCCGCCCCATGATTCAGGAATCAATTCATATTCCGTCAATTGTTCCATCACGTGGTTCGGGTTCGCGCCCGGCTTATCGATCTTGTTGACCGCCACGATGATCGGATCGTGCGCTGCCTTAGCATGATTGATCGCTTCGATCGTTTGTGGCATGACACCATCGTCAGCCGCCACAACTAAAACAACAATATCCGTCACATCAGCGCCCCGCGCCCGCATATTCGTGAAGGCCGCGTGTCCTGGCGTATCCAAGAACGTGATCAAACGGTCATTCAGCTTAACTTGGTAAGCCCCAATATGCTGGGTGATCCCGCCAGCTTCGCCAGCAGTCACGTGGGTGTGCCGCAGACGATCCAGCAAGGTGGTTTTACCATGGTCAACGTGACCCATGATGGTGACCACTGGTGGCCGCGGCGCCTGATAATCAGTATTCGCGACTTCTGCTTTGACGATCTTTTCAATATCGGAAAGATCTTCTTCGACCTTCTTCTGCGCTTCAATGCCATAATCCGTCGCCAATAACTCGATTGTATCCCCATCAAGAGATTGGTTCTGGTTGGTCATCACGCCCAGCATGAAGAGCTTCTTCACGATTTCCGCTGGTTCCCGGTGCAAAAGTTTACCCAGATCTTGGGCGTTCATGCCATCGGTATAAACCAGCACTTCTGGCAATGGCCGATCTTTCCGTTGCGGCATCACTTTAGCAACCTGATGGCGTTGTTGCGCCCGTTGCTTACGTTTATTGCGCTTGCGTGGATTTGGCTTGTAGCCGTCCCGATCATTGGCGTTGAAGCCACCTTCACGTTTTGGCGCCGCGTTACGCGTGAAAACCTTCTCCGGACGTTTCTTGGCTGTCGTTTGCGCTGATTCTTTCACTTCTGTGGTTGGCGTTGGCTTGGTTGCCGCAACCTTCTTCTCAGCGGCCGCTTCAGCGCGCGCTTGGGCTTGCTGTTTCACTTGAGCTTCTTGCGCCTGCTTAGCTTTAGCCTTTTGGTCACGGCGTTGCTTTTCCGCGCGGCGTTGTTCGTCAGCACGTTCCTGTTGGATCGAAGCCTGGGTTTGCGCCGCTTGCTCCTTGTATTGTTGCAAGTGACGCAGCCCCGCATTTGCCGCTGGTCGTGGACTGCTGGTGTTCCCGCGATTTTGATTATTGCGGTTCTGGCCTTGACCGTTATTGCGGCGTTGACCATTATTCCCCGCGGTTCGCTCGGATTGAGCCGAACGGTTGTTGTTGAAACGGTTGTTCCCACCGTTATTACTACCATTATTATTACGATTGCGATTATTGGTAGAATTGTTTGTGCCGTTATTACGGTTATTCATGCGATCCCCATTTGTGCCATTCTGGCGTTGATTTCGTTGACCATTCTGGCCGCGGTTTGCTGGCCGCTGTTCCCCATTTTGCCCGTGATTATTGTTAGTTGAACGATTGCGGCGGATCGCGGTGATCTTGATCTTGGTTTTACCATCGTTCTTAGCTTGACCCTTAGTCTCAGCTTTAGCTTGACCTTTAGCTTCACTGGCAGGCGCGCTTGGCTGGGCTGCAGACGTTGCTGGTTTGGCGACCGGTTTCGGTGCGCTCGCTTGCGGTTTCTCCTGGGCTGGCTGTGACGCCGGCTTAAGCGCTGGCGTGTCGGAACTAGCTGCCGTGATCCGCGCCTTAGCCAGCGCCTTGGCAGATGCTGCCGCTGGACTAACTGACTTCTGGTGACCTAACTTCTGGCTCAATTGTTGGGCTTGCTGGTCATCCAAAGTTGACATATGGTTTTTGAGATCGAGGCCGATAGTCTTGGCTTCATTGATCACATCTTTGCTGGCGACATTCAATTCTTTTGCTAATTCGTAAACTCGTTTCTTCCCCATATTTCACACTCCTTAATTACTGCATCAAGCTCACCATTCCTTTGGCGAAGCCGGCGTCTTTAACACCGATCACTTTACGTGACGCGCCGATCGCATGTGTGAGTTGCGCTGCAGAGAAAACTTCGATCATGGGAATCTGATAGAAATTTGCTTTATTCTTGATTCGTTTCATTGTATTTGGTCCCAAATCACTGGCGACAAAAATCAGCCGAAGCTGGCCGTGACGCGCCGCTTCCACCACTAAACCTTCACCCATGACCAACTGCTGGGCCCGCCGCGCTAAACCTAATAAATTCAAGGTCTTCGTTTGCTGTTCGCTTTGTGCACTCATTCTTGGGCTCCGAATAATTCTTGACGGGCTTTTTGATGATCCACATAGGCAAACAAATCATCATAGAAAGCCGCTGAAATCGGCTGGCCAAAAACTTTATCCAAGGTTTTCTTAGCCTTGGCTTGTTGAACCGCGGCTGGGTCCAAGGAAACATACGCTCCCCGTCCCGGTTTCTTGCCAGTGGGGTCAAGGCTGATCTCGCCTTCACTACTGCGAACAATCCGCACTAAACTTTTCTTAGGCTGCATTTCATTCGTTAGAACATCTTTCCGCATGGGAATCTTTCTTTTCTTCATCACTTCACCAATTATGCTTCTGAGTCCGTTTGATCAGAATCAGTGGCCGGTTCGGTTGACGCTGGCGCATCTGTTGGCGCGTCCACATCATCACCATCATCGTCAACGAATTCAACTTCGGACTCTGGCTTGATATCGATTTTGTACCCGGTCAACTTCGCCGCTAAACGGGCGTTTTGACCCCGTTTACCAATGGCCAAGGAAAGTTGATAATCCGGAACGATCACCATACATTCCCGCTTGGCTTCGTCGAATTGAACGGCGATTACTTCGGCTGGATTCAAGGCATTGGCAATGTAATCGGAAGGATCTTCTTCCCATTTAACAATGTCCATGTTTTCGCCGTGCAGCTCATTGACGATTGTTTGCACCCGCTGACCTTTAGGACCGACACAAGTGCCGACCGGATCCACATTGGGGTTGGTCGAACGAACGGCGACCTTCGAACGATCGCCGGCTTCCCGGGCGATCGAAACGATTTCTACCGTGCCATCATAAACTTCAGGAATTTCCTGTTCGAATAACCGCTTGACCAATTCTGGGTTCGTCCGCGAAACGAAAACTTGCGGGCCCTTGGTCGTATTCTCAACCTTGCTGACAAAAACTTTGATCCGATCGTGAACTTGATAGTCTTCATTGGGAATCTGATCTTGTTTGCCCATCACGGCTTCGATGTCGCCAAGATCCACGTAAATGAACTTATTGTCCCGGCGCAACACAGTCCCTTGAATAATTTCGTGCTCATATTGCGTATATTCATTATAGATCTGGGACCGTTCCGCTTCACGCAACCGTTGCATAATGACCTGCTTGGCTGTTTGCGCTGAGATCCGCCCGAAATTCTTCGGTGTGACTTCGCGCTTGATCTCATCCCCGACTTCATAAGCCCGGTTGATCTTCAGCGCATCGTCCAAACTGATTTCCAGCCGATCATCCGCGACTTCTTCAACCACTTTTTTCACGGCATAAACATGGATATTACCACTGTTGTTATCAAAATCAACTTCGACATTTTGCGCTTGGCCATAATTCCGTTTGTAAGCAGAAACCAAGGCCGCCTGAATCGCTTCAACAACGACTTCTTTTTTGATGCCCTTTTCTTTTTCCAGTGCGTCTAAAGCACCTAACATCTCATCGTTCATGATGTCTTCCCTTCTCCGTCTAAAATTCGATTGCCAAACGTGCTTGCGCAATGTTTTCCCGTGAAATGACCACAGACTTTTGCCGGCCACGGTCCTTGTACTCAAGCGTTAATTCCGTGTCACTTAGCTCACGCAAATAGCCTTCGTAAACTTTGGCTTTATTGATAGCTTGATACAAAGAAACATGAATATATTGATCAACGGCGTTCTGATAATCACGCTCATTCTTCAATGGCCGCTCCGCACCCGGCGAAGACACCTCTAAGAAATAAGCTTGGGGAATCGGATCAGGATCCATTCCATCTAATTTTTCACTGACTAACTCACTGACGAGCGCGCATTCTTCAATATCAATACCACCAGGTTTGTCGATATAAAGCCGGAGATACCAGCTTTTACCTTCCTTTTGGTATTCTAGATCGACTAATTGAAAATGGTTAGCGTTGAGGATCGGCATAACGAGCGTGCGAACGGTTTCGATGACTGAACTCAAAACTTAACCTCCTTTCGGAAATCGGTCAATAAAAAGAGTGAGCATTTCTGCTCACTCGAACCAATTCATGACCATAGTATAACACAGAATGCTTGCAACAACAAGCATTCTGTTGGGTGAATTCACGTGATGGATCATCGCTTCGTGTAAATGACTCAGCGCATTAGTTGCGCTGGGTGTTGTTTGAAAACATTAGAAGGCTTGAATCCTATCTTGAACTTACACTTGATTGCAGAAATAGTGGGTGTAGGTGGTGACGCAACCGCCTCAGGACGTTTGTCGTGGCTGGAACGCGGTGGGCATCGTTTGAAGCCAATCCGCAAGCCCAGCGGCTTGTCTTCAAATCGAGCCTTATTCTAAGCGATAAATCGCTAAGAATAATCGGTTCTTTCTATGGTTTGGCGAATGGCAATATTTGACCACAGGATTATAATGGTGGTGAATATTTGAGGTGATATTTTGAACATCGAAACAATTGACGGTTTACCAAACGTAGTCATTGATAACTG